>NZ_JBHMQT010000005.1:0-128380 GCF_042435035.1 Sphaerimonospora cavernae
CCTACCGGTGGCTACCAGTCCCGAGTCTGCCGGATGGCGACTCTCTAACACTCATTAGGAGAAACCGTGATCATCGTTGACCGGGCGGAGGTGCTCGTCGTCGGCTATGCCGTACGGACGACCAACGTCGCTGAGGCCGACCCGGCCCGCGCCCAGTTGCCGGGACTGTGGGCGCGGGCGGGGGCCGCGGGAGCGTTCGCACACGTGCCGGGCCGGGTTGACGAGCACCTCTACGCGGTGCTGACCGACTACGAGAGCGACCACCACGGGGCGTACACCCAGATCGTCGGCATCGCCGTGCGCACGGCGGCGCGGCTGCCCGAGGGCATGGTCGCCGTGCGGGTCCCCGGCGTGCCGGCCATGCTGTTCGAGGCACGCGGCCCGATGCCGGGTGCGCTGCTCGAGACGTGGCAGCAGGTGTGGAAGCACACGGAGTCGGGCGGCACCCCCGCCCGCGCCCACACCACCGACCTCGAGGTGCATCATCCCGGGGGTGTCGACATCTACGTCGCGGTCCTGCCGTCTTTCTGAGAATCCTGACCCGAAATCCCGACCCGGCATCCTGACCGAGGATCCTGATCAGGCCAGCACTCCGGCCGTGCGCAGTGCCTCGGCCTCATCGTCCGGCAGGCCCCACTCGGTCAGGTCGTGGAGCCGGATGGCCGGGGCCAGACGGTCTCCGTGTCCCCCCTGTCGTTCACTGCCGAGCAGGCGCGGTGCCGGGGCCGGCTGCAGGACGCCGCCGATCTCCAGGAACGTCTCCCGCGCCCGGTTGTGCGGATGCGCCGCGGCCTCGTTCATGTCCAGGACGGGGAAGACGCAGGCGTCCGAGCCCTCGAAGACCTGCTCCCACTCGGCCCGGGTTCTGGACCGGAAGGCCGAGGTGAGCCGTTCGCGCAGCTTCGGCCAGTTCGCCGGGTCGTCCCGGTTCGGCAGATCCGTCATGTCCACCAGCCGACCCATCCGGTCGAGCATCTCCGTCCAGAACCGCGGCTCCAGCGGCCCGACCGCGAGGAACCCCCCGTCGGCCGTCTCGTACGTGTCGTACATCGGCGCACCGGTGTCCAGCAGGTTGGTCCCGCGCGGCCCCCAGTGGCCGCCGGCCACGCCCGCGTAGAACATCGCGAACAGGAGTGCGGCGCCGTCCACCATCGCGGCGTCGATCACCTGGCCTCGCCCGGTGCGCTCGCGTTCGAACAGGGCGAGCAGCACGCCGTAGGCCAGCATGAGGCCCCCGCCGGCGAAGTCGCCGAGGATGTTGATGGGCGGAGTGGGCTTGCCGCCCGCCCGGCCCAGCAGCGACAGGACCCCGGAGACCGCGATGTAGTCGATGTCGTGCCCGGCGGCCGGCGCGAGCGGCCCCCGCTGACCCCAGCCGGTCATCCGGCCGTAGATCAGCCGCTCGTTCACCGTGTGCAGGTCGGCCGGGCCGATCCCCAGCCGTTCGGCGACGCCCGGCCGGAACACCTCGATCACCACGTCGGCCCCGGCGGCCAGCTTCTTGAAGGCCGCGACGCCCTCGGGTGACTTCAGGTCGAGCCCGATCGTGCGCTTGCCGCGGTCCATGACGTCCCGGCGGGGCCTGTCGTCGACCGCCCCGACCCGGTCGATCCGCAGCACCTGCGCGCCGTGGTCGGCCAGCATCATGCCGGCGAACGGCCCGGGCGCCAGGCCGGCCAGTTCCAGCACCCGCACCCCGGCCAGCGGACCCCTCCGGGGCTCTTCCATGATGTCCTCCGCGCTCGGTCGCTCCAGGTCGTGTTTCAACGCGCCCAGTAGAACATGCTTCGGTCGGCCTGAGTCGCACGAATCCCGGTGATCGGGTCTGTAGATCGGGGCCCGGTATCGGCGGGCGAGTCGAAAAGAGATACGATCACCCGGATCCCCCTGCTTCGCAGGCGATGCCGGAGAGTTTTCACGGGCGTAACGTGTCAGCTCTGGTCTGCGAAGTTCTCGGGGGATAGCGTTCAAGAGGCGATCTCGCGATCCAGGGGGTGGTTCCATGCCAGACCGCACGGCCAGTATGACCGCCCATACGAAGGCAGTCGAGCAGATCAGGGAGTCCTACGCGGCCATCCCGCAGGATGCCGCGCCCCGCCTCGCCAAGGCCACCACGAACCTGTTCCGCTTCCGCACGCCCACGAAGACGGCCGCGCTGTCCGCCCGTGACCTCGACCAGGTGATCCAGGTCGATCCCGAGAGCATGACGGCCGAGGTCCAGGGGATGACCACGTACGAGAACCTGGTCGACGCGACCCTGCCGTACGGGCTCATGCCGTACGTGGTGCCGCAGCTCAAGACGATCACGCTGGGTGGCGCGGTCACCGGCCTCGGCATCGAGTCGACCAGCTTCGCCCGCGGCCTGCCGCACGAGTCCGTCGAGGAACTGGAGATCCTCACCGGCGACGGCCGTGTCGTCGTGGCGCGGGCCGAGGGCGAGCACGCCGACCTTTTCCGCGCCTTCCCCAACTCCTACGGCACGCTCGGCTACGCCCTGCGGATCCGCATCAAGCTGCTCCCGGTCAAGCCGTTCGTACGGTTGACCCACATCCGGTTCGCCGATGCGGACAAGTGCATGCTGACCATGCACGAGATCTGTGAGAGCCGGGTGCACGACGGCGAGCCGGTCGACTTCGTCGACGGCACATACTTCGGGCCGAACGAGATGTACGTCACCGTTGGCACGTTCTCGGACCGCGCGCCCTACACCTCCGACTACACCGGCATGCGGATCTACTACCAGTCGATCCGCAACCGCTCCCGCGACTGGCTGACCATCCGCGACTACCTGTGGCGATGGGACACCGACTGGTTCTGGTGCTCGCGTGCATTCGGCGTGCAGCAGCCGCTGGTCCGCTCGCTGGTGCCGCGCCGATGGCTCCGCTCGGACGTCTACCGCAGGCTCGTGGGGCTCGACCAGCGGCACGGCCTCACCGCCCGCGTCGACCGCTGGCGCGGCAACCCCGTGCAGGAGTCGGTCATCCAGGACGTGGAGGTGCCGGTTGAGCGGGGCGCGGAGTTCCTCGACTTCTTCCATCGTCAGGTCGGCATGAAGCCGGTGTGGATGTGCCCGCTCAAGGCCGCGACCGAATGGTCGCTGTATCCGCTGGAGCCGGGCCGCCTCTACGTCAACTTCGGCTTCTGGGGCATGGTCCCGTTGCCGCGTGGCCAGTTCGACGGCTACTACAACCGACTGATCGAGCATGCCGTACACCGGCTCGACGGCCACAAGTCGCTGTACTCGACCTCGTTCTACGAACGGGAGGAGTTCTGGCGGCTGTACAACGGGGATGCCTACTGGCCCGTCAAGCGCGCGTACGACCCGGGCGAGCGGCTGCTCGACCTGTATGACAAGTGCGTCCGGGGTAGATAGGCGGTAACGCGACAGCCGGGACCCCAACAGCCGGGAGAGGTGCAGATTGTCTCTTGCGAAGATCTTCGAGAAGATCGTCGGTGCCGATACGGGCATTCGCCTGACCGCCTATGACGGCAGTGCGACGGGCCCGGCGGACGCCGACGTCACGATCGAGGTGAAGACCCCCGCCGCGGTGGCCTACCTGGCGCAGGCGCCGGGAGAGCTCGGCCTGGCCCGGGCTTACATCGCCGGGCACATCGATATCCACGGCGACACGTACACCCTGCTCGACCGCATGTGGTCGCTGACGTTGAACGACCTGCCGCTGCGCGCGAAGATCGACGCGGTCCGGTCGCTCGGCATCAAGCCGCTGATGATGCGCGTCCAGCCGCCGCCACAGGAGATGCGGCAGAGCACCCTGGCGAAACTGGGCAGCCGCCATGCGAAGCAGCGCGACGCCGAGGTGATCCAACACCACTACGACGTCTCCAACCGGTTCTACGAGTGGGTCCTCGGCCCCTCTATGGCGTACACCTGCGCGGTCTTTCCGGGACAGGACTCCACGCTGGAGGAGGCGCAGTACACCAAGTTTGATTTGGTGGCCAAGAAGCTGGACCTCCAGCCGGGGATGCGGCTGCTCGACGTCGGCTGCGGCTGGGGCGGCATGGTCATGCACGCGGCCAAGGAGTACGGCGTGAAGGCCCTGGGCGTCACGCTCTCCCGGCAACAGGCCGAGTGGGCGCAGAAGGCGATCGCCGAGGCCGGGCTGTCCGACCTCGCCGAGGTCCGCCACATGGACTACCGCGACGTGCCCGAGACGGACTTCGACCGGGTGAGCTCGATCGGCCTCACCGAGCACATCGGCAAGGACAACCTGCCGTCCTACTTCTCCTTCCTGTACGGCAGGCTCAGGCCGGGCGGGCGGCTGCTCAACCACTGCATCACCCGCCCGACCGGCACCGAGAAGACCTTCAACAAGGGCGGCTTCATCAACAAGTACGTCTTCCCGGACGGCGAGCTGGAGTCCGTCGGCCACCTGATCCGCCAGATGGAGGACATCGGTTTCGAGATCCGTCACCAGGAGGACCTGCGCGAGCACTACTCGCTGACCCTGCGCGAGTGGTGCGAGAACCTCGACGAGCACTGGGACGAGGCGGTCGAGGAGGTCGGCCAGGGCACCGCCCGGGTCTGGCGGCTCTACATGGCCGGTTGCGTGGTCGGGTTCGAGCGCAACAAGGTGCAGCTCCACCAGGTGCTCGGGGTCAGGCTCGACGACGAGGGACGGTCACAGGTTCCGCTGCGCCCGTCCCTCGGCTGGCCCTGACGGCCGTCCTACCGCAGCTCGCGCTTGAGGATCTTTCCGGTGGCGGTCATCGGCAGGGCGTCGCGGAACTCGACGATCCGCGGGTACTTGTAGGCCGCCATGTTCTCCCGGCACCAGGCCACCAGCTCCTCCTCGGAGACGGAGGCCTGCGGGCCGCGGATGACGTACGCCTTGATCTCCTCGCCGTGGGAGTCGTGGGGGACACCGACGACCGCGGCGAGTGAGACCGCCGGGTGGGTCATCAGGACCTCCTCGATCTCTCGAGGGTAGACGTTGAAACCCCCTCGGATGATCATGTCCTTGGCCCGGTCGACGATGTAGTAGTAGCCGTCCTCGTCGCGGCGGGCGATGTCGCCCGTGCGGAACCAGCCGTCCCGCATGACCTCGGCCGTCGCCTCCGGACGGTTGTAGTAGCCCTTCATGATGTTGTGCCCGCGGATGGCGATCTCGCCGATGTCGTCGACCGTGTTCCAGTCGGCGTCGACGAGCCGCATCTCCACGCCCCAGATCGGAGTGCCGATCGAGCCGGCCTTGGCGGGCCTGCCCGGCTGGTTGAACGAGGCCACCGGTGCGGTCTCCGACAGCCCGTAGCCCTCCAGGATGCCGACGCCGAAAGTCGCGGAGAAGTCCTTGAGCACCTCCACCGGCAGCGCGGAACCACCGGATACCGCGGTGACCAGGGACTTCGGCACGTCGCCCTGCCCGGTGCGTACCGCGGTGAGCATGGCCCAGTACATGGTGGGCACCCCCGCGAACGACGTGACGTTCTCCCTGGTCATGAGTTCGAGTGCCGCGGCCGGCTCGAACCGCGGCATCAGAACCACGGTCGCGTGCCGCCGGAACCCGGTGTTCATGACCACGGTCTGCCCGAACGAGTGGAACAGCGGCAGCGTGGCGAGGTAGACGTTCCGCTCGTGACTGGGGAACATCTCATCGCTGACCATCGCGTTGATCAGCATGTTCTGGTGGCTGAGCTTGGCCCCCTTGGGCTGCCCGGTGGTTCCGCTGGTGTAGAGGATCACCGCCGTGTCCTCCGCCGAGGTCGCCGCGGTCTCGAACGTCCCCGGCATGCCGTCGAGCGCCGCCCACACGCTCTCGCCGTACGGGGACTCGGTCGCGAGCGGGGTCGCGGGCAGCACGAAGAAGTGCTCGGCGCCCGCCGCCCCCTCGAAGCCCTCCCGTCCGCGTTCGCCGAGCGGTAGCTCCGGCGTGCCCTCGAAGCAGAAGAACGCCTTCGCCTCGGAGTCGTCCAGGTGGTAGGTGATCTCCCGGGTCTGGAGCAGCACGTTGAGCGGGACGACGATCGCCCCCGCCTTGAGGATCCCGAAGTAGACGAACGGGAAGTACGGCAGGTTGGGGCAGGCCAGCGCGACCTTGTCGCCGCGGCCGATCCCGCGTGAGACCAGTAGGTTCGCGACCTGGTTGGCCATGGAATCGACGAGGGAGTAGGGCAGGCGCAGGTCTCCGTAGACGACGGCCGTGTGGTCAGGGTGCTCCCTGGCGCTGTCCTCCAGCACGACGGACAGGTTCAGCATCTGCCCCTCCTCGTTTTCGATTTTCGGGTTCGCTGTTCGGCAGACCCGTATTCCGGTGCTATGTGCCGATGGCCCATACCTACCGGTAGGTATCACACTCTGTGATGCAAGTCACTTAACGATCTGGAGTAGGCCGAGTCTCCGTGCCCGAGCAGGCTCGGCGAGCCGCTGCAGCTCCCTTCCGGCGGAGTCGAGCACGACCAGCGTGTTGTGCGCGCGGCCGGCGACGCGGACCACCAGGCGGCCGTCCTCCAGGTAGAACGCGCCCAGCTTGGTTCCCCTGACGGGGATGGGCACGCGCCGGCCGGTGACGGTGTCGAAGATCGTCGGGTTGAAGGCCGTCGGCCAGACCCCGTCGCCCCCGGGCGCGGCCGGCGACAGCGCGTGCACCACGACCTTCCTGCCGTCGGGTGACAGGCTCTGCACGTGGTTGGCCAGCTTGACGCCCTTGGCCCGCGCGGATCTCCCGGACTTCAGGTCGAGCGTGTAGACGCCCTCGGTCGTCCCGGCGTACCCCGCGAGACGCCAGCCGCCACCCGACCAGGCGAGGTGGCAGACGCCGCGCGTCCGGCCCGCCTTGCGGGCACCCGTCCCGTCCGCCTTCACGATCATGAGCGGCGACGCGTCGGCGTTGCTCCTGCCCAGGTACGCCACATGCGCGGAGTCGGGCGACCAGACCGGCGTGGCGCAGGGGGCGCCGGCGTCGGCGCCCTTGGCCACGACCTTGGCCGAGCGCCCGGATCCGACGTGAACCCTGCCGTCCATCGTGATCCAGGCGAGTTTCTCGCCGTCCGGGGAGGCGGCGAACTGGAAGGTGTCAGGTGCGCCGCCCAGCTTGGTGAAGCCCCTGCCCGGCTCGTAGCGGCTGATCGGATAGCCCTTGCCGTAGCTCAGGTAGACGGCGACGCCCGCGAGCGGCTTCGGCGCCGCCACCGCACCGGCAGCGGAGGTGTGAGCGGAGGTGTCGGCGAGGGCGGCCCCCGGGGTGACCACCGCGGGGATCGTCAGTGCGGTGGCCAGAGCGAGGCCGGGCAGGATGCGCGAGTTCATCAGTTCTTCCTTTCGGCTTTAGCGCAGTGTTGGACGGCTCAGCTCGCCGAAAGGTTCGCCCTACTCGCGCCCTACTTCCGCCCCGCTCACTGTCCGGTCGGGCGGATCGACCGGAAGACCGTGTTGATGTCGGGCAGCAGGTCGCTTTGAGACTCGGGGACCGCCATGTAGACGACGGCGGGCAGATCACCACCGGTGTCCAGCGCCGCCACCACGATGGTCGTCTCATCGACTCCCGAAGTGATCTTGTAGGCGGACAGCAGGCCGGTCTTGCCCTTGCGCGTCAGCTTCTGCTGGGCGATCTTGGTGGCCCTGTTGCCCCTGGGGAGCAGCGCCTGCCGCGCGTACTTGGCCACCGCGTTGACCACCGGGCCGAGTTTGTCCGGTGTCGTGTACTTCGCGGCCAGCGACTGCGACAGCGGGCCCCACATCACCTGGGCCTCCTGCTCTCCCGGGACCCCCGGGACGTACTGCCTGGCGGTGAAGCCGTACTTGGTCTGAACGGTCTGGTTGTCCGGATCGAGCCGCCACTTTCCGCCGAGCTTGGGTACCGAGATCCGGGCCGTCTGGTCGGCGACGGCGCCGTTGACGGGCGAGGCCGTGCCCTTGAACCTCGGCAGGGTGGGGAAGCGCGACTGCGGCTTCGCGACCACCGAGGGGGACGGCTTGGCGGACGGCTTGGCCGGTTCGGCGTCGGCCTCGCTGGACGAGCTGAGCGGGCCGGCGACGAACGCCCATACCAGCACTCCGACCAGCGCGACGAGCACCGAGCCGCCCAGTGCGAACAGCCAGACCGGCCGGCCGCCCTCGTCGTCCTCGTACTCGTCGATGGCGTCGTAGTTCTCCCCGAAGACCGTGTTCCACAGCTCCTGCTGCCGGTGCGCGGGCGGGGTCTTCGGCCCGCTGATCTGACCCGCCGTCACGAACGGCTTGTACGGATCATCCGGCGGCGGGGGCGGCGGTGACGGCATCGGCGGTCCGGCAGGTGCCTGCGGCCGGGCGGCCTGCGGTTGGCCGGATCGGGGATGGCCGGATTGGGGATGGCCGGATTGGAGATGGCCAGTCTGGCGGTGGCCGGATTGCGGTTGGCCGGTTTGGGGGCGTGACCGGGAGGGGGTGGCTTGGTGGTCGTCGTGTCCCTGGTAGCCGTCGTGTCCCTGGTGGTCGATGTGCGCGGTGCGGTCGGGGTCCCCGGCCAGTCCTGGCCCGTGCTGACCCGGCCCGTGCTGACCTGACCCGTGCTGCCCCGGATGCCGCCCTGGCCCGAGCTGTTCCGGGCCGGAGTGGGGTGAGGCCGCCATGAACGACCGGACCGTGGGCGTGAAGGGCGAGCCTCCGGGTTCCGAGCGGGGAATCTCGGGCCACGCGGGTGCTCGCTGCGGCTCGCTGTGGTCCGGCGGCATGCTACCTCCCGCGATCATGCCCGGATTAGGGGTGCCTGGCATGCTCTCATGTGACGCGGGGGGTGTCGCGGGGAAACCGGAGAATGCCCCGCGAAACTGCTCGCCCGAGGGGTCGGTGGGCGGGTCCTGCATCGGCAGGCCCGACGGCGGGAAGGTGTCGGCCACAGCGAAGACAGTAAACTAATAGGACATAAGAGGTCACAACGGATCTGTCACCATCGGGTATCGTAGCTTGACTTGCGACGTCAGCCCGGGTTGGTCGTCGGCGATCCGGTTGCCGCCTGCGCTAGTCTTTATTGGCGCTCCGCCACCCTGTTCGGGCAGCCCGCGATCTCGGGCCGCCGGCGCGTCCCCATGCCGGAGCGGGGATCTCGCGGAGCGGGGATCCGAACATCTGATGCTGTGACAGCTGATGTACCAGCCGCCGGGCGAGGAGTGGAAGTGGACGAACCGGTGTATGACCCCCAGGCGCTGCAGGCCAAGTGGCTGCCGCGGTGGGAGGAGTTGGACACCTTCGCCGCCGTCGAGGGCCCCGTGGACCCCAGGCCGCGCCGGTACATGCTCGACATGTTCCCCTACCCCTCCGGTGACCTTCACATGGGTCACGGCGAGGTGTTCGCCATCGGTGACGTCCTGGCCCGCTACTGGTTCCAGAAGGGCTACAACGTCCTGCACCCGATCGGGTGGGACTCCTTCGGCCTGCCCGCGGAGAACGCCGCCATCCGGCGCAACGCCCACCCCGCCGAGTGGACGTACGCGAACATCGACACCCAGGCGAACTCGTTCAAGCGGTACGCCGTGTCGTTCGACTGGTCGCGACGGCTGCACACCAGCGACCCGGAGTACTACCGCTGGAACCAGTGGCTGTTCATCCGCTTCTTCGAGCGCGGGCTGGCCTACCGCAACGGTGGCCTGGTGAACTGGTGCCCGGTCGACCAGACCGTGCTGGCCAACGAGCAGGTCGTCGCCGGGCGGTGCGAGCGCTGCGACGCCGAGGTGGTCCGCCGCGAGCTGACCCAGTGGTACTTCAAGATCACCGACTATGCCGACCGGTTGGTCGACGACATGGCGCAGCTTGAGGGCGGCTGGCCCGAGCGGGTGCTGACCATGCAGCGCAACTGGATCGGCCGCTCCACGGGTGCGGACGTCCAGTTCCAGATCGAGGGCCGCGACGAGCCGGTCACCGTCTACACCACCCGGCCCGACACGCTGTACGGCGCCACCTTCTTCGTGGTCGCCCCGGACGCCGCGCTGGCCGAGGAGATCGTCGCGCCGGAGCAGCGGGAGGCGCTGGCCGCCTACAAGGCGCAGGTCGCCAAGCTGTCGGACATCGAGCGGCTGTCCACGGAGAAGGAGAAGACCGGCGTCTTCCTGGGCATCTACGCGATCAACCCGGTCAACGGCGAGCGCATCCCGGTCTGGGCGGCCGACTACGTGCTGTCCGACTACGGCCACGGCGCGATCATGGCCGTGCCCGCGCACGACCAGCGCGACCTCGACTTCGCGCGGAAGTTCGGTCTGCCGGTCAAGGTCGTCGTGCATACCGGCCTGGCCGACCCGGGAGAGACCGGCGTCGCCACGCCCGGCGAGGGCACGCTGGTGAACTCCGGGCCGTTGGACGGTCTGTCCAAGGTCGAGGCGATCCAGAAGATCATCGAGATCCTGGGCGAGCGGGGCACCGGCAGGGCTACGGTCAACTTCCGGCTGCGTGACTGGCTGCTGTCGCGGCAGCGGTTCTGGGGCACCCCGATTCCGATCATCCACTGCCCCGACTGCGGCGAGGTCCCGGTCCCCGACGACCAGCTCCCGGTGACGCTGCCCGACATGCGCGGCGAGGCGCTGGCGCCCAAGGGGGTCTCCCCGCTGGCGAGCGCGGAGGAGTGGGTCAACGTCGCCTGCCCCAAGTGCTCCGGCCCCGCCAGGCGGGACACCGACACGATGGACACGTTCGTCGACTCCTCGTGGTACTACCTGCGGTACTGCGCCCCGGGCTACACCGACGGCCCGTTCGACGTGGAGCGCGTACGCGAGTGGGGCCCGATCGACCAGTACGTCGGCGGTGTCGAGCACGCGGTGCTGCACCTGCTGTACTCGCGGTTCTTCACCAAGGTCCTGTACGACATGGGCATGGTGGACTTCACCGAGCCGTTCCTGCGCCTGCTCAACCAGGGCCAGGTGATCAACCGGGGCAAGGCGATGTCCAAGTCGCTGGGCAACGGCGTCGACCTGGGCGAGCAGATCGACGCGTACGGCGTGGACGCGGTCAGGTTCACGATGCTGTTCGCCGGGCCGCCGGAGGACGACATCGACTGGGCCGACGTCTCCCCGGCCGCCTCGCACAAGTTCCTGGCCCGCGCCTACCGCGTGATGGCCGAGGCCGGCGCGGCCTCCGCTCCGGGAGCCGGCTTCGCGGCGGGCGACCAGGAACTGCGCAAGGTCACCCACCGCACCATCGACGAGGTCACCCGGCTGATCGAGTCGCAGCGCTACAACGTCGCGATGGCCCGCATGATGGAATTGACCACGGCCGCCCGCCGGGCGATCGACTCCGGGCCGGGCGCCGCCGACCCGGCGGTACGCGAGGCCGCCGAGACCCTGGCCGTCATGCTCTCGCTGGTCGCGCCGTACACGGCCGAGGAAGGCTGGGAGCGGCTCGGCCACGCGCCGTCGGTCGCCACGGTGGGCTGGCCGGTCGCCGAACCCGCGCTGCTGGTCCAGGAGTCCGTCACCTGCGTCGTCCAGGTGGCGGGCAAGGTGCGCGACCGGCTGGACGTCGCACCGGACATCGCCGAGGCCGAACTGGAGTCGCTGGCCCTCGCCTCCGACAAGGTCCGGCCGTACCTGGACGGGGCGCCGCGCAAGGTCATCGTCCGCGCGCCGAAGCTCGTCAACATCGTCCCGTGACCCGCTGAGCCCTGCGACCTGCTGAAAAGGGCGGTCGCGCCGTGTCCGGGAAGAACCGGTACGGCGCGACCGCGCGCACCGCGGACATCACAGCTCGCCGGAAATGGTCGCCGCCGGACCTCCCACGCCGCGTAAGGTGCGGATGTGGGAAATGGCGCATACTTGAGATACCCCCACCTGAATGGTGACCTTCTCACCTTCGTGGCGGATGACGACGTCTGGCTGGCGCCCGTGGGCGGCGGTCGGGCCTGGCGGTTCACGGCAGACCGGGTCGCGGTCGCTCACCCCCGGTTCTCTTCCGACGGCACGCGCATCGCGTGGACGAGCACTCGCGAGGGGGAGCCCGAGGTGTTCTCCGCCGATCTGGAAGGCGCCGAGAGCGAGCGGCTCACGCACTGGGGCAACGCCACGACGGGTGTGCGCGGCTGGACCGAGGACGGGAACGTGCTGGCGGTCACCGCCGCGGGCCACGGCTCACGCTCCCGGCTGTGGGCCCACGCGGTTCCGCTGGACGGCGGCCCGGCGACGGCGCTGCCGTACGGCAGGGTCAGCGAGGCCGCGGTCAGCGGCACCCCAGCCGCCCGAATGGTGGCGACCGTCTCAGCGGTGTGGCGCGAGCCGTCGCAGTGGAAGCGTTACCGCGGCGGCACCGCGGCCAAGATCTGGGTGGACGCCACGGGCGACGGCGAGTTCACCCGCCTGTTCGCCGACAACCCCGCCCAGCACTGGTCGGTCATGTGGGTGGGGGGGCGGCTGGCCTTCCTCGCAGACACCGACGGCGACGGCAACCTCTACTCCAGCCTGCCCGACGGCTCGGACCTGCGGCGGCACACCACGCACCGCGGCTTCTACGCGCGCCATGCCGCGTCGGACGGCTCACGCGTCGTCTACGGCTTCGGCGGCGACCTGTGGCTGCTGGAAAGCCTGGAAGCCGAGCCGTACAAGCTGGACATCATTCTGGGCGGGCCGCGCCCGGCCAGGGCCAGGCGGCCGGCGCCGAGCAGGGTCGGCGGCTTCGCGCCGGACCGCACCGGGCGGGCCAGCGCGGTCGAGATCCGCGGCACCGCCCACTGGCTGACCCACCGCGACGGCCCCGCGGGGGTGCTGCGCGCCGAGCCCGGAGTCCGGGTACGGCTGCCGCGGCCGCTCGGCGACGCCGGCCGGGCCGTCTGGGTGTCGGACGCCTCCGGAGAGGACGCGTTGGAGATCGGCGCCCTGGAACTCGGAACACTGGAACTCGGAACACTGAGCGGTGAGGTCCGTACGCTGGCCGCCGGTCAGGTCGGCCGGGTGCTCGACCTGGCAGCCGCCCCGGACGGCGAGCACGTCGCGGTCGCCACCCACGACGGGCGGCTCCTGGTGGTGGACCTCGACTCCGGGAACGTCCGCGAGTTGGACCGCACCACCCACGGCGACGTGCAGGGCCTGACGTTCTCGCCGGACTCGGCCTGGCTCGCCTGGGCGCACGCTTACCAGGCCGAGCGCCGCCACCTCAAGCTGGCCCGCGTGGACGGCAGCACCTCGATCGCGGTGCCGCCGATCGAGGTGACGCCGCCGCGCTTCAACGACTACAGCCCGTCCTTCACCAAGGACGGCAGGTACCTGGCCTTCCTGTCGGACCGCACGTTCGACCCGGTCTACGACGCCCACGTCTTCGACCTGTCCTTCCCCTCCGGCTGCCGGCCGTACCTGGTGCCGCTCAAGGCCACCACGCCCTCGCCGTTCGACCCCTCCCTCGCGGGCCGTGGCTGGGGCGGGGAGGACGACGCCGGTTCGGACGCCGAGAACGACGGCAAGAAGGCCGCCAAGAACGACGGCAGGTCCGACCCGCCGCCGATGACCGAGGTGGATGCCGACGGGTTGGCGGCGCGGATCGTGCCCGTGCCGGTACCCGCCGGCACCTACTCCAACCTGCGTGCCGCCAAGGACGGCCTGCTGTGGCTGTGCCACCCACTGGGCGGGCAGCTCGGCGACGGCACCGAGCCCGGCGCGCCGGTCCTGGAACGCTACGACCTGACCAAGCGCAAGGTCACCGAGCTGGGCGGGGAGTTCGGCGCCTTCGAGGTGAGCGGCGACGGCACGCGCCTGGTGGCCACCGGCGGCGGCGGCCTGCAGACCCGCGCCACCGGAGAGGACGACGAGGTCGTGACCATCGACCTGGATCGGGTGGCCGTGACCATCGACCCGGTCGCGGAGTGGCGGCAGGCCTACAACGAGGCCGGGCGGCTCATGCGTGACCACTTCTGGCGCGCGGACATGAACGGCGTCGACTGGCCGGGCACGCTCGACCGCTACGCCCCCCTCGTGGAGCGGATCGGCGCCTACTCCGAGCTGATCGACCTGCTCTGGGAGGTCCAGGGCGAGCTGGCCACCTCCCACGCCTATGCGCGGCCAAACGGCACCGCCCGCGATCCCAGGCGCCGTCAGGGCCTGCTCGGCGCCGACCTCGCCCGGGACGAGAACGGGATATGGCGGATCAGCCGCATCCTGCCCGGGGAGTCCTCCGATCACGAGGCCCGCTCACCGCTGCTCGCGCCCGGCGTCGCCGTCCGGGAGGGCGACGCGATCGTCGCCGTGGGCGGGTGCCCGGTCGATCCGGTCCGCGGGCCGCTGGCACTGCTGTCCGGTACGGCGGGGCGGCCCGTGGAGCTGGCCGTCCGGCCCGGCTCCGGCGGCGAGACCCGTCGGGTCGTCGTCACGCCCATCGCCGACGAGACGCAGCTGCGGTACCACGACTGGGTGGCCGGACGGCGGGTGTTCGTGCGTGAGGCGTCGGGCGGGCGGCTCGGCTACCTGCACGTGCCGGACATGATGTCCACCGGGTGGGCGCAGTTCCACCGGGACCTGCGTGCCGAGATGGACTTCGACGGGCTCATCGTGGACGTCCGTGACAACGGCGGTGGTCATGTCTCCGAACTGGTGCTGGAGAAGCTGCAGCGGAGGGTGACCGGGTGGTCGCTGGCCCGGGGGTACGAGCCGACGCGGTACCCGGAGGACTCACCTCGCGGGCCCGTCGTGGCCGTCACCGACGAGTTCGCCGGGTCGGACGGGGACATCGTCAGCGCCGGGATCAAGAACCGCCGCATCGGGCCGCTCGTGGGCACGCGGACCTGGGGCGGTGTGATCGGCATCGACTCGCGGTACTCGCTTGTGGACGGGACCGTCGTCACCCAGCCGCGGTACTCGTTCTGGCTGGAGGGCGAGGGGTGGGGCGTGGAGAACCACGGTGTCGACCCGGACGTCGAGGTCATCGTGACGCCGCAGGACCTGGTCGCCGGACGGGACCCGCAGCTGGCCCGGGCGGTGGAGCTGGCTCTGGCGGCGCTGGAGGAGAGGCAACCGGCGGCCCCGCCCGAGTTGCCGCCGCTGCCGTGACCCGTCAGGCGAGAGCGGAGGAGATCCTGGCCAGGATCTCCTCCAGGATCGCCTCCGACGTCCCGAAGTTGAGGCGGACGAAGGCATCGCCGCCGCCGTAGAGGGGGCCCGGGCCGACCTTGACCCGGGCCTCCCGCTCCAGGAAACCCGCGGCGTCCGTCGCAACCGGGGATCCGTACGCGGACAGGTCCAGCCATGCGAGATAGGTCCCCTCGGGCATCCGGTAGCCGACCCTGGAGGGGAGCCGCTCAGCGATCAGTTGCCGGTTGCGGTCCAGGATCCGCAGGACCTCCTCCAGCCACCGATCGCCGTGCCGCCAGGCCGCGACCGTCGCCTCGACGTCCAGCGCGCCCGGCGCACCGTAGATGTGCGGAGGCCGGCCGTCCAGGGCCGTCCGTACGGCTTCCGCCCCGATGTGGGCGATCGCGCAGTGGACGCCGCCCATGTTGAAGGCCTTCGACGCCGAGGTCAGCGTGACCGTGCGCTCGGGCAGGATCGTGGCGAAGGGGATATGACGGGCGGGGGAGTAGACGAGGTCGGCGTGGATCTCATCGGAGATCACAAGTGCGTCGTGACGCTCGGCGTACTCGGCCAGCGCGGCCAACTCCGGCTGGGTGAAGACACGGCCTGAGGGGTTCTGGGGGTTGATCAGGAGCAGCACGGGCGCGGGCTCGTCCGGCACCTCGAATCGGCCGTCCGGCCCGATCGGGATCGGCAGCACCCGCCTGCCCATGTCTCTGAGCGTCTCGAGGAACGAGTTGTAGGCCGGCATGTGCAACGCGATCGGGTCGCCCGGCCGGGTCGTCAGATGCAGCAGCACCTGAAGCGCCTGATTGAGATCTGTGTAGGTCCTGACGTGGCCGGGGTCGGGGCGCCAGCCGTACCGGCTCTCCATACGGTCGGTGAAGGCGTCCGCCAGCGGGCCACAGCCGGGCTGCTCCAGCCAGGTGGGATAGCCGAGGTCGGTGGCGGCGCGGCGTGCGATGGCCTCACTGATCACGTCGGCGATCGGGAAGTCCATGTCTGCGACCCAGGATGGGATCACGTCCTGGGGAACGACCCCCCACTTGATCCCGTCACGGGCACGGCAGGCGGTCACATTGAGTGAATCCAGGCCATGTAAATCCCGGCCATGCCGATCCAGGTCATCCGGCACATCGCACTCATAAGTCACGGGACCACCCTAATCCGCTGCTTCGCGGCGCGCTCGGACCGCGAAGCGACGGGAAACCGCACTAGAGCTTGCGCAGGACCGCCGTGACCTTGCCGAGGACGGTGGCCTCGTCGCCGGGGATGGGCTCGTAGTTCGGATTGTGCGGCATCAGCCACACGTGCCCGTCCTTGCGCTTGAAGGTCTTCACCGTGGCCTCGCCGTCGATCATCGCGGCCACGATGTCGCCGTTGTCCGCCACCGGCTGCTGCCGCACGACGACCCAGTCGCCGTCCGCGATCGCCGCCTCGATCATGGAATCGCCGGACACCTGGAGCAGGAACAGCGTGCCCTCGCCGACGAGCTGCTTCGGCAGCGCGAACACGTCCTCGATGCTCTGTTCGGCGAGGATTGGCCCGCCCGCGGCGATCCGGCCGACCAGCGGTACGAAGGCGGCGGTGGGGCGGTTGAAGCCCCCCTCCTCCTGGGCGGCGTCCGGGTCCACCCACAGGACCGGCTCGCCGGGCAGCCGGACCTCCAGAGCCCTGGGGCGGTGCGGGTCACGGCGCAGATACCCCTTACGCTGGAGCGCCGTGAGCTGGTGTGACACGCTCGAGGTGCTGGTCAGATGGACCGCTTCCCCGATCTCCCGCATCGACGGCGGATAGCCGCGCTGTTGGACCGAATCCCGGATCACCTCAAGGATCTTGCGCTGCCTCGGGGTGAGGCCAAGCGAGTCACGCCTGCGAACCGCGAGGTCGCCTGCGTCATCCGCCTTGGCGCTTCGGTCACTCACGATGCCACCTCTCAATCCGTGTTCCCTGCGTTGCTCAGGGTTTCTGCACTGCTCAGGGCGACCGTATCGCGATTCAAGATCATCATCAAACAGTTGTTCGATTTTTGGCTAAATCGCAGATCCTGGCGTTCCGTCACATCGTACGGGAGTTCGATCGACATCGTGTTCGACTTTCTAGATTCTCCTTCTTCTGAGCATTCGTACGCGAAGGGGAGGGATGTCGGGAGGGATAAGGAAAGCGTCGCGGTGATTTCCGGACTCGTGTCTCGCGTGTTTCGCGGCCTCGGCGACCGGGCCGCCTGAGAGTCCGCCCGTGACGCCGGCCGGGAGTGCTGTCGGGGATGTCGCAGGGGTGCGGCCGGGGTATGGTCGGCCGGTCCGGGGGGCCTGCCGCGACACGCCGAGGTGAACAGGGACTTCGATTCCGATGTGCTCGCCAACTTGCGTTCAAGGTCGGGCACTCTTACGGTTGGACCACAACATCTAGTAGTCACATCGGTGTAAGTTCCCTAGAACTTGTGGTTAAACCCGTGGTTTCAGACCTGTGGTTTCACGCTATGTGGTGTCAAGGGACGCGTTGAGGGAGGCGATGGCGTGTACTGCCCGTTCTGTCGTCATCCGGACACGCGGGTCATAGACAGCCGATCGACAGAGGACGGAGCGGCCATCCGCCGCAGGCGCTCCTGCCCCCAGTGCGGGCGCAGGTTCACCACGCAGGAGACCGTGCTGCTGATGGTGAGCAAGCGCAGCGGGGTCACCGAGCCGTTCTCGCGTGACAAGGTCATCGCGGGGGTGCGGCGGGCCTGCCAGGGGCGGCCGGTCAGCGAGGACTCGCTGGCCCAGCTCGGGCAGCGGGTGGAGGAGACCATCCGGGCCACGGGAGCGGCCGAGGTCCCCTCGCACGAGGTGGGACTGGCCATCCTCGGCCCGCTACGGGATCTCGATGAGGTCGCCTACCTGCGCTTCGCCTCCGTCTACCGCGGATTCGAGACGCTGGCCGACTTCGAGGCGGAGATCGAGCAGCTCAGAGACGCGCGAGCCGCCGCTGACGGGCGATAGCCCGATCCGAGGCCGCATGGCGGCGCGACGATGTGGTTATGGCGTGATTGGGCAGCGCGGGTGAGCGACGCGGGTGAGCAGTCTCAGTGGTTGAGCAGTCTCAGTGGTTGAGCAGTCTGAACAAGGCAGGCACGTGGTCCGACACGAAGGGGCTCCACGGGCCCCTAGAAGGGGGAAGTCATGACGGAGATCGCGAACGGCACCGCGACCGGCGCGGGGGATCGCGGGGGCAGGCGTTCGCGCAAGGGGCTGAAGATCAAGCGAGTCTTCACGACCCCCGGAGTGCATCCGTACGACGAGGTCCGCTGGGAGCGCCGTGACGTCGTGATGACGAACTGGCGCGACGGCTCGGTCAACTTCGAGCAGCGCGGTGTGGAGTTCCCCGACTTCTGGTCGGTCAACGCGGCCAACATCGTGACCACCAAGTACTTCCGCGGCGCCGTTGGCACCCCGCAGCGCGAGTGGAGCCTCAAGCAGCTCGTCGACCGGGTGGTCGGCGTCTACACCAGGACCGGCGTCGAGCACGGCTACTTCGCCACCGACGAGGACGCGGAGATCTTCGATCACGAACTCAAGCACGCCCTGATCCACCAGGTCTTCAGCTTCAACTCCCCCGTGTGGTTCAACGTCGGCACCGCCTCCCCTCAGCAGGTATCGGCGTGCTTCATTTTGTCGGTAGATGACACGATGGAGGCGATTCTCGACTGGTACAAGGAAGAAGGGGTGATCTTCAAGGGCGGCTCCGGTTCCGGGATCAACCTCTCCCGCATCCGGTCGTCGAAGGAGCTGCTGTCCAGCGGTGGCACGGCCAGCGGCCCGGTCTCCTTCATGCGCGGCGCCGACGCCTCGGCCGGCACCATCAAGTCGGGCGGCGCGACCCGCCGGGCCGCCAAGATGGTCGTCCTCGACGTCGACCACCCGGACATCGAGGAGTTCATCGGGACCAAGGCGCGGGAGGAGGACAAGATCCGCGCCCTGCGCGACGCCGGTTTCGACATGGACCTCGGCGGCAAGGACATCGTGTCCGTGCAGTACCAGAACGCCAACAACTCGGTCCGCGTCTCGGACGAGTTCATGCGGGCGGTCGAGGCCGGTGACGGGTTCGGCCTGCGGGCCAGGCTGACCGGCGAGATCATCGAGGAGGTCGACGCCAAGGGCCTCTTCCGCAAGATGGCCCAGGCCGCGTGGGAGTGCGCCGACCCCGGCCTGCAGTACGACGACACGATCAACGACTGGCACACCTGCCCGGAGACCGGGCGGATCACCGCGAGCAACCCCTGCTCGGAGTACCTCCACCTGGACAACTCCTCGTGCAACCTCGCGTCGATCAACCTGCTGAAGTTCCTGCGTGACGACGGCGCCTTCGACATCGCGGACTTCGTCAAGCTGACCGAGCTGATCATCACCGCGATGGACATCTCGATCACCTTCGCCGACTTCCCGACCGAGAAGATCACCGAGACGAGCCGGGCATACCGGCAGCTCGGCATCGGGTACGCCAACCTGGGAGCGCTGCTCATGGCCACCGGCCACGCGTACGACTCCGAGGGCGGCCGGGCGATCGCCGCGGCGATCACCTCGCTGATGACCGCCGTGTCCTACCGTCGCTCGGCCGAGCTCGCCGGGATCGTCGGACCGTACGACGGCTACCAGCGCAACGCGGGGCCGCACAAGCGGGTCATGCGCAAGCACGCGGCGGCCAACGACGACCTGCGCACGCTCGATGACATGGACAAGGCCATCCACGCCGAGGCCACTCGGCAGTGGCAGGACGGTCTTCGCATCGGAGAGAAAAACGGATATAGGAACGCACAAGCCTCATTGTTGGCGCCCACGGGAACTATCGGGCTCATGATGGATTGTGACACTACGGGTATTGAGCCCGATTTGGCGCTGGTCAAGTTCAAGAAGCTCGTCGGCGGCGGTTCCATGCAGATCGTCAACCAGACGATCTCGCGGGCGCTGCGGAAGCTGGACTACCAGAAAGAGCAGGTCGAGGCGATCGTCGAGTACATCGCCGAGCACGGCCACGTCGTGGACGCCCCCGGCCTCAAGCGGGAGCACTACGAGGTGTTCGACTGCGCGATGGGCGAGCGGGCCATCGCCCCGATGGGCCACGTCCGGATGATGGCGGCCACCCAGCCGTTCCTGTCCGGCGCGATCTCAAAAACGGTCAACCTTCCCGAATCGGCCAGTGTGGACGATATCGAGCAGGTCTACCTGGAGGGCTGGAAGCTCGGGCTGAAGGCGCTCGCCGTCTACCGGGACAACTGCAAGGTCGGACAGCCGCTCTCGGCCGCCAAGAAGACGTCCGAGGAGGCGGAGGCCAAGGACGAGAAGCCGGCCGTCCAGGTCGTCGAGGTGCCGCGTCCGCGCCGCCGCCGGCTGCCGAACCAGCGGCCGAGCATCACCACCCGCTTCACAGTGGCCGGCGCCAAGGGGTACATGACCGCCTCGTCCTACCCCGACGACGGCCTCGGCGAGGTCTTCCTCAAGATGTCCAAGCAGGGCTCGACCCTCGCCGGCGTGATGGACGCGTTCTCCGTGGCCATCTCGATCGGCCTGCAGTACGGCGTGCCGCTGGAGAGCTACGTCCAGAAGTTCGTCAACATGCGGTTCGAGCCGGCCGGGATGACCGACGACCCGGACGTCCGGATGGCGCAGTCGGTCATGGACTACATCTTCCGTAGGCTGGCCCTTGACTACCTGTCGTACGAGGACCGCGCCGCCCTGGGTGTCCTGTCGGCGGCCGAGCGTATGGCCGAGCAGCGCGGTGAGGACCCGGCCGCTCTCAGCGAGGTCGTGGACACCGCGGCCCTGGCTCAGTCGGCGCCGATCGAGGAGAAGAAGCCCGTACGGACGGCCGACGAATCGTCACCGTCCACGGAGGAGTCCCGCACGTCTCTGGAGAGCCACCAGGGCCGTACGGCCGACGCCCCGCTGTGCATGACCTGCGGGACCAAGATGCGTCCGGCCGGTAGCTGCTACGTCTGCGAGGGCTGCGGCAGCACCAGCGGCTGCAGCTGAGCGAGCCGACGGATGGGGCGGAGAACCGGGGAGGGCCGGGGCTCCGCCCCATCCGCGTGTCATCGGTATGTCAGCGGGGCTGGCAGGCGGGGCACCAGAAGAGGTTGCGCGACTCCAGGTCCGCGGTGCGGATCTCGCCGCCGCAGATGTGACACGACTGCCCGGCCCGGCGGTACACGTAGACCTCGCCGCCGTGGTCGTCGACCCGAGGCGGCCGGCCCATGGCCTCGGGCGTATGCTCCGGCCGTACCGTGTCGATCCGGCCGTGCCGTGCGCCCTCGCACATCAGGTCGACCAGGTCCGACCAGATGGCGTCCCATTCAGCGCGGTCGAGGTCGCGCCCGGGACGGTAGGGGTCGATGCCGTGCCGGAAGAGGACCTCGGCCCGGTAGACGTTGCCCACACCCGCGATCACCTTCTGGTCCATGAGCAGGGCCGCGACCGGGCCGCGGGATCGGGAGATCCGCCGCCATGCCCGCTCGGGGTCGTCCTGATCGCGCAGCGGGTCCGGGCCGAGCCGGTCGTGCACCGTCTGCTTCTCCTCAGGAGTGATCAGCTCGCAGGCGGTGGGGCCGCGCAGGTCGGCGTAGCTCGCGCCGTTCGTCAGGCGGAGCCGTACGGCGCCGACCGGGAGAGGGGCGGGAGCAGGGCCGAACGCGACCCTTCCATACAGGCCGAGATGGATCCGCACCCAGCCCATCGGGCCGAACCCCAGGAAGAGATGCTTGCCGTGGGCGTCCGTCGCATCCATGTGCTGCCCGTCGAGCAGTGCGGCGCCATCGGAGAACTTGCCCTGGGGGCTGCTCGCTCCGATCGGGGTTCCCGGTTCTGAGAAGTGCCTGCCGTACTCGGCGGCGAGCCGGTGGATGATGTGTCCTTCAGGCAACTGGTCCTACTCCGGCCAGGTCGTGCGCGGGGGCGGGGGCATGCGGAGCATCACCTTATCGGCGCTGCCGACCGGGGCCTCAGTCGAGTTGGTAGGCGAGGCGATCGGTCAGCCAGCGGTGGAATTTGATCGCGAATCTCACCCAGTGCGCGATCACGGTGGTCAGGTGCTCCCCGGTCACCCCGGCGCCGATGTAGAGCTCCGAATCGCCGATGACCCGGGTCACCCCGTTGTCCCGGGTGAACGTGTAGACCTTCGGCCACATGTGGTCCGCGTTCCACTCGTTGAGGGCGGTGAGCAGGACCCGCTTCTCGTCCACTGAGTAACGCCTGGTGTAGAACGTGCGAACCGTGAATATGTCGCCCGCGGATCCGAACAGAAAGTAGATCGTGAGCTGGGGGGTGGATATCGCCAGATCGCCGTGCTCATCGAAGGTGGGATCGAGCTCCATCTCGTCAAGAATCTCCTTGACGAGCTCTCGATCCGGCTGGACGACCGCCGAGGAAGGCCTCACGGATACATCCTGCACCATCCATCCGGCATCCGGGTGGCGCTTGTGGAAAGCGTGGATGCCGGGGTGGTGAGGAAAGCGGAATCGAGGATCTCCCGGGTCCGCCCGGCCTGTTCGATCGCTCACCGCCAGCGGGTGATCAGGTGGTCGGGGGTCGCGGCGCCGCTCAGGGGAGGGGGCCGGAGCGGTGGCGGATGTGCTCGGGGACAGGACGGGTCGCCAGGGGATCGGTGATCGGGGCCTGCCATGTCGTCGCGAGCGGCAGCACCCCGGCCCATACGTCATGCGGATCGTCCGCGTCGTCGGGGTGGCCCTGCCGTACCTTGACGGAGGCCTCGTCCAGGGGGATCGCGAGGATCTTGGTGGCGGCCAGTTCCTTACGATTGGGCTGCCTCGCGTACTCCCACTGGCCGGGCGCTATGTGCTCGGTGAGGCAGCGGAGAGCGGCCAGCCTCTCGTCGCCCTCCAGGACGCGCGGCACGCCGTAGATTATGGCACTGCGGTAGTTCACGCCGTGTTCGAACACCGACCGGGCCAGGACGAGGCCGTCGACGTGGGTGATGGTCACGCACACGGCGGACCCGTGACCCTGGCCGTCGCCGCCGCTCTCGCCATCGCCGATGCCGTGTTCGAGGCTGCGGCTGGCGACCGATCCGTGCACGTAGAGATGACCGGAGTCGAACCCGTACACGGTGGGCACGACCATCGGGTCGCCGTCCACCACCACGCCGAGGTGGCAGACGAAGCCCGCCCGCAGCACCTCGAACAGGGCTTCCCGGTCGGTACGGCCCTGCTCTCGCAGCCGCCGATGCCGCGTGCGCTTGGTTGTCGACAGATCGCTCACAGAGTGACATTCAACCAGTTTTCACACGGCTGGCCGCCGACGCGGGCATGTCTCGCGTCGGCGGCCTCGATCGTGGTCCGGCCCAATGGGGCATGGGCGACCGGAGCACCCGACCGGGGAACCGCCAGGTCGGGTCGGGTCAGGTCGGGTCGATCAGGGGCCGGTGGATCAGGTTGGCAGGTCAGGCCGCCGAGGTCGGCCCTGAGGTCCGGGGAAACCGGATCACATTGGCACCGGTGTAGGCCCGCAGATCGACGATCTTCCTGTCGCGGATCCGGCCGGGCCTGCGGCGAAGCGCGGACCTGATATCCCTTACCTGGCCGATCGGTGGCACCACCTTGAGCATTCTCGTCCCCCCGACGTGATGATTTTGTTACCTACACGGTAGATAACTACCGATGATCTGCTAAAGCTGTCGTAAAGAAACGATCAGTAGGGGAGTGGACGGCCGGAGGGGGAGCGCAGATCGAGATCGTCTGGCAGTGCTCGGCGAAAGGTCTCGCCGGCTCCGGAGGTCTTCTTCCGATCAAGGACGGGGTCGACGGGGCCGGTGGTGAATTCGGTGCGGCGCGTGCTGGGGATCCTGGGGGTCCTGGTGATCCTGATGCGTCTCATGGCTCCTCCTTTCCGTGATGTCAGCAGATTATGCGCCGCACCGCCTGCCGTCTCCTGGTTTTCGCTTCACAGATGCTTGACTTGCCGGGCTCCGCCCCCGGTCATGCCGTGATCAGCGGAGGGAGCCCGGGACCAACCGGGTGGCCACGCCGATCCTGTTCCAGGCGTTGATCGTCGCGATCGCGACCACGAGCGCGGCGAGTGTTTCGTCGTCGTAGTGCTTGGCGGCCTCCGCCCACACGTCGTCGGGCACCGCCTCGGGGCGGTCGCTCAGCCGCGTCGCCTCCTCCGCGAGCGCCAGCGCGGCCCGCTCCGCCTCCGTGTAGAAGGGGGCCTCGCGCCACGTGGCCACGGACCACAGCCGCTCGTCGGTCTCCCCGGACTTCTTGGCGTCATGGCTGTGCATGTCCACGCAGAACGCGCAGCCGTTGATCTGGCTGACCCGGAGCTTGATGAGCTCCAGGGTGCTGTGCGGCACCCCGCTCTCGCGCTGGAACCTCTCCAGTGCGTGCATCGCCCGGTACGCCTCCGGAGCGAGTCGGCTGACGTCGATTCTCTGCAATGTCCGATCCCCTCTCTGAGGGCCTCGTTCCAGCCTTGATCTCAGCGTCGTCCTCGTTCACGTATGGCGGACGAGAACCTCTCCAGTGTGTTACACGCTGTTCGTCACGGTTCCTGCCGGTCCTCTCCAAGGACGGCGAAGCCGCCGGGCGGCAGGTCGACGCCGTTCAGGCGAGTGCCGGTGAGGAGATCGACACCGCGGGACGGGACGTGATGGGCCTGGGACGTGATCCTCCGGGCCGACTGAACCGTGCTCCCCGCGAGCAGGCTTTAGACCGGAAGCCAAACCAAATGCGGCCCGATCACCGGGTCAACGGGGTCAACGGGGTCGCGGCTGGGGGATCACACCTCGGGGACGGCCTCCCACTGGCGGCAGGGAGTGAGCGAGTAGTGGCGGTAGATGACGCCGATGGTCGGGCTGGACCACCCGAGGCCCATGTTGTCGGAATCGTCGAGATCGGTGGCGGTCACCGGTTCGCCGCCCGGTCCGCAGACGCAGTGCGGCGTACCCTCGTGACTGATCACGTCATCCAGTGGGATCACGTGCACGAAGCGATCCATGTGACCTCCAGTCGCTGGGGGATATTGCCGCCACATTACCTTAATCGGGCACAAACAGGAATATATCGCCCCAAACGACCCAGATCCTTGAGGTCGAGCTTCCGCCGCGATTGCCGTACGGACCCACTGATCAAGCTCGTCGTGTTCGGCGTGCTCGAGCGTGAGAGCCGTACGGCGATCCGGGACCTCGACGGGGACACGACTGTCACCGCGGTCAGGGATGGCGACTGGCTGGTCGTCAGCAGGGGGAGGCCCAAGTGGATCGCCGGCGTCGAGTTCACCGGCCCAGGCGTCCCGGTCGTCATCGGTTGACCTCCTTCGGTGTGAACGCCGATGGGTCCGCGTGCAAAGGGGAGATAACGGAAATCCCGTCAGAGGGCGGGTTGATCAAAGGTTCGCTATTCTCCCCGATATGGCCGAATCGCTGGGGGAGACGCCGGCCTCGCGATATCACCTGCTGCGGCCCCTCGGCTCCGGAGGCATGGGCACGGTCTGGCTGGCCAGGGACGACCTGCTGGATCGCGAGGTCGCGGTCAAGGAGCTGCGGGTGCCCGACGGGCTGCCCGAGCGGGAACGCGCGGAACGGGTGGCGCGGGTCATGCGGGAGGCCGAGGTCACCGCGCGCATCCGCCATCCCGGGATCGTCGCCGTGCACGACGTGCTCGTCCATGACGGCAGGCCGTGGATCGTCATGGAACTGCTGCACGGCCGGGACCTGTCCAAGGAGATCGCGACCTACGGGCCGGTGCCGCCCCCGCTGGTGGCCGACATCGGCGCCCGCGTGCTGGAGGCGCTGTCGGAGGCGCACTCCCGGGGCGTGCAGCACCGGGACGTCAAGCCGGGCAACGTGTTCCTGACCGAGGGCGGTCGCGTCGTGCTCACCGACTTCGGCATCGCCCGCCCGGCCGACCAGACCGCGCTGACCGCGGCCGGGCTGCTCGTCGGCTCACCGGGCTTCATCGCCCCCGAACGGCTGTCGGGCGATCCGGGCGGGCCGGCCGCCGACCTGTGGTCGCTCGCGGCCACGCTCTACACCGCCGTCGAGGGCGTTTCGCCGTACCGGTCGTCCCCGCAGGAGTCGAACGCGGAGGTGATCGCCGCGACGCTCACGCGGGATCCCCGGTCGCCGCACCTGGCGGGCCCGCTCGGGCCACTGCTGACCTGGATGCTGGCCAGGGACCCGGCGGCCCGGCCGGACGCGGCCACGACGCTGGATCTCCTGCGGCAGATCGCGGCCGGCGGCGCCCCCGAGATCAGTCCGGAGACAAGGCCGAAGATCGCGCCGGAGATCAAACCGGTGCCGGCGCGCAGGCCCGGCGCGAGGCGTACCCGGATCATGGTGATGGCTGCCGTGGCGGCGGTGGCCGTCGCGGCGACCGCCGTCGTCGTCCTCGACGACGGCGGCGAGGAGGCCGTGGCCCGGCCCCGGCCGGTGTCGCCGACGTTCGACCGGAAGGTCGACCTGTGCCGGGCGCTGACCCCGGAGCAGGTGGGCCGGCTGCTCGGCGCCACCACGCCGCCCAAGGGCCGTGCGTCGGACGACGGATGCCAGTGGACGGTGACCGGCGCCGGGCTCACCCTGGCCGCGGAAACCGACTCCGACACCCCCGAGCCCTGGTCGCTCACCCTTGCGTCCGCTCGGACCCTCATGACCGGCCTGCGGCGGCAGTACGGCTCTGCGCCCCGCGACGGTCAATGGATCTGGTACGAGATCGGCGTCGACCGGAAGGTTCCCGTCATCGTGTCCGGCGCCCGGCCCGCGGCCGACGTGGGCGACGAGGCGTTCACCGCCGACATCACGGAGCCGGGCGGCGGGGCCCAGGCGTCCGAGGTGTACTTCCGCCTCGGCGATCTCGTGGTCCGCCTCCAGTACGCCGATCTCGACGCCGGATCCATGGCGGACGTACGGCGGCGCGCGATCGAGGCGGCCGAACTGGCCGCCGAGGGGCTGCGAGGGCTGGCGTAGGTGGACCTGCTGTCCGGCCGCTACCGCCTCGTCGAAGAGATCGGCGAGGGCGGCGGCGGCACCGTCTGGCGGGGCGTCGACGAACTGCTGCGCCGCGAGGTCGCGATGAAGCAGGTGCGCGTCCCGTCCGGGCTGGGCGGGGTGGAGCTGGCCGACTTCACCGAGCGGGCGATCCACGAGGCCCGGGCCGCTGGCCGGCTCAGCCATCCGTCGATCGTCATGATCCACGATGTGATCCGGCACGACGGGCGGCCGTGGATCGTGATGGACCTGGTGCCCGGCCGGTCGCTCGACAAGGTGATCCGGGAGGACGGGCCGCTCCCGGTGCGGCGGGTGGCCGAGATCGGGCTCTCCGTGCTCGACGCGCTGGAGGCGGCGCACGCCCACGGGATCCTGCACCGCGACGTGAAGCCTGCCAACGTGCTGATCGCGCCGGACGGTCGTGCGCTGCTCACCGACTTCGGCATCGCCGCGCCCTTCGGCAGGGCCGGGGCCGCGCCGTCCAGCTCCGCCGGATCACCCGCGTACATGGCGCCGGAGCGGTTTCGCGCTGAGCCGGACGGGCCGCCCTCGGACCTGTGGTCGCTGGGCGCGATGTTGTACACGGCGGTCGAAGGGCGACAGCCCTTCGAAGGACCTCTGGCCGCGGCGCTCGTCGCCGCCGTGCTGCTGCAGGAGCCGAGGCCGATGGTCAGGGCCTCGCCCGAGCTGGCCTGGCTCGTGCACGGTCTGCTCGACAAGGATCCCGCCCGCCGCCTGCCGCCGCAGGCCGTGCGGCGGGTCCTGCACGCGCTGGCCGCCGCGCCCGAGCCCGTCGCCGTACGGCAGGGCCGTACGGCGCGCCTCGTGCTGGGCGCCGCGCTTGTGGCGGTGGTCGGGGTGGCGGCCGGGCTGCTGGCCTGGCGGCTGGCGGGCGAGTCGGGGGCCGGCGCCGGTTCGGGGCGCTTCACGGCGACCCCGGACCCCTGCCGGAGCCTGACGACCACGGCGATCCGCGAACTGCTCGGCGCCGAAGCCACCCCGGAAGAGTCCGCTGAACAATCCACAGAACAGCCCGTTTCGGGCTGCCGATGGCGCGAGCGCGCGAGCGGCCGGCAGCGGACGATAACCGTGACCTATCGGCTTCCGGAGCCGGGGGGCCGGGGGGCGGCGGGGACCGACGCGGCGGCCCTGGAATTGGCCGGGCAGCGCGCGGCTCAGGCCGCGACGGGCGGCGAGGTCCGCGACCAGCCGGGCATCGGAGATGCGGCGTTCTCGTGCGACGAGCCCGACCCGGATGGCGGGACGGCCGGGGCCACGGTCTGGTTCCGCCGCAGCAATCTCATCGTCGAGGTCGCCTACCGCCGTTCGGGCGACGCGGCGGTCACCCGGGACGACCGGCGAACGGCCGTCCGCGCGGCGGAGCTCGTCGGCGTCGGGCTCGGATGACGTTCCCAACTCCAGGAGGCGATATGTCCAGCGGTGGCGACGGATACCCCGGGCCCGGCGACCCGGCACCCCCGCCTCGGCAGCCGATCGACCCGCCGGCCCTCCCGGTTCCTCCTGAGGCGTCGCAGCACAGCCAGTCGCCGTACGGCGACCCCCATGCCCAGCCGTACCCTCAGCCGCATTCTCAGCCGTACGGTCAGCAGCCTCCACAGTCGTACGGTCAGCAGCCTCCACAGTCGTACGGTCAGCCGTATGGTCAGCAGCCTCCACAGCCGTACGGTCAGCAGCCCGCCCAGCCGTACCCTCAGTCGTACAGTCAGCAGCCCGCTCAGCCTTATGACCAGCCGTACGGCTGGCAGCAGGGCCCACCGGACGGGCCCTCTGCGGGAGGGGCGTGGCGGGGATCGGGCGGTGGCTGGCAGGGGCCGACCCCACCGGCCGCCCCGCTGTGGCAGGCGCCGACGCAGCCGTCCCAGCCCCGGCGCCGCGGCTGGGTGATCCCGGCCGTGGCGATCACCGCCGTGCTGGCGGTGGCGGGCGGGACGTTCGCCGTGATGAAGGTGCGTGATGACGGCGTGAGGCCCACGCCTGCCGCTACCGCGGCCGTGGCCTCTCCGGCGGCCACATCCGCCGTGGCCGACGCGTCCAAGACCGACGTGTGCGTGATGCTCGACCCGGCGGAGGCCGAGAGGCTGGTGCCCGCCGCGACGATCGACTCGTCGATGAGAGACAACCGCGACGACAGCATCGTCAGCTACGTCAGGTGGACCTGCAGCTGGGTCAACCGCAACATCTCCTACAAGGAGAAACGGCGCAGCCGTGAGATCACGGTGAACGTGTCCCGGTATGAGGCGGTCGGCAACACCACGGCGAACAAGTCCGCGCGCATCCAGTTCGACGGCGAACTGAGACAGTACAAATACCAGACGAGCGTGTCCACCAAGGAGCGCTACTACTCGAAGGCGAGAGAGTTTCCCGAGATCGGCGAGCAGGCCGCCGCCCAGTACCAGTGGACGCGGGAGAAGAAATACTGGTACTCCTTCGGGCAGGGGGTGGGCCGGGTCGGCAACGTGGTGTTCCAGGTGAAGTACGAGGCGAACCAGCAGGACAAGGAAGCCGAGATCTTCTCGACGGACACCACGCAGTCGATCAACGAGGAGAACGCGCTGCGCGAGGTGGAGAGCCTGCTGGGCCAGCTCGCCAAGTCGATCAAGGCGTGGCGGGCCGGGCAGCCGATGCCGTTCAAGCCGCGGCCGAAGCCGAGCCCGACCCCGTCGCCCACGCCCACCCTGATCGCGCTGCCTGCGCCCTGTGTGAGCGTTCAGCCGCTGGTCAAGACGCTGGTGCCGAAGACCGAGGGAGCGGCGGCACGCAGCGTGGAGGGGGGCGCGACGGTCACCCAGTGCCAGTGGTGGAACGACAAGCTGCCGATCGGGCAGGGCAAGGTGCGCTGGCGCAACCTCCGGATCAGCATCCACTCCTTCGCCGACGCGGAGTCCGCCCGTTATCACTTCATCGACGAGCGGGCCAAGGCCAAGACGACGGCCGGCAGCGGGATCGGCGGCATCCGGTGGGGCAGACTGCGGAAGCTGCCGGGATTGGGGCAGGACTCGTTCGGCCAGGCCGTCCGGCAGCGCACCGACACGGCCCAGGCGAACCGCTACGAGATCTACGTCCTCGACGGGACGAAGGTGGTGTGGGTGCTGTTCTCCGGGAGCGACCGGCCGGAGAACGCGCCGATCAACGCACCCGACTCGCTGCTGATGGACCTGAAGGAGGCGACCGCCGGGGCGACGTCCGTGATGAAGGCCGTGCTGGGCTAGCTGGTGTGTTCGCCCCGAAACGGGCGGGTATGCCACCACTCGACTACCAGCCGATGGAGGGGACCATGGCTACCTGCGAGGTCTGCGGCAACGAGTACGACATGGCCTTCGAGGTCCACAGCCAGGGGGCGGTGCACGTCTTCGACAGCTTCGAGTGCGCGATCACGCGGATGGCGCCGGTCTGCGAACACTGCGGATGCCGCATCGTGGGCCACGGTGCCGAGGTGGACGGGCGGTGGTACTGCTGCGCCCACTGCGCCCGGGAGTCCGGCGCGACCGGCATCGTGGACAGGGAGGTCACGGCTGCCGGCAGCCGGTAGCCGTACGCCGGGGGCCGTCGGGGATCGGCCCGACGGCCCGTACGCCGACGAACGGCGCGTGTGACGTTCAGTCCTCGGCCAGAGAGATGCGTCGGCGGGTCATCGCGCCAGGCGGGGGCGGCTGCCGCATCGAGGTGCCGCATCGAGGTGCCGACCCTGGGGTACGGCGCGGCCGCCCTGGTGCTCGGCTCGGTCGACTCCGGCCGCCTTCCCTCCCCGCACTGAGCAGGCCAGCACTGAGCCAACGGTCCGAGGCGGCAGGGCCTGATCACGGTCCGGTCGCCTCGCCGTCGGCGCGCTTGTTCTTTCGTGTACGCGGCTTCTGCTGTGGTTCGCCGGCACCTGGCACGTCGTTCGCGGCCTCGGTCTTGGCGGGTTCTGCCTTCGCCGGTCCGACCTTCGCGGGTCCGCTCTTCGGGGATTCGGCCTTCGAGGGTTCGGCCTTCGGGGGTTCGTCGTCACCGGGGCGGCCCGCGCCGTCACGGGTCTCGCGCGGGTTGTCACGAGGCTTGCCCGGGTTGTCACGAGGCTCACGCAGTGCGGCGATGACCGCGTCAGCCTCGGTGTCCACCCCGGCGTCCACCCCGGCGTCCACCCCGGCGTCCACCCCGGGGCCCGCGGCGAGGTCGTCGTCCTCCCCCGCCTCGCGCCGCTTGATGACCACCATGTGGTCGACCGACGCGCGCCCGCCGCCGGTCACGGCCAGCAGCACGGACGCTGCCCCGAGCGCCACGATCAGCCTGACGTCGCCACCGGTAAGCGGAAGGCCGGTGTCGCCGGCCGTCAGCACGAACACGGCCAGCGCCTCGGCGAACAGCAGCAGCCCGACCGCCGGTACGGCCAGGCCCGCGATCAACAACGTGCCGCCGACGAGCTCGATCAGCATGGTGGCGGCCGCCCACAGGCCGGGCATCGGGGCCTGTAGCTCGGCGAACTGCGCGCCGGTCGAGGTGAGGCCGGCTTCGAGCTTGTGCCAGCCGTTGACGAAGAAGATCCCGCCGACGCCCAGTCGGGCGGCCAGCGTGGCCAGGTCCTGCAGGCTTCTCTTCACGGTCGTTCATCCCTGGGGGTGGGGGGCGGGCCTTCAGCCGGGAACGTGCTGCGGCTCCTCGGCGGTGGGCGGGCGGGGGACGAGCACGGCCACGGCCAGCGCGGTGAGGGCGAGCATCGCCACGCTGACGAGGACCGTGGAGTGCAGAGCGGTGACGAACGCGGAGCGGGCCGCGTTCAGCAGCGCCTCGTTCGCCGAGCCGTCATGTGCCGTCTCGCTCGCCACGTGGGCGGCGGAGGCGAGCGACTCGCGTGCCTGGGCCATCAGGCGATCGGGCACACCGGCGACGGTGCCGAGGGCCGGCGCGTAGACGATCGCGGTGATCGTGCCGAGCACCGCGATGCCGAGCCCGGCGCCCAGCTCGTAGGCCGTCTCCTCGATCGCGGCCGCGCCGCCGGCCCGCGACTCCGGTGCCGACGCCATGATCACGTCGGAGGCGCCGAGCAGCGCGACCTCGACTCCGAACCCGATGCCCACGAAGCACAGCGTGAGCAGGACGGGATGCGGCTCGGTGCCCCAGGTGAGGACGGGGGTGAGGGACAGGGCGGTGAGCGCCAGCCCGCCACTGATCGTGGCTCGCACACCGGCACGCTGCAGCACGTGCGCGGCGGCCAGGCCCCCGGCGATGGCGGCGATCATCAGGGGCAGCATGCGGACGCCGGCCGCCAGCGGTGACAGGCCCAGCACCAGCTGGAGGTACTGGGCGAGTATGAGCTCCAGCCCGACGAGCGCGAAGATCGCCAGTGCCACGCAGGCCACGCCGGTGGAGAACCCCCGCTGCCGGAACAGCCCGATGTCGAGCAGCGGGAACGCCAGCCGGCGCTGACGCCGTACGAACCAGACCAGCAGCCCCGCTCCGCCGAAGAGGATGGCGACCGAGGCGTCACGGCCGATGGTGTGCCCCGAGCCGGCCTCCTTGAGCCCGAACGCCACGGCCAGGATGCCCAGGGTCGACAGGGCCGCGCTGACCGCGTCCCACGGCCGGTCCGGGCGCTTCGGCGACGGGGGGAGGATCCGTACGGCCACGGGCAGGATGACGATGAGGAGCGGCACGTTGATGAGGAAGACGGCGCCCCACCACAGGTGCTCGACCAGGACGCCGCCGATCAACGGGCCGACGGCGGCCCCGGCCGCGGCGACGGCGCTCCAGACGCCGAGCGCGATGGCCCGCTCCCGCCGGTCGGTGAACACCTGCCTGATGATCGACAGCGTGGCCGGCATGATCATGGCGCCGCCGATGCCGAGGAACGCGCGGGAGACGATGAGCGCGAGCGGGGTGCCCGCGAACGCGGCCGACAGCGAGGCCAGGCCGAACACCACGTAGCCGGCGAGCACGAAGCGCCGTCTGCCGTACCGGTCGCCCAGTGTGCCGAACGTGATCAGCAACGGCGCGACGACCAGCGAGTAGATGTCGATGATCCACAGAAGCTGCACGGCGGACGGCTCCAGCGCGGCGGTCAGCGCGGGCACCGCGATGTGCAGCACGGTCGTGTCGACGGCGATCAGGAGCAGGCTGAAACAGAGCAGCACAAGAACCGACCACCGGCTCACCCGGCGTTCGCGCACAGCGCCTCCAGCGCGGACAGCGCCGGACTCGGTCTCAACCCCAACTATGATCATAGGCCGTTCAGTGCTCCTCCTCCCGCATCTGAGAGGGCCCGCTGGAACATGCGTGGCAGCTTAGGCCATCGGAAGCGGATCTCTCAGCCCTTCGGGTGATGTCCGGTACATATCGCCGGATCTCTCGACGGGCCGGGTGCGGGAGCGCTCCGGGGCGCACACGAGCATGCCGGGTCCACCCATTCCGCCGTTGCTTGCGGTATAACCGGGGGGCGAAGCGGGGAGGCAGCGATGCGGGACTCCGACAGGGCACGGGCGGCGGGCCGCTTAAACCGGACCGCGGCCCATGAGCTGTTCGAACGGGTGCGCTTCCGCTATTTCCATCTGCCGCCGTTCGCGCGGCGCGCCGTCTTCGCGGTGCTGCTCGTCGCGACCATGGGCCTGGCCGCCGCTCTGAACTGGTCGCTGGTCCCGACGTTCGTCGGGGCCGTCGTGGTGCTGGGCTTCCTCGCGCTCGCGCTCAGCTATCCGCGCGCCGCCGCCACCGTGCTGGTGGTCGGGGCCTGGGGGCTCGCGGTGCCGACGCTGCTTCCCATGGTGGACGGCCAGTCGGTGGTGCCCTGGCTGATGACGCTGGCCATCCCGGTCGCGGTCGCCGCGCACCTGATCCGGTGGGTGCCGCCGTGGCTGACCACGCTGTCGGCACTGCTTCCGGCGGGAGTGGTGGCCATCGCGATCGCCTCGTGGTCGCCGTCGGGCGCGCTGTGGGGCGCGTACGGCGTGGCCGCCGCGGTGCTCGTCTACCGTCTCGTGCTGGCCCGCCGGGTCCGCGCCGATATCGAGCGCCGTCAGTCAGGTGAAGCCGTCCAGTCCCAGCAGTGGAGCGGTCAGCAGCGGACCGTCCAGCAGCGGGTCAGGGCGGGCGGCCATCAGGCCGCCGGGGGCGACCGGGGGGCGCCGCCGCCGATCACGGTGGAGCAGGCGCTGGGCGAACTCGAGGCCATGATCGGGCTCGAGCCGGTCAAGGAGCAGGTCCGGGCGATCGCCGCGTCCATCGAGGCGGCGCGGCTGCGCAGGGAGGCGGGTTTCGCCAACGAGCGTCCGATGCGGCACTTCGTCTTCATCGGCCCACCGGGGACCGGCAAGACGAGCGTGGCCCGCACGGTGGCCAAGATCTTCTACGCCTTCGGCCTGCTGGAGACGCCGTTCCTGGTCGAGGCGCAGCGGGTCGACCTGGTGGGGGAGTACCTGGGGGCCACCGCCATCAAGACCAACGAGCTCATCGACCGGGCGCTCGGCGGCGTGCTGTTCATCGACGAGGCCTACGGGCTGATCAACTCCGGGGACGGCCAGCCCGACAGGTTCGGTGCCGAAGCGGTTCAGACACTGCTGAAGCGGGCGGAGGACGACCGCGACCAGTTCATCATCATCCTTGCCGGCTATGAGCGGGAGATGAACGAGTTCCTGTCGTCCAACCCCGGGCTGTCGAGCCGGTTCGCCGGCCGGGTGCGCTTTCCCGGCTATCCGCCGGAGGAACTGCTGGAGATCACCGAGGCGCTGCAGGCGCGGCGGGGGGACCGGCTCGCCGCGGACGCCCGTCCCGTGCTGCGCGGGATGTACGAGGACGTCCACCGCCGCGGCCTCGTCGACGAACTGGGCAACGCCAGGTTCGCCCGGAGCCTCGCCGAGGCCGCGGCGCAGGCGCGCGATGTGCGGGTGGTGAGCGCGGGGGGCGCCCCCCGCGGCGAGGACCTGGTCACCGTCACGATGGGTGACGTCGTCAAGGCGTTCGACGAGATCACCGCGCGGTATCGCGGCTACCAGGCGACCCCGACGCTGGAGGAGGCGCTCGCCGATCTCGACCGCATGGCCGGGCTCGAGCCGGTCAAGCGGCAGGTGCACGCGATCACGGCGCAGCTCAAGGTGGCGCGGATGCGCCAGGAGCAGGGCCTGCCGGTCCAGGCGCAGATGCGGCATTTCGTGTTCGTCGGCCCGCCCGGGACCGGCAAGACGACCGTGGCCCGCATCCTGGGCCGGATCTTCTCCGCGCTCGGCCTGCTGGCCCGCCCCGACGTGGTCGAGGCGTCCCGCGCCGACCTGGTCGGCCAGCACCTCGGGGCGACCGCCATCAAGACCAACGAACTGGTCGACCGGGCGCTCGGCGGCGTGCTGTTCATCGACGAGGCGTACGGCCTGGTGAACGCGGGTTACTCCGGCGGCGACGCCTTCGGGGCCGAGGCGGTGCAGACGCTGCTGAAGCGGGCGGAGGACGACCGCGACCGCTTGGTGATCATCCTCGCGGGCTACGAACGGGAGATGGACGCGTTCCTGGCCACCAACCCCGGGCTCGCCTCCAGATTCAACCAGCGGGTCGCGTTCCCCTCCTACAGCCCGCCCGAGCTGACCGACATCGCCAGGCTGCTGGCGTCCCGCGCGGGTGACCGGTTCGACGCGGCGGCGGCACGGGACCTCGCCGACGTCTTCGACTGGGTCTGCCGGGAAGGGCTGATCGACGGCCTCGGCAACGGCCGCTTCGCCCGGTCGCTCTATGAGCGGGCCGCCCTGCGGCGTGACGTACGGCTGGCCGACCAGGGATCGGCGAACGCGGCCGAACTCACGACGATAACCAGCGCGGACGTACGCAGCGCAGTCGACGAATTGTCGTGAGACCCGGATAGTTGTCCGGAACCTCCGGTTTTGCCGGTGGACCGGGTCGATGGCCAGGGATGATTACACTCAGCTACTGATCTAATGCATAAAGTGGCTGAACGGATCGGAGACGCAGGTGAGAGCACGATGGCCGCTTGCCCTGGTCGCACTGATCGCCCTGATGGCCTCCGGCGCCTGCAGCGGCACGCCGGTCAAGGACGGGCGTGACGGCGCCCTGCCTCCGTCTCCCGTCAAGGCCCTGGACATCAACCCGCTGGCCCGGGTGAAGGTGAAGGACGGCGGCACGTTGCGCTGGGGGATCATCGACTTCCCCGTCCAGTGGAACCAGAACCACATCGACGGCGACACCCACAGCGTGGACGTGGTGATGGACGCGCTGCTGCCGCGCGTGTTCAGGTCGGACGAGCGGGGGCGGGTCTCCCTCGACACCGACTATGTGACGAACGCGCGGGTCACCGCCAACTCGCCGCGTCAGGTCATCACCTACACCCTGAACCCGAAGGCACGCTGGTCGAACGGCAAGCCCATCACCTGGGCGGACTTCGCCGCCCAGTGGAAGGCCATGGGCGGCCGGGATCGGGCCTATCGCGTCGACTCCCACATCGCCTACGAGAACATCCAGAGCATCACCAGGGGAGCGAGCGACCGCGAGGTGGTGGTCACGCTCACCCAGCCGTACAACGAGTGGCAGTCGCTGTTCTCGCCTCTCTATCCCGCCTCCACCAACTCCTCTCCCGAGGCGTTCGGCGCGGACTGGATCAACAAGATCCCGGTGACCGCGGGGTCGTTCCGGGTCGAACGGCTCGACCCCAAGGGCGGCACCCTCACGCTCGCTCGCGACCCCGGCTGGTGGGGCGACCGGGCCAAGCTCGACAAGATCGTCTTTCGCAGGGTGCGGCCGGACGGCCTGGTCCGGGCGTTCACCAAGGGCGACGTCGACGTCTTCGACGTGGGCCCGTCCCCGGACAACTACGCCCAGGTGAGGGATGCGTGGGACGCCGTCGTCAGGCAGGCGGCCGGGCCCGAGTACCGCCAGTTCACCTTCAACGCCGACAGCGGGAGCCTCTCGGATGTCAGGGTCCGCCAGGCCATCGCGATGGGCCTCGACCGCAGGGCCCTGATGGAGCTCGACCTGAAGGGGCTCGGCTGGCCGACCGTGACCCTGGACAACCACTTCCTCATGAACAGCCAGCGTGGCTACCGGGGCAACGCCGGAGAGCTGGGCGTCTACAACCCCAAGCGGGCCGGCGAACTGCTCGACCAGGCGGGCTGGAAACTCACCGGTAAGGACGGCAAGCCGGGGAAGGTCAGGATGAAGGACGGCAAGCCGCTGACCCTGCGCTTCGTCGTCCCGGCCGGGGTGAAGGCGACCGACTCCGAGGCACAGGTCACCCGCCTGATGCTTCAGCGGATCGGGGTGAACGTGGTCGTCCAGGCCGTGCCGTTCAACGCCTTCTTCGGCAAGTACCTCATCCCCGGGAACTTCGACATCACCGCGTTCTCGTATCCGGGCACCCCGTTCCCCATGTCGAACTCGTTCGACATCTTCGCCGACGGCGAGAACGTCAAGGGTGACGACGTGAAGTGGTACTCCAACCTGGGGCGCAGCGGGAGCCGGCAAATCGACCAGGCGATGTACCGTGCGGGCAGCTCGCTCGACGACACGCAGGTGACCGACCTGCTGAACGAGGCGGACAAGCTGGTCTGGCAGCAGGTCAATGTGCTTCCGCTCTACCAGGTGCCCCAGAACGTGGCCGTACGGTCCTCTCTCGCCAACATCGGCGCCAACGGCCTCTACGACCTCAAGTACGAGAACATCGGCTACGCCTCCTGATCCGTCCGGCGCATCCGCGGGTGAGCTCCCGAAGTCAAAAGGGCGGCTCGTCCGGGATGTCGGCGATGTCGTCCAGGGCGGCGGCGAGATCGCCGGGATGGTCGCCGATCCGCTCGGCGATCTCGATCAGCACGTGCAGCACGTCGTGCCGGTCGTGGCCGAGATCGATCAGGCGCTGGGCGGCCTCCCACAGCTGCGGGGGGTCGCCCACCCACAACCGGCCGGCGATCTCCTCGTGCCAGGCCAGATGCTCCTCCAGGTCAGGGCGGTCCAGTTCGCCCGCATGGTCGATCTCCAGCAGAATCCGCCGGTCCGCGTCGTCCGCCGGGTTCAGCAGATCGAGCTTGGTCGAGCCCCGCATGCCCTGCAGCAGGGGGAACGCGAAGGCACGGCGAGCCAGGGCGGACAGGTCCCCGTCCGGCAGCAAGCGCTCGACGAGGGCACGGTCCAGGCCGAAGGTCGTCGGATCCCGGTATGCCTCGCCGAATCGCGAGGTCGCCTCCCAGACGGCGTCGAGCGTGGCGCGGACGCCCTGCTCGGGCAGCCCGATGCGGGGCCCGGCGAACCGCACCCACGCCGCCAGCACATGCGGCATGGCGTCCTGCTCGGCCGGGGTCAGCAGCACCTTGCGCGGCAGCCAGTCCAGCAGGAAGGTCTCACACTTGACCGGGCTCACCCGCAACGGCCGGCCGAGGTCCCGGTCGCAGCCGTAGTCGATGATGTGGTCCGCGCACCGGGAGGCCGCGGAGGGGTCGGAGAGGTTCTCCGCCGCGTCGGAGGCGAGGAACTCCGCGGCCAGCATCGCCCGCCGGTCCCTGCTGTAGGGAGCTTCGGCGTGCGCGGGCGCGGGGCGCATGCGACCCGGCGGCAGCGCCTTGATCCGCGCCCGGGCGAACGCATGGTAGGCGCTGTAGCCGTCACTCACCAGCCGGGGGCCCTTGCGCCCGTGCGCCGCCGCGGCGGCCCTCATCGCGAACTCCAGCAGTGCCCGTGCCTGCTGCGGCTCGATTTCCTCGAAGCGCAGCAGCGGGTTGCCCGCCGCCTCCGTCCCGGCCTGCTCCAGCAGCTTGTCGACCTGAGAGGAGACCCAGGCGTCCCGGGCCATGCCGCCCATGTTGTAGTCGACGACCATGACCAGTGCGTGCGTGTCCTCCCCGTTGTAGGCGAACGTGCACACCACCGTGTCCTGGTCGCCGTAGACGTCCCTGGACGCATAGCAACCGGCCGGTTTCACGGCGCCGACCCGGTCGGCCCAGCGCGGCCGGGCCACGTCGGATTCCATCAGTGCCAGGGCCGCGCCCTCGGCCTTGGCCGCCTGCCGGGCCGTGCCCAGATAGGCGATGGAGATCAGCAGAGTCAGTGCGGCCGGAGTGCCCGCTTTGGCCGCATAGTCAACCAGACCCTCGCCGAGGATCTGCTCGACGTCGCCGCCGCGCAGTCGCCTGCCCCACCAGGCGCCGAGCATGTCGGACACCATGAGCTCGGCGTCCAGCGGGCTGCGCATGGCGAGCAGTTCCCGGGCCGCCAGCAACATCTCCGCGAACACGTCGTCCGGCGGCCGGGCCGCCCGGTGCTCTCGCCGATGGCCGCGCTCTCGCCGATGCCCGCGACTCACGGCGTCTCGTTCCGCTCGCTCACGGTCTCCACCTTCTCGCATTCCCAACGGGAATCGCATCAGGAACGCGGGCCGGTGACTTCCCCGTTATGCGCGCGATCGCCGCGGCGGCGTCGAGTTCATCAGGCCCAGCAGGCGTTCTCGGGCGACGCGTTCGACGATCTCGGGCGTGACGTCGAGCCCGAGGTGCTCGGCGCACACCCAGACGTCCGCGACGAGGCGGGACAGGACTGCGGCGGGGACGGTCGCGAACTCGGCGGCCAGCCGGGCGATCACGAGATCGCGGAGCCGCTGCTCCGGCTGTGGGCCGCCACCGATACGAACTGCGAGTGCGGGCATGGACGCCTCCTCGCTGTATGGGGACCTGCCGCCCCTTATTCCACAACTTTCCCGGCGGCTGTCAACCTTCCGTCGCCGACCCGTTACGCGTGCCGACCCGTGACCGGGTCGTGTTCCAGCGGCTCGCGGCCCCGCTTCCAAGAGCACTACGATGGCCCGACCGGAAAGGTATGGGAAGATGACCGCGGCGATGCCGGGCCGTACGGTGAGGAGGGATGTCCGCACCACCGGGCGGGAAGCGAGGCGGCGACCGGAAAGTCGACCGAATATCTTCCTGCGGGAGGTGCCGGTCTCTGACAGGATGCGTTGACCGCATGGCTGACGGGGCTTCCGTCCGCCCATGCGGATCGCCCATGATGTAGGGCAGATCTGCGCTACCAATCACAGTTATGGAGATGTGCCTCGTGGGAGAGCCTGGCACGCGACGGAGGTGCCGACCATGAGCGCCGAAACCTCCGTGCCCCGGCCCCGGGAGTCCGGTTTGGACATCTCAGACTCCGACCTCTTCAGAGGTCTGATGTCGGAGGCGCCGTTCGCCTTTGCCTTCTTTGACGCGTCCGGTCGCTTCGTCCGGGTCAACGCCACCTTCACCGAGATGACCGGTCATCCTGTCGACCGGCATCTGGACCGACTTCCGGCGGAGCTGCTGCCGGCCGATCTGACCGCCGCCATCGAGGCGGCGCTCCGCCGGGTCGGTGAGGACGGGCTGCCCGTCACCGACCAGCGGATCAGGACCCGTGCGGAGAACGACGACACCCGCCATTGGGCGGTGTCGTTCTTTCCCATGCGAGGTGGCGAGAACGGCGACGTGGGCGTCGCCATGTTCGGCGTCGACCTGACCGAGCAGCAGATGTCCCGAGAACTCCTGCAGCGCAGCGAGGAGCGCTACCGCTCGCTCGTGGAGTCCCAGCAGCAGCTTGTGTGGATCACGTCGCCCAGCGGAGCGGTCGCCGAGGACGCCCCGCAGTGGCGGGCCATCACCGGTCAGGGGTTGGAGGAGTATCTCACCCACGGCTGGCTGGAGGCCGTCCACCCCGACGACCGCCCCGGCGCGGAAGAGGCGTGGCGTGAGGCCCTGCGCGGCCGGACCATGTTCGAGTGGAGCTACCGGGTGCGCACCCGGGCGAGCGGTTACCGGCACTTCGAGGTCAGAGCCGTGCCGATCATGAGGCACGGCCGGGTGGTTGAGTGGGTCGGCGCCAACACCGACGTCACCCCACAACGAGAGGCCGAGGAGATGCGGGGCCGCCTCACCGACCAGCTCGGCGCCGCCGCGCTGCGCACCGCCAGGCTCCAGGGCGCCACGGCCATGCTGGCGGAGGCGCTCACGGTCGAGCAGGTAGTGCAGGTCATCATCGACGTCGGCCGTACGGCGCTGGCCGCCGACCACTCGGCGGTGGCCCTGCTCGACCCCGAGCGGGGCACGCTCAAGCTGAGCAACAGCGGCGGCCTCCCGGACGTGACCGGCGACGAGATCGATCTCTCCCACTCCAACGTGATGACGATGGCGGTCAACAGCCGGCGTCCGGTCTTCGCCGAGTCACCGGAGAGCCTGCGGGCCCAGCTCGTCGACGCGGGCGCCGACGAGGCCAGGATCGCCGACTTCCTCGCCCACACCGACGAACGGGCCTGGGTGGGCCTGCCGCTGCTGGCGGCCGGCCGCGCGCTCGGCGCGCTGCGGTTCTCATTCCTGCGGTCGCAGAAGATCTCCCAGGAGGACGGGGTCTTCTACGAGGCGCTGGCAGGCCAGTGCGCGCTCGCGGTCGAGCGGGCCACACTGTTCGAGCGTGAGCACCGCACCGCCGAGACGCTGCAGCGCAGCCTGCTGCCCGAACGCCTTCCTGACGTCGCCGGGCTGAAACTGGCCAAGCTGTTCCTGTCCGGCTCGCGCCACGTCCAGGTCGGGGGCGACTGGTACGACGGCTTCGTCCTGCAGGACGGACGGGTCGCGGCCGTCGTGGGCGACGTGATGGGCAAGGGCGTCAAGGCCGCGGCGGGCATGGGCCGAATCCGCAACGCCATGCGGGCCCTCGCGCTGACCAACCCGCCTCCGGCGGCGGTCCTCACCGGCCTCGACCGGGTGTTCGAGGCGACTGAGGAGGAAGAACAGGTCACGACCCTGGCGTACATGGTCGTCGAGCCGGGCACCGGGGAGGGCACGCTCGCCCTGGCGGGTCACCCGCCGCCGCTGCTCGTCTCGCCCCAGGGTACGGCGATCCTGCATGAGACCGAGCCGGGCACCCCGCTCGGCTGGGCCACGAGCCGCAAGCAGTTCCGCTTCTGCGTGCCGCCCGGGCACACGGCGGTGCTGTACTCCGACGGCCTGGTGGAGAACCGCAGACGCGGGCTGGACGCCGGTCTGCGGGAGCTCGCGGCCGTGGTGTCCGAAGCATCCCAGGAAGTGCTGAGCAATCCGAGTATGCTGCTGGATTTCCTGGTGGAGCGCATGCTGGGCGGGTATGAACAAGATGACGATGTAACGGTTCTCGCGGTACACGTGCCGCCGACCACGAAGAGTGACTGAAAGAAACAGTCATAACGGTTGCTTTCGGGTATCAGTGACCGTCTTCCGTACGCACCAGTGTCTCAGGCGGCCTAGGGTGGAGAAGCAACCGGCGGGACGCGGCCGTATCACGAGCCGCGGCGTGCCACAATGGCATGTCGCGGTCCGCGCGACCTCACCACCGGAAAAAGAAGAAACACCTGGGTCCATTCTCGCCATGCGTTCGTTCGAGAGGTGTTCGTGTCGCCTGCAAGTTCGACTCGCTCGAAGCCGTCGGAGCTGAACGAGCCAGTGATCCAGCAGCTCCTCGAGCGTGGGCGCTCGCAGGGTTTCCTCGAGTCCGAGGATGTCCGCAAGGCCTTCGAGGAAGCGGACATCCCGCTGTCGCACGCCGCTGGATTCCTGCGCAGCCTCAGCAAGGAGGGCGTGACCGTCGTGGTGACGGCGGCGGACTCCGCGGCGCCCAAGCGGTCTCGAGGTCAAGCCAAACGCCGTACTGCCGCGCCCGTCAAGAAGACCACCAAATCCGCGGCCGCGAAGGACTCGCAGCCGGAGACGGTCACCGCCGTGGTGACCGAGGCGGCGCCGGCCGCCAAGCCGGCTGCGAAGCCCGCCGCAAAGCCGGCGGCCAAGCCCGCCGCGGCCAAGTCCGCTTCGAAGAAGACCACGGCCAAGCCCGCCGCGGCCAAGGGCGCGGCGGCGAAGGCGGCGCCGGCCAAGGCCGTACCAGCTAAGAAGGGGGCGCCCGCTGCCCAGGACGGGTCCGAGGCGTCTGCGACCGGCCCCGCGCTGAAGGCGCCGAAGGCGGATCCGAAGCCCAAGTCCGCCGACCCCGTCGAAGATGAGGAGGACATCGATCTCGAGGGCGACGTCGAGATCGAGGACTTCGAGATCGAGGCGGAGGACGACGAGCTCGAGGCCGAGGCCGACACCGAGACCGAGACCGAGGGGGACGCCGAGCCCGGGGGAGAGTCCAAGGGCAAGGCCGCCGGCCAGTCCGAGGACGAGGTGCTGATCCTCAGCGACGACGATGACGACGCGCCCGTGGCCCAGGTGGCCGCGGCCGGTGCCACCGCAGACCCCGTCAAGGACTACCTCAAGCAGATCGGCAAGGTTCCTCTGCTCAATGCCGAGCAGGAGGTCGAGCTCGCCAAGCGGATCGAGGCGGGCCTGTTCGCGGAGGAGCAACTCGCGGGCGACGGCGACAGCCTCCCCGTCGACGTCCGCGCCGAGCTGGAGTGGATCGCCGAGGACGGTCGCCGCGCCAAGAACCACCTGTTGGAGGCCAACCTCCGGCTGGTCGTCTCGCTCGCCAAGCGGTACACCGGCCGCGGCATGCTGTTCCTGGACCTGATCCAGGAAGGCAACCTGGGCCTGATCCGCGCGGTCGAGAAGTTCGACTACACCAAGGGCTACAAGTTCTCGACCTACGCGACGTGGTGGATCCGGCAGGCGATCACCCGGGCCATGGCCGACCAGGCGCGGACCATCCGCATCCCGGTCCACATGGTCGAGGTGATCAACAAGCTGGCCCGGGTGCAGCGGCAGATGCTGCAGGACCTCGGCCGTGAGCCGACGCCGGAGGAACTGGCCCGAGAGCTGGACATGACCCCTGAGAAGGTCATCGAGGTTCAGAAGTACGGCCGTGAGCCGATCTCGCTGCACACTCCTCTCGGCGAAGAGGGCGACAGCGAGTTCGGTGACCTGATCGAGGACTCCGAGGCCATCGTCCCGGCCGACGCCGTCAGCTTCACGCTGCTGCAGGAGCAGTTGCACTCCGTGCTCGACACTCTGTCGGAGCGCGAGGCGGGCGTGGTGTCCATGCGGTTCGGCCTCACCGATGGACAGCCGAAGACTCTCGACGAGATCGGCAAGGTCTACGGCGTGACCCGCGAGCGGATCCGCCAGATCGAGTCCAAGACCATGTCGAAGCTCCGCCACCCGTCCAGGTCCCAGGTGCTGCGCGACTACCTCGACTGAGCGGGCGCCGACCAAGTAGATATCGTCGACACCGAGGTCCGATCATCTCGGGAGGGCGGCGCGGTCACGCGCCGCGATCGGCCTCGGGTCCCCGACGGTCACGTGACGATCACGTCCATCGTCCACGGCCTGCCCGGCGAGGGCGGGCCCGACAGCTCGGTCCGGTACCCCAGGCCGGCCAGCGTCTCCGCGAGTTCCCGCGGGCTCCCCGGCCTGTGCGGGATCTCGACAAGCGAGCGGGACACCGTCCCTCGGGTCGCCTTCGCCATGTGGCTGACCACCGTCCGCTTCCCCCCGGTCTCTCTCAGGACCCGTACGGCGACCGCCCGCTCGCCCGGCTGCCACGCGGCCGCGTAGGCGGCCGACCGCATGTCCACGATGAGTCCCTTCGCCGGAGCGAGCGACGCGGTGATCGACGGCCGCCAGAACGCGGCGAGGTTGCCCATGGGCGGCAGCCGTACGCCCATGGACAGCCGGTACGGCGGGACGCGGTCGGACGGCCGCAGCAGCCCCCACAGCGCGGAGAACACCACGATCCGCCGGTCGGCTCTGCGGCGGGCCTCGGGGGAGAGCGTGGCCAGGCCCAGGTTGTCGTACAACACGCCCGTGTAGAGGTCGGCGACGCGCAGGGACGGCGCGGTGTGCAGTCCGCGGTTGCGTTCGATGTCGCCGACCTGCCCGTCGGACAGGCCGAGCACCGCCTGGGCCTGCGTCGAGTGGCACAGCGAGACCAGGGCATCGAGCACCTTGTCGCGCGGGGACGCCAACTCGGCGAAGCTCAGCCGCCTGAGCTTGGCGGTGCCCCGAGCGGCCTTCCCCTCCGAAGGCGGAAGCAGGATCAGCACGAATCCCGACCCTACAAGGCCCCGTCCTCGGCCCTGGCGTCGGCTCCGCCGCAGGTCCTGGCCGTCGGTTAGGCTGTCGAAGTGGATCAAGACAGCGGACTCTTCGATCGGCTGGTGGACGAGGCGTGGCCGGCGCCGGGGCGGGTGACGGCCGACGGCTGGATCTACCGGCACGCGGGCGGAGTGACCAAGCGGGCCAACTCCGTCCTGCCGCCGGCCGACAGCGTGGATTCCGCGCGGGCCGACCTGGCCGGGGCCGTGGAGCGGGCGGAGAAGTTCTACGCGGGACTCGGCCTGCGCTGTGTTTTCTCGATCGGGGTGCCCTCGATCGGGGTGCCCTCGATCGGGGTGCCCTCGATCGGGGTGCCCTCGATCGGGGTGCCCTCGATCGGGCCCGGCGCGGCCACCGGACTCGACGCCGAGCTCGACAGCCGGGGCTACCGGATGGTGGACCCAACTTTGATCATGACCGCGCCGCTGCCGCGGGACGCCGTACCGGACGGAGAAGTCGCGGCGGAACCGTCCGAGCGGTGGCTGCGCACCTGGTGGCGGGTGGACGGCGGGCGGCACCGCGACGACGAAGAGACCCCTGCCATGGAGTGGGCCCGGCGGATCATGACGGGGGTCCCGGCGGGCTACGCCCATCAGGAGGGAGACACGGGCGCAGGTGTGGGCAGAGGTGTGGTCCAGGGGCAATGGCTGGGCGTCTACTGCATGGCGGTGGAGCCCCGGGCACGGCGCCGGGGGCTCGGCCGGTCGGTGCTGCGGACGCTGTTCGCCTGGGGGCGCGAACGCGGAGCGGAGCGGGCCTACCTGGCGGTGACGGAGCCCAACGTCGGTGCCCGCGCGCTGTACGAGCGCGAGGGCTTCACCGTCGCCGGGCGCTATCACTATCGGGTCGCACCCTGACCGGTGTCTTCTCCGGGTACGGCGACGGCGCGCCGGAGAGCCTCGACGAGGCTCCGGCACGCCGTCCTATGGTCAGCGCCCGCTCTGGTCGGACGTCGGTGATTGGCTGAGTCGGGCCGACTCGTCCTGGATGTCAGCGCCTCTGTCGCGTAGTACGGCTGCGTGCTGACGCCCGTGGTGGGCGCAGAACAGCAGCTCCCCACCCACGGGCAGGGTCGCGCGGATGTAGGCCTGAGCACCACACCGGTCACAGCGGTCCAGGGCGGTCAGCGGCTTGGCGGGGGCGAGAGCTCCAGTCACGTATCGCCTTTCGGGTCGCCCCACCGTGGCGGGGACGTTGGCGTCAGTCACTTGGGACAACATCTAACCGGATAACGGCGTTCCCAATCACCCCCTGGCTACGCCCAGAGCGGAATGCGCCCGAAAAGCTGGGAGGTGCTGTGGTGTAGATCACAGTAAGAGTCCGCGGTATCCCGGTGCGCCTGGCAAGCTGTTACGCGTAGAAACATGAGTGGCGATAAGCTGCGTACGAGTGTTCGATTGATGGGCAGTAGGAGCCTTGACCGGTAGTAGGAGTTGGGCGTGACGGCGGTTGGCGCGGAGGCGGGTTACACGGCCCGTCATCTCTCGGTGCTGGAAGGCCTCGAGGCCGTGCGCAAGCGCCCGGGGATGTACATCGGATCCACGGACACCCGCGGTCTCATGCACTGTCTGTGGGAGATCGTGGACAACGCCGTCGATGAGGCCCTCGCCGGGTTCTGCTCACGTATCGAGGTCGAACTGCACGCGGACGGCTCCATCGAGGTACGCGACAACGGTCGCGGCATCCCGGTGGACGTCGAGCCCAAGACGGGGCTCGCCGGCGTCGAGCTCGTCTACACGAAGCTGCACGCCGGCGGCAAGTTCGGCGGCGGGTCCTACGCCGCCTCCGGAGGCCTGCACGGTGTCGGCGCCTCGGTCGTCAACGCGCTGTCGTCTCGGCTGGACGTGGATGTCGACCGGGACGGCCGTGTCCACCAGATCAGCTTCCGCCGGGGCGTCCCCGGGCACTTCGACGGTGACGGGCCGACGGCGAAGTTCCGCAAGAAGTCCGGTGTGCGCGACGGCGGCCAGGTGGCCGGGCAGGCCACCGGCACCCGGGTCCGCTGGTGGGTCGACCGGCAGATCTTCCTGCCCGAGGCGGAGGTCTCGGTCGACGAGATCCACGTTCGGCTCCGTCAGACGGCGTTCCTGGTCCCCGGGCTCGAGCTGGTGCTGCGCGACAGCCGGGGCGCTGAGCCGGCCGAGGAGACCTTCCGCTTCGACGGCGGCATCGGTGAGTTCACCGAGTTCCTCGCGCGTGACGAGGCCGTCTGCGACGTGCTCAGGTTGCGGGGCGACGGCCACTTCCACGAGACCGTGCCCGTGCTCGACGAACAGGGCCACATGACGTCGACGCGGATCGAGCGGCAGCTCAGCGTCGACGTCGCGGTCCGCTGGGGCAAGGGCTATGAGACGACCGTGCGCTCGTTCGTCAACGTGATCGCCACCCCCAAGGGCGGCACCCACGTGGCCGGGTTCGAGAAGGCGCTCATCCGCACGGTCAACGAGCAGCTCCGTGAGACCCGCCTGCTCAAGAACGGCGACGAGCCGGTCACCAAGGAGGACGTCCTCGAAGGGCTGACCGCCGTGGTGACCGTACGAGTGCCCGAGCCCCAGTTCGAGGGCCAGACCAAGGAGGTCCTCGGCACCGCCGCGGCCGCCCGCATCGTCGGCCACGTGGTCAGCCGTGAGCTGAAGGAACTGTTCGCGAGCCCCAAGCGTGGCCAGAAGCAGCAGTTGCGGGCGGTTCTGGAGAAGGTGGTGGCGGCGGCCAAGGCGCGTATCGCCGCCCGGGAGCACCGCGACAACCAGCGGCGCAAGTCGGCGCTGGAGAACTCGGCGCTCCCGGCGAAGCTGGTCGACTGCCGCAGCGACGACGTGGACCGCAGTGAGCTGTTCATCGTCGAGGGCGACTCCGCGCTTGGCACGGCCAAGCTGGCCCGGGACTCGGAGTTCCAGGCGCTGCTGCCGATCCGGGGAAAGATCCTCAACGTGCAGAAGGCGTCCGTGGCGGACATGCTCAAGAACGCCGAGTGCGCCGCGATCATCCAGGTCGTCGGGGCCGGGTCCGGCCGGTCGTTCGAGATCGATTCGGCCCGCTACGGCAAGATCATCCTGATGGCCGACGCCGACGTCGACGGCGCGCACATCCGCTGCCTGCTGCTGACCCTCTTCCACCGGTACATGAAGCCCATGGTCGAGGCGGGCCGGGTGTTCGCCGCCGTGCCGCCGCTGCACCGCATCGAGATCACCAACCCCGGCCGGGGCAAGGACAAGTACGTCTACACCTATTCCGACGCCGAGCTGCACAGGGTCCTGAGCGATCTGGAGCGGCGGGGCAAGCGCTGGAAGGACCCGGTGCAGCGCTACAAGGGCCTGGGTGAGATGGACGCCGACCAGCTCGCCGAGACGACGATGGACCCGCGCCACCGCGTGCTGCGCCGGGTGAGGATCGAAGACGTGGAGGAGGCCGAGCGCATCTTCGACCTCCTCATGGGCAGCGAGGTCGCCCCCCGCCGTGAGTTCATCGTCAGCAGCGCGGCCGACGTCGACCGCGAGCACATCGACGCCTGACAGCCTTCACCCGGGTCCGATCAGAAGGACTCGATCTCCAGGGTGCTGACCCTGGAGCGAGCCTCGGCCATGGCCTCCCGGTAGAGCTCATCCCAGTTCGGATCATTGTCGGGGATCGCCCGGATGGTCTGCTTCGTCAGCTCGACCGGTCCGTTCCGCCCCGGCGCGACCTTCCGTACGACGACCAGCGTCCAGCCGTCCTCCATGACGGTGTCGATCTCCCACTGCGGCTTGGCGGCCGCGCCCGTGACACGCCGGTCGCGCGGGGCCGGGTGCAGCAGTACGACCAGCAGGTAGATGAGCGCGGCGACCACGATCAGGGTCACCGGGAGGGCGAGCAGTCGCATCGGTGCGGACCCTCTCACTTCGTGGGAATGGCGATCCCCCCGCCATTGCCCGGAGCGTACACGGTGATGCCCTGGGGCAGTGCCTTCAGCTTCTCGATCTCGGCGCAGGTCGTGCACTTGTCGTACCCGTCCTGGCGGGCCTTGTTGGCGTCCGCCTCGGCGCGGGCCTGCGCGACCTTGGCCTGAGCCTCGGTGACCTTGGCGAAGGCGGCCTGCGCCTGGTCGACGGCCTCCTGGACCTGCTTGGGCAGCGTGACCTTGGACAGGTTGAAGTGGATGTCGGTCAGGAAGTCGGCGCCGAGTGTCGACTTCAGGTCCTCGGCGAGGCTGGTGTTCACCGCTTCCTGGATCTTCGCGATGTTCGCGTTGTTGCCCTGCGACTGCAGCGAGGCCTGCTGCGCCGAGCTGTTGTTCTGCACCAGGGAGCAGGATGAGACCATCTCCGCGCAGCGGAAGCTGTTGATCTGGGCGCGGAGGTCGTTGTCGATCACGGGGCGGATGATCTGGTCGAGGAAGGCCGACCAGCCCTCGTCACCCTCCCAGGGGTAGTAGGTGTTGCCGTCCATGCTGCGGAACTTGCGTGTGCCGAACTTGTCGTCGAACGCCTTGAGCGTGGCGTGATCGAGGTTGAGACCGAAATAGAGGGTGCCCTCGATGCCCATGTTCACGCCGTCGCTGCTCGGTACGACGACCACGTCGACGCCCGAGCGCTCGCCGTGACCCGCGTCGGAGGTGATGGTGTAGAAACGCTGCTGGGCGGGATAGCGGTGCATCTGGGACCACCAGCCGGTCCAGGTCACGCTGGAGCCGGGGTCGATGACCTGGCGGACCTGGTTGTCGTCGAGTGGGCCGCCGTTGCGGATGACGGCGACCTCGCCGCCGGTCGTGCGTTCGAATCCGCGGAACGCGCCGATCACGGTCGGCACCGCGGCGACGATGAGCGCGATCACCACCAGAACGAGGATCTTGCGGAACGAGCCGGAGCCGGTGGAGGTGCGGGTGGGCATCTGCGAACTCTCCTCGGGGGGCGGCACGGGGGCGGCCGCGGAGTGTGTGTGCGATGTGTCGTTGTCAACAGGGCAACGTACGGCCGGCCGCGCCGGGTTCCTGATCCCGCGCGGCCGGCCGTAACACGTGATCTCTCAGAGTTCTACCGGCTGCAGCCGCCCCGTGCGCACGTCGTACACGGCGCCGCCGACGGCGAGGGTGTCCGGCAGGTAGGGACTGGCCTTGATCCTGACCATGTCGTGCCGCAGGGCCTCGGCCTGGTCGGGCACGGTCTTGAAGTCGAGGCTGCGGGTGTCCACGCCGTGCTCCGCCGCGATCACCTCGTGCACGTCCGCGTCGGTGGACTTGGACATCCGGCAGTCGGTGTGCGGCATGACCAGGACCCGGTGGACGCCGAGGAGATAGACGGCGAGCACGAGCGTCCGCAGCACGTCATCGGTCACCCGGGCGCCCGCGTTGCGCAGGATCTTGGCGTCGCCCGCCTGCAGGCCCAGCAGCCCCAGCGGGTCGACGCGCGAGTCCATGCAGGTCACCACGGCGAGGCCGCGACCGGCCTGGCCGGACAGCCCCGAGTGTGAGAACGTCGCGGCGTACTTCTCGTTCGCCGCCAGTAGATCATCGAAGGCATCGCTCATGCGATAAATGTTGCCGTACGGCCTCGCACGCGAGCACGAGGGGGTGTCAAGACACTTCCCAGAGCCGCTACTCTTCAGGGTCGTTCTCCGGCTCCTGACCGGTCTCGCGGGTGTCGGCACTCCCGTCGAGGCCGCCGCCGATGGCGGCGACGGCGTGCACGAGCCGTTCGCCCGAGCCGTCACGCCGGCCGAGCTCTTCGGGAAGCGGCACCGGCTTACCCGTGGGCGAGGCCGCCTTGGCGGGGGCCGGTCCGGCCCAGGCGTGCAGCAGCACGTCCTCGCCCTTGAGGAAGCGCTGGGCGCGCACCCCGCCGGTGGCCCGGCCCTTGGGCGGGAAGTCGGCGTAGTCGGAGACCTTGCCCGCGCCCATCTGGGTGCCGGGCAGGGCCGTCGAGGAGCCCGCCACCGTCACGACGCGCGACTCGCGGGCGGCATCAACTGCGCCGAACCAGATCGCCTTCGCGCCGTCGTTCAGGCGCACCCCGGCCATGCCGCCCGCCGGGCGGCCCTGCGGCCGTACGGCGGAGGCGGAGAAGCGCAGGAGCTGGGCGTCGGAGGTGATGAAGACCAGGTCGTGGTCGGGGGAGGAGAGCTCGACGGCGCCGATCACGGCGTCGCCCTCGCGCAGGCCGATGACCTCGAAATCGTCGCGGTTGGCGGGATACTCAGGGACGACCCGCTTGACCACCCCGCCGGCCGTGCCGAGCGCGAGCCCCGGGCCGTCGAGGTCGAGCGAGCCCAGGCCGACCACCTTCTCCTCCGGTTCCAGGGCGACGTGCTCGGACACCGGATGCCCGCCCGCGAGCGACGGCGGGTTGGCCGTCGGCGGCAACGTGGGCAGGTCGACCACCGCCACCCGGATCAACCGGCCCTTTGAGGTGACGACCCCGACCTCGCCCCGGACGCTGGAGCGGACCACCGACACCAGCACGTCGTGGACCGCGCGCTCGCCCTCCGCCGAGATCGGCGTGGCGTCGGCCGTCCGGGCGAGCAGTCCGGTGGAGGAGAGCAGCACCAGGCAGGGGTCGTCGGCCACCTCCAGCGGCACCGCGACCGCCTTGGCCGCCTCCGACGACTCCAGCAGCACGGTGCGGCGCGGTGTGCCGTACGTCTTGGCGATCTCTCCGAGCTCGGCCGACACGACCTTGCGCAGGCGGTCCTCCGAGCCGAGGATCGCGGACAGCTCGGCGATCTCGCCCTGCAGCGTCTCCTTCTCCCGGTCGAGTTCGAGCTTGTCGTAGCGGGTCAACCGGCGCAGCGGCGTGTCGAGGATGTACGCCGCCTGGACCTCGCTCAGCTCGAAGGTCTCCATCAGGCGGGTCCGCGCGTGCGCCGAGTCGTCGGAGCCGCGGATCACCTGGATGACCTGGTCGATGTCGAGCAGCGCGATGATGAGGCCGTCCACCAGGTGGAGGCGCTCCTCGCGCTTGCGCAGCCGGAACGCCGACCGCCTGCGCACCACGTCGATCCGGTGTTCGACGTAGACCTGCAGCAGGTCGCGCAGGCCGAGCGTGCGGGGCCGGCCGTCGACGAGCGCGACGTTGTTGATGCCGAAGGACTCCTCCATCGGCGTCAGCCGGTAGAGCTCCTCCAGGACGGCCTCCGGGTTGAAGCCGTTCTTGACCTCGATGACCAGGCGCAGGCCCTTGTGCCGGTCGGTCAGGTCCTTCAGGTCGGCGATGCCGGTGAGCTTCTTGGCGTTCACCAACTCCTTGATCTTGGTGACCACCCGCTCGGGGCCGACGTTGAACGGCAACTCGGTGACGATGATGCCCTTGCGCCGGGGCGTCACGGACTCGATCGTGGCCTTCGCACGTGTGCGGAACGTGCCGCGGCCGGTCTCGTAGGCGTCCCGGATGCCCGACAGTCCGATGATGGTGCCGCCGGTCGGCAGGTCGGGGCCGGGGACGAAGCGCATCAGCTCCTCGAGCGTGGCGTCCGGCTTCTTGATCAGATGCCGGGCCGCCGCGACGACCTCGACGAGGTTGTGGGGCGCCATGTTGGTGGCCATCCCGACGGCGATGCCGCTGGCGCCGTTGACCAGCAGGTTGGGGAACGCCGACGGCATGACCGACGGCTCGGTCTCCTGGCCGTCGTAGTTGGGCTTGAAGTCGACCGTCTCCTCGTCGATCGACTGCACCATGAGCATGGCGGCAGGGGCGAGACGGGCCTCGGTGTACCGCATCGCCGCCGGCGAGTCGTCCGGCGAGCCGAAGTTGCCGTGCCCGTCGACCAGCGGCAGTCGCATCGAGAACGGCTGCGCCAGGCGCACCAGTGCGTCGTAGATGGCGCCGTCACCGTGCGGGTGCAGCTTGCCCATCACATCGCCCACGACACGGGAGGACTTGACGTGGCCCCGCTCCGGGCGCAGGCCCATCTCGCTCATCGAGTAGAGGATGCGGCGTTGGACTGGCTTGAGTCCGTCGCGGGCGTCCGGGAGCGCACGCTGGTAGATCACCGAGTACGCGTACTCCAGATAGCTGGCGCGCATCTCGGTGGCGACGTCGATGTCGACGATCCGCTCCTCGAAGTCCTCATCGGGCGTGCGGGTGGTTGTGCGTCGGGCCATATCGAACATTGTGCCGATGACTGAGACCAGTCGCGACCGGACGTGGTTTCCCGCCCGGATACGTTCCGCCTCGGACGGAAATGGATCGTTTCCGGCGATCCGCGAATTTCGGGATCGGTTGATCCGTCTCTTGCCGTGATCCGGGTAGTGTGGCTCTCATCTGCGAGAGGGGGGTTTCTCGCGATGCCTGACGTCGTGGACCGGCTGATCGGCGCGCTCAACGCCCATGATCTTGATGCGGTGATGCGCTGTTACGTCGCGGACGCGGTCGTCGTGGGGCCGGAGATGGGGGCGGAGAATCTCGATGAGATCGCCTCGTACCACCTGCATATCTGGCAGGGCTTTCCGGACCATCACCTGACGGTGTGGGAGAAGATCGCCTGCCGGGACATGATCGCGGCGGAGGTGCTGGCGACGGGCACGCACACCGGCCCCTACCTGGTGGCGGGTGGCGACGTCCTCGAGGCGACCGGCAGAAGCATCAGCGTGCGCGGTTCCTGGCTCGTCACAGTGGAAAGCGACTACATCCTCAGCCAGCGCGTCTACTTCGACCAGTTGGAGTTGTACACCCGGCTCGGCGCCCAGCTTCCGCTCAAGTTCGCGCCCGTCGCCCAGGTCCGCGTTCAGGACCGCGATCAGAGGTGCGACCAGGGACACGACCCGGCGGAAACCGTCGGCGAGACCTGGTACCAATGACGGGTGGGCGAAGAAGAGACGATGCGGGAAGAGGCGGAGGCCCGGTTGCGGGCGCTCGCGGGTGAGGACGCGCGCCTGCGCGACGACCAGTGGGCCGCCATCAAGGCGCTGGTGATGGACCGCCGCCGCGCGCTGGTGGTGCAGCGCACCGGCTGGGGCAAGTCGGCCGTCTATTTCATCGCCACCGCGCTGCTGCGCGAGCTGGGCGAGGGGCCCACGGTCATCGTCTCGCCGCTGCTGGCGCTGATGCGCAACCAGATCGCCGCCGCCGAACGGGCGGGCGTCCACGCGGCGACCATCAACTCGGCCAATCCCGAGGAATGGGAGAAGATCTACGGCCAGGTCGCCGAGGGCATGGTCGACGTGCTGCTGGTCAGCCCCGAACGGCTGAACAACCCCGACTTCCGTGACCAGGTGCTGCCCGAGCTGGCCGAGAGCGCGGGCCTGCTGGTGATCGATGAGGCCCATTGCATCTCCGACTGGGGACATGACTTCCGCCCCGATTACCGCAGGCTGCGCACGCTGCTGGCCGAGCTACCGCCCGGGATCCCCGTGCTCGCCACGACCGCGACCGCGAACGCCCGCGTCACACGGGATGTCGCCGAGCAGCTCGCCGCCGGGCCTGAGCAGGACGAGTTCTTGGGCGGTCCCGGTGGTTTCACTGGTTCCAGAGGTTTCGACGGTTTCGGCGCGCCCGACGAGAGCGTGCTGGTCCTGCGCGGCCCGCTCGAGCGGGACAGCCTCCACCTCGCCGTCGTACGGCTCGGCGGTTCGCAGCAGCGGCTCGCCTGGCTGGCCGGGGCGCTCCACGAGCTGCCGGGCTCCGGCATCGTCTACACGCTGACCGTTTCCGCCGCCCAGGAGATCGCCGCGTACCTGCGGGAACAGGGCCACCAGGTGATCGCCTACACCGGGCAGAGCGAGCCGGCCGACCGGCTGGCCGCCGAGGAGGACCTGCTCGCCAACCGGGTCAAGGCCCTGGTGGCGACCTCCGCCCTCGGTATGGGCTTCGACAAGCCGGACCTCGGTTTCGTCGTCCACGTGGGCGCGCCCGCCTCGCCGGTGGCGTACTACCAGCAGGTCGGCCGGGCCGGCCGCGGTGTGCGGCGGGCCGAGGTGGTCCTGCTTCCCGGCGCTGAGGATCGGGAGATCTGGGCCTATTTCGCCTCACTGGCCTTTCCACCGGAGCCGGTGGTGCGAGCGACGCTGGAGGCGCTGTCGCAGGAGGACGTCCTGTCCACCGCCGCGCTGGAGACCAGGGTCGATCTCAGCCGCGGCAGGCTGGAGATGATGCTGAAGGTCCTCGACGTGGACGGCGCCGTCCGCCGGGTCAAGGGCGGCTGGGAGGCGACCGGCGAGCCATGGAGCTACGACGCCGACCGCTACGCCCGGGTTTCGGCCGAGCGCGCCTCGGAGCAGGAGGCCATGCTCGGCTACATCACCACGACCGAGTGCCGGGAGCAGTTCCTGCGACGCCACCTGGACGACGAGGCGGCGAGGCCGTGCGGGCGCTGCGACAACTGCACGGGTGCCCACCGCTCGACGGACGTGGGGGCCGAGGCCGTACGAGCGGCCCGCGAGCGGCTGGCCCGGCCCGGCATCGAGGTGGAGCAGCGCCGCCAGTGGCCGACCGGACTGCCGGACCTGAAGGGGCGGATCAAGCCGGAGCTGTCGGCCGAGCCGGGACGTGCCCTGGGCCGCCTCACCGACATCGGCTGGGGCACCCGGTTGCGTGAGCTTTTCGCGGCGGGCGACGGCCCGGTCCCGGGCGACGTGTTCGACGCGATGGTGGCGGTGCTCAGAACGTGGGAATGGGCGGAGCGTCCCGTCGCCGTCGTCAGCGTGCCGTCCGCGTCCCGGCCCGTCCTGATCCGCGGCCTCACCGAGGGGATCGCGCGTATCGGCCGCCTCACCTACCTTGGTGAGCTGGGATATCGGCAGGGTCCGCCGGGCCGGCAGTACAACAGCGCCCAGCGGGTCGCCGCCGTACGCGGGACGCTGGCGATGCCGCGAGAGCTCGCCGCGAGGATCTCGGCCGCAGGCGGGCCGGTGCTGCTCGTCGACGACCGCGTCGACACGGGCTGGACGATGACCCTGGCCGCCGCCCACGTACGCAACGCGGGAGCCCCTGCGGTCCTCCCCCTGGTTCTGGCGATGACGAGTTGAGGGTGAGCTAGAGGCGCGGGCGGGCGCCGAGGTTGGCGATGCATTTGGCGGCCAGGGCGTTGCCCGCCGCCAGGGCCTCGGCCGGCGGCTTGCCCGCCAACCATGGCGGCAGGAAGCCGGCGGTGAAGGCGTCTCCGGCGCCGGTGCCGTCCACCACACGGTCGACGGTCTCCGCGGGCGCCCGGACGGGCTCGGCGCGGCTGTTGGTGTACCAGAGCGCGCCCTCGGAGTTGAGCTTGATCACGACCTGGGGGAACCAGGCGGTGAGGACCTTCGCCGCGGCGGTCGGATCGTCCCGGCCAGTCAGCACCTTGGCCTGGTCGATGTTGGCGAACAGCAGCTTGGCGCCGTGCGTCCACTCCAGGAACGGCTCGGCGCCGGTCCGCTCGACCGGTGCTGCCGAGGCGCAGTCCATTGAGATCGACATGCCGGCCCGCCGGGCCAGGTCGAGAGCGGCCAGCCCGGCGTCGCGCGAGCCCTCGTTGAGCAGGGTGTAGCCGGACACGTGCAGGTGCCCGCCGCCGGTGAAGAGGTCGCGCGGCAGGTCCTCGGGGGACAGCGCCGCGTTGGCACCCGGGTCCGACAGCATCGTCCGCTGGCCCTTGTGGGTGACCATGACCACGCAGGTGCCGGTGGGCCGCTCCGGATCCATCACGAGGCGGGCGTCGACCCCGTAGCCCATGAGTTCCATGTCGCGGTTCCGGCCGGTGATGTCGGCGCCGCGTCGCCCGACGAAGGCGACCTCAGACCCCTCGACCGCCAGCCAGGAGGCGACGTTCGCCCCGGAACCGCCACCGTGCATGGTCACGACGGCCGGGGTGTCGCTCGCCCTGGCGAGCGGGAACTTGGCGCGGGCGAGCGCGTCAGTCATGAGATCGCCCACCACGACGACCCGCGTCATGATGTCACCACCTTGCCAACATGCGATGAGGCCGACCCAAAGAAACCTAACAGCTCCCGGCCTTGTCATGGGAGGTGGATCAGACAGCCGGACAGAGTCGATGCACAAGCGTTGCCCAATTCGCCCCAGCATGGGCGATAGATCCCGTACCGTAGCCGCCTACGCTCCCCGAAGCCGAGGTGGTCCCTGCCCGCGCGAGATCTCCTGGCGGTAAGGAACATCTCAACCCATATCAGGCCAGGCGCCGCTAACCTCGGGACCGTGCGACATCAGTACCCCGCCCACTGGGAGGCGGACGTCGTGCTGTCCGATGGCGGCACGGCACACCTGCGCCCGATCAGACCGGACGACGCCGGCCTGCTGCGCTCCTTCTACTCACGCCTGTCCGCTGAGTCGATCTACTTCCGCTACTTCGGCCCCCGCCCCCACCTCACCGACCGGGACGTCACCTGGTTCACCAACGTCGACTACGACAACCGGGTGGCGCTGATCGCGACGATCGGGGCGGAGATGGTGGCGGTCGTGCGGTACGACCGGATGGAGCCGAAAGACCACGCGGAGGTCGCGTTCCTGGTCGAGGACGCCCATCAGGGCAGGGGCGTGGCCGCGGTGCTGATGGAGCACCTGCGGGCGGCGGCGCGCGAGCGCGGGATCCGGACGTTCATCGCCGATGTGCTTCCCGGCAACCTCCGCATGCTCCGCCTGTTCCGCCAGGCCGGATACACGGCGCAGAGCCAGTTCGAGGACGGCGTGGTCCGGATGACCCTCGACCTGTCCAGCACCGAGACCGCCATGGAGGTGCGGCTCGCCCGCGAGCATCGCGCCGAGGCCCGCTCGATCGCCCGCCTGCTGACGCCCGAGTCGGTCGCGGTCATCGGGGCGAGCCGCGATCCGGGCGGGATCGGGCAGACCGTGCTGCGCAACCTGCTCGCCGCCGACTTCACCGGGCCGGTCTATCCCGTCCACCGGCAGGTGCGGGCCGTCGCGGGAGTCCGGGCGTACCGGAGCGTCTCCGCGATCGACGGGGAGGTGGACCTGGCGGTGCTGGCCGTCCCCGCCGAGGGCGTGCTCGAACTCGTCGAGGAGTGCGCGGAGAAGGGCGTCAAGGGCCTGGTCGTGGTCTCCTCCGGGTTCGGCGAGACCGGCATCGAGGGCCGCGGCCGCCAGGAGGAACTCGTCCGGATCGCCCGGGCGTACGGCATGCGCGTGGTGGGCCCCAACTGCCTGGGCGTCGCCAACACCGACCCCGCCGTACGGCTCAACGCCACCCTCGCCGCGACCCTGCCCGGGCGGGGGCGGGTCGGCTTCTTCAGCCAGTCGGGCGCGCTCGGCACCGCGCTGCTGCAGCGCGTCGCCCAGCGGGGCATGGGCATCTCGACGTTCGTCTCGGCCGGCAACCGGGCCGATGTGTCCGGCAACGACCTCCTCCAGTACTGGGAGGAGGATCAGGCGACCGACGTCATCCTGCTCTATCTGGAATCCATCGGAAACCCGCGCAAGTTCACCCGGCTGGCCCGCCGGATCTCGCGGCGCAAGCCGATCGTCGTCGTCAAGAGCCGTGGAGCACCCGACGGCCACGCCGCCCCTGTGCTCGGCCTGCCCGAGACCGCGCAGCGCTCACTCTTCGAGCAGGCGGGGGTCATCCGGGTCGACGACCTCACCCAGCTCTTCGACGTGGCCCAGCTCCTCGCCCACCAGCCGCTGCCGTCGGGGCCCACGGTGGGCGTCGTGAGCAACTCCGACGCGCTCGCGCTGCTGGCGGTGGACGCCTGCGCCGGCGCGGGCCTGGAGCCGCGTTCGCCGGTGAACCTGGGCGCCCGGGCGGGGGCGGCCGAGTTCGCAGCGGCGCTGGCGGACACGCTCCCCGAAGTGGACGCGGCCGTCGTCGTCTACATGCCGCCGATCCCGGGCGACGCCCGGCGGGTGGCGGCCGAGCTGGTGCGGGTGGCGCGCGACTGCGGCAAGCCCGTGCTGGCCACCTTCCAGGGGGAGATGGGCATGCCGCCGGAGCTCCGCGTCGACGGCGACGCCTCGCCGGGGCGCGGCTCCATCCCGTCCTACCCCGCGCCCGAGGAGGCGGTCCGGGCGCTCGCTCACGTCGTCCGCTACGCCTGCCGGAGCCGGGAGCCGGCGGGCCCCATCCCCTCGCCCCCGGGAGTGGACGTCGCCGGAGCCCGCCAGTTCGTGGCCGACGCCCTGCGGAAGAACGAGCACGGCGAGCGGGACCTGGAGATCGACGCCACCGAGTTGCTCGCGCGCTACGGGATCGAGGTGTGGCCGGCGCAGCCGGTGGCCTCGGCCGATGAGGCGGTGGCCGCCGCGAGCGGCCTCGGGCCGCCCGTGGTGCTCAAGTCCGCCGACCCCGTGGACTCCAGCCGGGCCGGCACGGTGCGCATGGGGCTCACCGAACCGGTCGCGATCCGGCAGGCGTACGCGGACCTGGCCGCTCTCCTCGGGCCGGGCGCGCGGCTCGCCGTCCAGCGCATGGCCCCGCAACCGGCGGTGCCGACCATCGTCGGCGTCGTGCAGGACCGGCACTTCGGCGGCGTCGTGTCGTTCGGGCTCGGCGAGGTCGCGGCCCGCCTCCTCGGAGATCAGGCATATCGGCTCGCCCCGCTCACCGCCGAGGACGCGTCGACCCTCGTGCGGTCGGTACGCGCGGCGCCGCTGCTGCTCGGGCGGTACGGCTACCAGCCGGTGGCGGTCGAGGCGCTGGAGGATCTTCTCGTCCGGGTCGGGCTGCTGGCGGACGCGCTGCCCGAGGTGGTCAGGATGGAACTGGACCCGGTGCTGGTCGGCGCGTCCGGCGTGGTGGTGCTGGGCGCACGCGTGGCCCTGCGGCCCGTCACCGGGCCGCGTCCGGACGTCGGGCCCCGCCGCCTGCGCTGACCGCACAGTCGGGAGCGCAGGCCGGGACGTGCCGGTCGGGATGGGCCGGTCGGCCGCCGATGTGGAAAACCATCCGGTCCGGATGTGAAACAGGTGTCCCTTACAGGGCAGGATGGACCCATGAGGGAAACCCGAGTCTCGGCCGCGGGCATGCGCGAGGCCATTGACCGCAGCGGCTACTACCCGGACCTGGTCGCCGACGCCGTCGACACCGCGCTCGGCAGTGAGCAGGTCATGGCGTACGTCGTGCATCACGAGGCCACGTTCGACCCCGCGATGGAGGTGCGCAGGCACGTTACGGTGCTGGTGCTGTCGCCCACCCGGCTGATCGTCTGTCACACCGACGAGCACCCGCCCGCCGAGGGCATGCCGGCTTCGCACGCCTCCACCACGACCGAGGCCGTACGGCTGAACCGCATCCAGTCGATCGCCGTCACGAGGGTGGTTCCCGACCCGGCGGCGTACGTGCCCGGGGTTCCTCCGGTCGAGGCGACGCTCACGATCGGCTGGGGTGCGATCTCCCATGTCGACCTCGAACCCGCCACGTGCGGCGACGAGAGCTGCGAAGCCGATCACGGCTACACCGGTGCGATCACCGCCGACGATCTGTCTCTCCGGGTGAGCGAGGCGGCCGACGGCCCCGAGGCGGTCGGTCACGTCCTGACCTTCGCCAAGGCGCTGTCCGAGGCGACCGCCCGCGCCGCGTCCTGAATTCCCAGCCGGAGGCGATGTGATCGACCCCGACCCCGCCGGGCCGGCCGTGCCGGAAACCATGCCGGAAGCGCTGGCCGAAACCCTGCCCGACGCCGTGCCGTTCGTGCCCGCGTACGGCGAGGCGTCGCTGGCGGATCTCCCGGGATCGCTGCTCGCCTCGCTCGGCGTGCCGACGGGCAACACGCTCGGCCTCGACCCGGCGCGGCGGGTGTGTCTCTTCCTCGTCGACGGCCTGGGCGCGGATCTGCTGGCCGCCCATCCGGACGTGGCGCCGTTTCTGTCCGCGCATTCGCGGCGGACGCTCACCGCGGGCTTCCCGTCCTCGACGCCGACGAGTCTTGCCACGCTCGGCACCGGAGCGCCTCCCGGGGAGCACGGCATGGTGGGCATCCAGATGGCCGTGCCAGGTGAGGGCAGATTGTTCAACTGCCTGCGCTGGACCGCGCCCGGACTGGCCATCGACCCCGACGTGTGGCAGCCGGCCGAGACCGTCTACGAACGGATGGCGGCTCTCGGCGTTGATCCCGTCTACGTGGCGCCCGCCTTGTTCGACGGCAGCGGGCTCACCCGTGCGGTCTACCGGGGCATGCGCTACTGGTCGGCGGAGACGGCGGACGAGCGGATCGAGGCGGCACGGCACGCGCTTCGGGAAAGCTCGTACGTCACCGTGTATTACGGCGATGTCGACCACATGGGCCACATGAAGGGCTGGGGCAGTCCCGAGTGGCTGGACCGGCTCGCGGTCGTCGACCGGATGGCCGAGGCCATCGCCGAGGCGCTGCCGCCGGGGTCGGCGCTCTACGTGACCGCGGACCACGGCATGATCAACGCCGGGGACAAGGTCGACTTCGACCGCAGACCCGACCTCCGGGAAGGCGTGGTCATGCTCGGCGGCGACGGCCGGGCCCGGCATCTCTACACCGCGCCGGGTGCGGCGGACGCCGTACTCGAGACCTGGCGCGAGGGGTTGCGCGGCCGGGCCTGGGTGGTCACCCGGGAGGAGGCGGTCGACGAGGGCTGGTTCGGCCGCGCCGTCCGTCGTGAATGGCTCGGGCGGATCGGCGACGTGCTGGCCGTGCCGTACGGCGACTGCGTGATCGTCGCCTCCGAGGCGGAGCCGCTGGAGGCCTCCCTGATCGGCTGCCACGGCTCGCTCACCCCGGCGGAACAGAACGTGCCCTTGCTGGAGATCCGCCCGTGACGGGCGCGGCCGGCATGACGACTTCACGGAGGTGTCGATGAGCCCGCATTCTTCGAGCCCGCTGATCCAGCCGGAGGAACTGGCCGCGATCGGCGGCGATGTCACCATCCTCGACGTGCGATGGCGCCTCGCCGGCCCTCCGGGCATCGAGTCCTACCGGGAGGGGCACATCCCGGGCGCCGTCTTCTGCGATCTCAACGCCGATCTCGCCGCCCCGCCGGGACCGGACGGGCGGCATCCGCTGCCGCCCGCCGCCGCGTTCGAGTCCGCGATGCGCCGCCTCGGCGTGTCGGACGCCCGTCCGGTGGTCGTCTACGACGACGCGGACTCGACCTCGGCGGCCAGGGCCTGGTGGACGCTGCGCTACTTCGGCCACCGCGACGTGCGGGTGCTCGACGGCGGGATGCGCGCCTGGACCCGGGCCGGCCTCCCCGTGGCGAGGGACGACACGCAGGCCGGGGAGCCGGGCGACTTCACGGCCGAGCCCGGCGGCATGCCGATGCTGGACGCCGACCGGGCGGCGGAGCTGGCCGCCCGCGGAGTGCTTCTCGACGCCCGGGCCCCGGAGCGATACCGCGGTGAGGTCGAGCCCGTCGACCCGGTCGCCGGTCACATTCCGGGGGCCGTCAACGCCCCCACCACACAGAACGTCGAGCCCGGCGGCCGGTTCCACAGCAGGGAGTTCCTACGGGAGCGGTTCGACGCGCTGGGCGCGGTCGAGGGCGTCCCGGTCGGCGCCTACTGCGGTTCCGGGGTGACCGCCGCCCACGAGGTGCTCGCCCTGGAGATCGCCGGGCTGCCCGCCGCGCTCTACGTCGGCTCGTGGTCCAACTGGGTGGCCGACCCCGACCGGCCGGTCGCCACCGGCTAGGGACTGTCACCCGTACGGGTCGCCGAAGCAGACGAAGCCGCTGGCGGCGGTCTTGGCGGCCGCGGTGGCGAGGGCCTCGGCGGGGGAGCGGCCCTCGGCCAGCACGGCGTGGAAGACCGCCATGAGCGACAGGGCCTCGTCGTCCCGCACCGGTACCACCCCGGCGATCACGCAGGCGGCACCCCGGTCGAGGAAGGTCCCGGCCAGCCCGAGCGCCGCGCCGTCCACGGGGGCATGGGCCATTCCGGCGTCGCACGCGGACAGCACGACGAGCCGTGGCATCCGTTCGGCTCGCAGCAGGTCGTAGGCCATGAGCGGTCCGTCTTCCAGCGTGAGGCGGGACAGCATCGGGCTGCGCGGGGAGGACATGCCGTGGGCCGCGATGTGCAGCACGTCGGCGCGGTCGAGCGCGGCGAGCACCTCCTGCCGCGTGGCGCCGATCCGCTCGGCTTCTGGGTGGGTCATGACGACCATGCCGACCTCATCGCGGGCGTGCCGCAGCCCCGGTCCGGCAACCGCGAGGACCACCGGCCAGCCCACCTGTCCGGCCCCTGTCGGAGCCCGTTCCGATAGCGCCCAGGAAGTGGCGTCGGGGGCGACGGACACCGGTCGGCCGGCCAATGCGGGCAACAGCGGCCAGGGAAGCGTGTACAGCGCGCCCGTGGGCACGATCACCACTGGGCCGTCTTCGAGGCGGCCCGATCCGCAGGGCCACCCCAGATCGAACGGACCGAGCAGTTGTTCGCCGAGCGCGGCGAGCTCAGCGTCCATCATCTCCGGGGCGGCGCCCCCACCGCGGTCGACGAGATCTCGCAGGTTCCGCCGGCGCAGGCCGTACCGTATACGCACCGTCGCCTCGGCCGCCGCCCGGTAGGAGCCGAGCGGTCGGAGCAGGCACCGCACGCCGCCGGTGCGTGCCGGGGTGACGAGGACGCCCCACAGCTCGTCCCCGCTGCGCACCAGCTCGATCAGCGTGCCCGGCCCGTTTCCCGGGATGCCTCCCGCCGAGTTCCGGGAGTCGCAGGAGTTGCGGGGGTCGAAGGGGGCGGGGCGGACGCGGACGGGGGCCGGCCTGCCCCGCGCCAGTGCCCGCCGGCGCTCGGCCCAGTCCAGGACCATCCAGCCGTCCCCGGTCTCCAGCGCGAGCTCCAGGCCGAACGCGGCGAGGTCCTCGGCCGGACGGACGGTGTACGCCCTGAGCTCCGCGTTGCGCTCCGCCGGCGTGGCGGCGAGCGTTTCCACACCCTCACGGGCCGATTCGAGGGCGCTGGGCAGGTCTCCGTCCAGCCGCTGGATCATCGCCAGGGCGTGCTGCCTGACCAGCGGCCGGGTGAGGGTCTCGGCCAGGATTTCCAGCTGTGCTCGTGCGACGGTGCGATGCCCGGCCAGCAGGGCGGCGCGGGCGGTCGTGAGCCGCAGCTCGGCCGCGGCGCCCGGTCGGCCGTGCCCGTCCAGGTCTGCCGCACAGGACAGCAGGTGGGGCAGCAGGGCCGCGACTTCGGCGGCGCTCGGCGTCGGTGAGGTCTTGGCGAGCCGGGCACGCAACATCACCTCGGTGGCCGGCGGAGCCGAGGTCGCCCTGCCCTGCTCCAGCAGTTCCGTCAGCGCGGTCTGCGCCGTCGCCGCGGCCTGCCCGGCGTCGCCGGCGAGCAGTTGGGCCTGGGCGAGCAGCAGCCGCGCGTCGGGGATCGCCGCGTGGGCTCCGCCGGCCGCCAGATCGGGCAGTGCCTGTTCCAGCATCGCCCGGGCCTCTCCCGGCAGGCGGGCGGCCACCAGCGCCTCGGCGAAGTCCGCCCGCATCGCGGCCAGCCGCTCCGGATAGCCGGCCATGCCCGCCTCCGCCACCTCGTAGCTCGCGAAGGCGGTCGCGATGTCGCCGCGCCGGGCCGCCACGAACGGCAGGTTGCCCTCGGCGAGCATGGCGACGTGATCGAGACCGGCCGCCCGGGCCATCCTCGCGCACTCCGACAGGTCCGCCTCGGCCGCGCCGTACTCTTCCAGGTAGGTCCGGGCGACCCCGCGGTTGAGCAGGCCGCCGGCCTGGAACCGGGGGTCGTCGCCGAGGCGGTCGACGGCCCGGTCGCAGTGGCGTACCGCGTCCCGATGCCGGCCGAGCACGTTCAGCGCGACCGAGCGCTGCACGTCCAGCCGGGCCAGATCGGTGCCAGTGAGATGTCGTTCGGCCAGTTCGGCGAGGCGCAGGGCGCCTTCGGGGTCGCCGAGCTGTGTCCGGACGGCGACCAGGGACATCCTCGCCTGCGCCACCCGTAGCGGAAACCGGGATCCGGTCTCGACGGCCTCACGCAGCCTCTCATCGGCCAGGTGCAGGTCGCCGAGTTCGCGTGCGGCCAGGGCGGACGCACGCAGTGCGACGGAAAGCGCCTCGCCGTACGGCTCGCCCTCCCGACCGGCGGTTTCCATCCCGGCTCTGGCCTCGGCCAGTACGGCCCGGGCCCGGGCGAGCGCCAGGCGGGGATCGGCCCCCGACAGTCGCACGGCCGCCTCGGCCCGGGTGACGAGGACGGCGGGCGGTCGCGGGGTCGAGGGCGGGGTCGAGGGCGAGATCAAGGGCGCACGTGCAGCCAGCGGGTGAACACAGGCGGGTGGCCGGGCCGATGGCAGACCACGCTGATCCATCCGAGGGGCAGTCCGGTGACGACGAAGCGGCCGTCCTCGGCAGGCACGCGACCGGCGGTGATGTGCGGCGTCCGCACCTCGACCAGCGATTCGGTGCCGGGGGCGGGAGAGACCTGGCCGGCCACGTCCACCCGGCCGGCCATGACGACGGGCTCGACGTGGATCGTGAGGCCCGCGGCCGCGTAGCGGTGCGCCACGGGCTCGCCGTGCTCCTCGCGTGCCGCCGACCGGACGCCCGCTGCGGTGGCTTTCTCCATCGCGGTCGTCTCCGCGGCGGTCGTCTCCATTGGGGCGGCGGCGATCCCGCCGGGCAGGCGGAGCGCGAACGCGGCCCTCGCGTCGGCCGAGACGCGCCCGGGCACGGGGTCGGCTCCGGCTGCGATCCGCAGCGCGGCCAGCAGGTACTCGTCAGCGGGGGCTGTCATGGACGTTTTCCTCCAGCAGGGCTCTGAGCCGGGACACGCAGCGGGCGCGGGTGGGGCCGATGCTGCCCACGGGCAGGTCCAGGCGCAGGGCGATCTGGGTATATCGGGCGTCCGGATGGAGCGCGTAGAGGCGCAGTAGCGACCGGCACGGCTCACCGAGGATGTCGAGCCGTCGCCACACGTGTCGGCCGTAGTCGGCGTCGACCACCGCGGCGGCCGGGTCCGGCGCACCGAGGTCCGGGATGTCGTCGGGGATGTCGGAAACCGCGGATCCCGATCCTCTCCGGGACCGGCTCAGCCGGGCCGCCTCGTTCTTCGTCGTGGTGATGAGCCAGGATCCGATCCGATCGGGGTCCCGGATGGCGTCGAGACTTTCGACCAGTCGCAGCCAGGCACCCTGGACGGCGTCGGCCGCGTCGGCCGGGCCCAGCCCGAACGCACGGGCGACCGCCCACATCCGGCCGTCGAACCGCGCGACGAGATCGTCCCATGCGGCCTGGTCGAGAGGCGTCGGCCGCTCGAGACGGGTGGGGCCCAACGGCGGCCCGGGTGAGGTGTCATCCAACATGTCGATTACCGAGAGTTTCTGTAAAATTACTTTAAGTGATCGACACTCTATCGATCTCACGCGATGGCCACCCCGAGATCGGGGATTCGCCGGCCCTCGGAGAGCAGGCGCCGTACGGCCTGCGCGGGGGGTAGTTCGCGGCACAGCCGGGCGAGGGCTCCCACCACCGTGGCGCAGGCGAAAGAGCTGCCGCTCCAGGTGGCGTAACCGTGGAACGCCCCGAACTCGACGAAGCTGCTCGCCAGACCGACCCCCTGGGCGCAGGCGTCGACCCATGGGCCGTATGCCGAAAAGGACGCCCTGACGTCCCCGTCGAGCGCGCCCACGGCGACGACGCCGGGAAGGGCCGCCGGCCAGAACGGGCGAGAGTGCCCGGTGTTGCCGGCGCACGCCACCACGGCGGGAAAGCCGGCCAGCGCCTCGGCCAGCCCCAGCGGCGGCCGGTCGTCGAAGGTGTAACCCCCGAAGGACAGGTTGAGGACGCCGACGCGTTCGGCGCAGAGCCGGGCTAGCGCGCGCAGCAGCGCGGCCTCGTCGGCGACGCCGTCGCTGTCCAGGAGTCGCACGGCACGCAGCCGCACCCCGGGGTCGCGCCGCAGGATCAGCCCACAGACGAACGTGCCGTGCCCCGCCTGGGTGTCGAGGCCGCCGTCGCCGTCCGCGTCGGGGGTGTCGGCCGCGTCGTCCCGATACCAGGGCATCAGCCACGGATGGGGGACGACCCCGGTGTCCAGCACTGCGATCGTCACCCCGGAGGGCGGGCCCGGCTCGTACGGCACTGCCGGAGCGGGGGACGGCGCGCCGTGCGGGCCGCCGAAGTACAGCGGCTGCCCGGTGAGCACATGGTTGGGCGAGGCCGGATGGCCGCGGTCGCGCAGCGTGGTGACCAGGTCGAGCACGTCCACGCCGGGCGAGAGCCGGACATGATGGACTGTGCGCAGGTGCTGGGTCGGGCGGGTGTGCTGGGTCGGGTGGTGCACGGGGGAGACGGAGAGTGTCCATCGGGCGACCGCGGCAGGGGCGGTGGTGAGCAACTCGCCGGGCCGTATGAGGGCGGGCCTGTCCGGGAGAGACTCCACCAAGCGTGCGCGCATCACGACGCCCTTCCGATCTTTTATTTACGGACCGTATCTTTCCCGATGCAGTATGTTGCCATGCGTCAATCGGTATGACCCTGCTCTGGTGTCGCGTTACGACGGACGGTAGTCTCTCCTACTAGTCATGCAACCGTGATCATCCCTACATGAGGCCGTTGGGGAAGGCGCACCTCATGCGATTTGGGAGGTCCGGTGGCTGCTGCTCGTGGCGTCCTGTACGTCCACTCGGCTCAGCCTGCGCTGTGCCCGCACATCGAGTGGGCCGTCGCAGGCGTTCTTGGCGTACCCGTCGATCTGACGTGGACCCCTCAGCCCGCCGCGCCCGGGACCCTGCGGGCCCAGGCCGAGTGGGAGGGCCGTCCCGGTACGGCGGCGGCGGTCACGTCTTCTTTCATGGGCTGGCAGCGCATCCGCTTCGAGATCACTGAAGACGCCTCGCCCGGCGTCGACGGGTCCCGGCATGCCTACACGCCCACGCTGGGCGCGTTCACCGCCGTCGTGGGCGCGAACGGGGACATCCAGGTCCCCGAGGATCGGCTGCGCAATGTGATGCTGATGGCCGCGCAGGGCCGGGTCGTCCTGGAGGAGGAGCTCGACCGCCTCCTCGGCAAGCAGTGGGACGAGGAACTGGAGTCGTTCCGGTATGCGGGGGAGGGCGCGCCGGTCCGCTGGCTGCACGCCGCCGTCTGAGCCGCGGCCTTCCGGGCGCCGGCCCGTCTGTCACCGCGAACGCGAAAAGCGCCGGTCCCCGGGGACCGGCGCTTCTTCAGCGAATCTTCGGCGACTCGTGGGCGAACCGTCAGAGCGGGATGTTGCCGTGGGCGCCGCGGGCCGGCGTCGCCTGGGCGATGACCCTGGCGATCGCGCCGCGGGTCTTCGCCGGTTCGATCACCTCGTCGATGACCCCGAGGTCGACGGCTCTGTCGAGCCCGCCGGCGACCTTCTCGTGCTCCTCGGCCAGCCGGGCCTCGAGCGCCGAGCGTTCCTCCTCGGGGGCGGCCGCCAGCTCGCGCCGCTTGAGGATACGGACGGCCGCGACCGCGCCCATCACGGCCACCACCGTGGTCGGCCAGGCGAACACCCGGGTCGCGCCCAGCGACCGGGAGTTCATCGCGATGTAGGCGCCGCCGTACGCCTTGCGGGTCATCAGCGTCACCCTCGGCACCGAGGCCTCGGCGAACGCGTGCAGCAGCTTCGCGCCGCGCCGTACGATGCCGTCGTGTTCCTGGCCGACCCCGGGAAGGTAGCCGGGGACGTCGACCAGGACCACCAGCGGCACCCCGAAGGCGTCACACATCCGGACGAACCGGGCGGCCTTCTCCGCCGAGGCGGAGTCGAGGCAGCCGCCGAGGCGTAGCGGATTGTTGGCGATGACCCCGACCGTGCGGCCGCCGAGACGGCCCAGCGTGGTGACGATGTTCGGCGCCCACTTGGCATGGAGCTCCACACCGGGCTCGTCCAGCAGGCCGTTCACCAGCGGGTGCACGTCGTAGGCGCGGCGCGGGTTGTCGGGGAGCAGACTGCCGAAGTCGACCTCGTCGACGTCGCCGCGCATCCGGCCCTGGTGGCCGAGCAGGACGGCGAGCTGACGGGCCCTGAGCAGGGCCTCGCCCTCGTTCTTGGTGGCGATGTGGACGACGCCACTGCGCTTGCTGTGCGGCTCGGGCCCGCCGAGAGAGGCCATGTCGGTCTCCTCGCCGGTCACGCTGCGCACGACGTCAGGCCCGGTGACGAAGATGCGGCCGTTGTCGGCGAGGATCACGATGTCGGTCAGGGCCGGGCCGTAGGCGCCGCCGCCGGCCACCGGGCCGACCACGACGGAGATCTGCGGCACCACGCCGGAGGCCTTGGTCATGGCGGCGAACACCCGGCCCACCGCGTGCAGGGACTCCACGCCTTCGGCCAGGCGGGCGCCGCCCGAGTGCCAGACGCCGATGACGGGGACACGCTCGCGGACGGCGACGTCGTAGGCGTGGACGATGTGCTCGCAGCCCTCGCCGCCCATCGCGCCGCCCTGGACGCGGGCGTCGCTGCAGAACGCCACGACCGGCACGCCCTCGACGCGGCCGGTCACGGCCAGCACGCCGCTCTTGTCCTCAGGGGTGATCGGTCGGATCGAGCCCTCGTCGAGGAGATGCCCCAGGCGTACCCGAGGGTCCCTGGGATCGACGGCCTCCGCGTCGGAGGCGTCGTTCACCACCCGGTTGTCAAGCACGGTCATGTGAGACTCCTGTCACACAGTGGTGAAGGCCACGGCGACGTTGTGTCCGCCGAACCCGAACGAATTGTTGATCGCGGCGAGCTGGTCGCCGTCGAGCTTCCGGGGTTCGCCGCGCACGAGGTCGACCTCGATGCCGTCAGCGGGATCGTCGAGATTGGCGATGGCCGGCACGATCCGCTCGTGCAGCGCGAGAATGGTGAAGATCGACTCGATGCCGCCCGCGCCGCCGAGGAGGTGGCCGGTCATCGACTTGGTCGCGGTGACGATCGCGTGGCCCCCGATGGCCGCCTTGATCGCGCGCGCCTCGATCTCGTCGCCGAGCGGGGTCGAGGTGGCGTGGGCGTTGACGTGGACGATGTCCGATGGGCTCAGGCCGGCGTCGCCGATGGCCCGCAGCATGGCCTGCCGGCCGCCCGAGCCCTCCGGATCGATGCCGGTGATGTGGTAGGCGTCGCTGGAGTAGCCGACACCGGCCGCGACGGCGTAGATCCGGGCGCCGCGCGCCCGGGCGTGCTCCTCCGACTCCAGGACCACGATGCCGGCGCCCTCGCCGAGCACGAAACCGTCACGGCCCTTGTCGAATGGGCGAGAGGCCCGTTCAGGCTCGTCGTTGCGCGTCGACATGGCGCGCGCCGCAGCGAACGACGCCACGTTGAGGCCGTGGATCGCCGCCTCGGTGCCGCCCGCCACCACCATGTCGGCCCGGCCGGATCGGATCATGTCGATGCCGTAGCCGATGCACTCAGCGCCGGTCGCGCAGGCGCTGACCGCGGCGTGCGCCCCGGCCTTGGCGCCCAACTCGATGCTGATCCAGCCGGCGGAGCCGTTCGGCATGAGCATGGGCACGGTGAAGGGCGAGACCCGGTTCCAGCCCCTCGACCGGTAGAGGTCATAGGCGGACAGGATCGTCCCGATGCCGCCGATGCCGCTGCCGACCGCCACGCCGAGACGCTCGCCGTCGATCTCGGGAGTGCCCGCGTCCTGCCAGGCCTGCCTGGCGGCGATCAGGGCGAACTGCTCGGCGCGGTCGAGCCTCCTGGCCTCGGGCCGGGGGATCACCTCGCCGGGGTCGACGGCCGCCACGCCGGCGAACTTCACCGGTACGGTGTCGACCCAGTCCTCGGTGAGCGTCCGGATGCCCGACCGCCCGTCGAGGAGCGCCGACCAGGTGGATGCGACATCTCCACCGAGGGGCGTCGTCGCGCCGAGCCCGGTGACGACGACACGTACCCGGTCCTTACTCACTTGTCCGCACTCCTCTTGGTTGTTCTCAGTGACCCGCAGTGGTCCGGGAACCCAGGGCCGCTCAGGCCTGGATGAAGTTGATGACGTCCTTCACGGTCTTGAGGTGCTTGAGCTGGTCGTCGGGAATCTCGACGCCGAACTCGTCCTGCGCGGCGACGGCGATCTCGACCATGGAAAGCGAGTCGATGTCAAGGTCGTCCACGAAGCTCTTCTCTGGGGTGACCTCCGCGGCCGGGACACCGGTGATCTCATTGACGATCTTGCCGAGGCCGGCGAGGATCTCCTGCTCGGTCATAGCCATGTCGCGACTTCTCCTTGGTTTCTCTGATTTACCAATGCTCCGGATCATTCATCCGGCCTTGTGCGGTAAGCCGTACAAGTGTGGGTAGTGCCCCGTGGATTCCCCGTCATGGCGAACACCCACGGACGCGAACTAGGGGATCTCGATCACCTGAGAGGCGTAGGTGAGACCGGCACCGAAGCCGAGCAGCAGCGCGAGGCCGCCCGAGGGCACCTCACCGCGCTCGATCATCCGCGACAGCGCGAGCGGGATCGACGCGGCCGAGGTGTTGCCGGCGAGGACGATGTCCCGGGCGATGACCGCGTTGACCGCGCCGATCCTGCGGGCGATCGCCTCGATGATCCGCAGGTTCGCCTGATGCGGGACGAAGGCCGTCAACTCGGCGGGGTCGACACCGGCCCGCTCGCACGCCAGGGCGGCCACCGGGTGAAGCGCGGTGGTGGCCCAGCGGAACACGGATTGGCCCTCCTGATACAGGAAGGAGTTCCGGTTCTCGATGGCGATCACGTCGGCCTTGTCGCCGGCGCTGCCCCACACGACGGGCCCGATGCCGGGCGTGTCGGACGGGCCGACGACGGCGGCGCCCGCACCGTCGGCGAAGATGACGGCGGTGGCCCGGTCGTCCCAGTCGATCCACTGGCTGAGCTTCTCGGAGCCGACGACCAGCACGTGCGTCGCCGAACCGGCCCGGACGGCGTCACTGGCCGCGGCCAGCGCGTAGCAGAACCCGGCGCATGCCGCGTTCACGTCGAACGCGCCGGGGGCCTGGATGCCGAGCCGGTGGGCGACCCGGCCCGCCGCGTTGGGGATCGGCGCCTCCATCGTGCACGTGGCCACGATGACCAGGTCGATGTCGGCGCTGGACAGGCCGCTCGCGGCCAGGGCCTTGCCGCCCGCCTGGACAGCGATATCGATCTCCGACTCGTGCGGCCCCGCGATGCGGCGTTCCTGGATGCCGACGCGGCTTCGGATCCACTCGTCGTTCGTGTCCATCCGCTTGGACAGGTCGTCGTTGGTCACGACCTCGGCGGGCTGGTAGCCGCCGAACGCGAGCACCTTCGCGCCCGGAGAGCCTTGGCTGAGCCTCACTTGAGCACCTCTCGGGCGGTTTCCAGATGGTCCGGGGTCTTCAGGGCCACGGTCTTCACGCCGGGCAGGCCACGCCGGGCCAGGCCGGTCAGCGTGCCACCGGGCAGCAGTTCGACCATCGCGGTCACGCCGCGCTCGGCCATGGTCGCCATGCAGGCGTCCCACCGTACCGGGTTGGCGACCTGACCGACGAGCCGGTCGACGAACTCGGCGCCCGTGGCGACGGCCACGCCGTCCGCGTTGGACAGCACCGTGATCTCCGGGTCGCGGGGTGTGAGGCCGGCGGCCTCGTCCCGCAGATGGTCGACGGCCGGGGCCATGTGCACGGTGTGGAAGGCCCCCGCGACCGACAGCGGGCGCAGGCGCGCCCCGGGCGGCGGCGCCGCTTTGAAGGCCTCGATCTGTTCCAGTGTGCCGCCCGCCACGATCTGGCCGGCGCCGTTGATGTTCGCGGGGGTGAGCCCCTGCGCGTCGATCGCGGCGAGGACCTCGTCCTCGGTCCCGCCCAGCACCGCGAGCATCCCGGTCTCGGTCACCGAGGCGGCCTTGGCCATCGCCCGGCCGCGCTCCCGCACCAGCCCGAGGGCCTCCTCCGGGGTCAGCACTCCGGCGATCGCCGCCGCGGCCAGCTCTCCCACGCTGTGTCCGGCGACGAGGTCGGGCCGCATGCCCAGCGCCTCGTAGGACGCCAGGGCGGACGCCACCAGCAGGGGCTGCGCGACGGCCGTGTCCCGGATCTCGTCGGTGTCGGCGGTCGTCCCGTACGCGACGAGGTCGAGCTCCACTATGTCGGACCAGGCGGACAGCCGGTCGCGGAATCCGGGAAGTTCGAGCCACGGAGTCAGGAAACCTGGGGTCTGGGCGCCTTGGCCCGGAGCGACGATGACGAGCACGAGTCCACCCTGCCCTGTAGGAGTTCGCCACACTGATGGTGATCCGAACGAACTTTGCCGCTGAGAGTTTGTGTGGTCCCTACAGTTTTGGTGTCGCCGAGGTTACGGCAGCCCGGAAGGACTCGCGGACACTCGTTAGCCGACCGACAGGCGGCCGAGGATGAGCCCCACCTGGAGGGTGAACGCCGAGCGTCCCTCGGTGGGCTGGTACCCGGTGAGTTCGGTGATCTTCCGTAGCCGGTATCTGACCGTGTTGGGGTGAACGAACAGCAGCCGCGCGGTGGCCTCGAGAGAGGTCCCCTGCTCCAGGTAGGTGGCCAGCGTGTCGAGCAGCGGCGTCCCGGCGAGCGGCTTGTAGACGTTCTCCACGAGCTGGGCCCTCGCGTCGTCGTCCCCGTCCAGGGCCCGCTCGGCCAGCAGGTCCTCGGCGAGCACCGGCCGCGGCGCGTCCGGCCAGGCCGAGGCGGCCCGCAGACCCGCGATGGCGGCGCGGGCCGAGCTGGCCGCCGCGTGCAGATCGGGGACCTCGGGGCCGATGACGATCGGTCCGGGTCCGAAGCGCGGCACGACGAGCCGGGCGGCGTCCTTGATGCTGTCGGCTCCTCCCACGATCACGATCAGCCGGTCGCCCTGCACACCGGCGAGCAACTCGTGCCCGACGCGGCGGCCCTTGTCGCGCAGCCCGTCGATGATGCTCTGCGGGTCATCGTCGGAGGTGTGGCCCGCGAAGACCACGACGGGCGCGGACGTCCAGCCGAGCGCCGCCGCCCACGAGTGCAGGCCGTCGTCGACCTGGCCGCGGACGAGCGCGTCCACGATGAGCGCCTCCAGCCGGGCGTCCCAGGATCCCCGCGCCTCGGCCTCTCTGGCGTACACCTGGGCGGCGGCGAACGCCACGTCCCGGGTGTAGCGGAGCATCGCGTTGCGGAGCAGGTCCGCGCCACCGGGCGCGGCCAGATCGTCCACCTGTGCCTCCACCACCTCGACCACGATGCGGACCAGGTCGACGGTCTGCTGGAGCGACACGCTGCGCTTGAGCTCCCGCGGGGCGGTTCCGAAGAACTCGATGCTCGGCGTCGGCCGCCCCGCGCCGGCGTGCCCGAACCACTCCACGAACGCCGCTATGCCCGCCTGGGCGACCAGGCCGACCCATGACCTGTCCTCCGCGGACAGTGCGCGATACCAGGCGAGCCGCTCCTCCATGCGGGTCATCGCCGCTGTGCCAAGGCTGCCCATCGCGCGATCCAGCCGCCGCGCCGTGTCCTCCCGGATCTTGTCGCCGATCCGATCTGTGCCCCGCTCACTCACGCCCTCTAGCGTGCCAGGTCATCGTTATGGTCGCGCTTTCCGCACCGCGCTTTCCCGAATGTGCGTCCCCGCGGCGCGGCATGGCCTCCGTACGGCTGAGCCGTACGGAGGTCAGATGACCGCGACGGCGGTGATGAGGCCGATCACGAAACGGGTGACCGACAGCAGGATCGCCGCGGGCTGCAGGGTGGGCTCGCGGACGAGCTCTCGGACGGAGAACCCGGTGACCTTGTCGAAGGCGAACATGCAGAGCGTCTGCGCGGCGATGCCGACCAGGCCGAACACCAGCGTGACGAGCAGTCCCTCGCGCAACACCCCGCCGGAGGACCAGATGGACGCCGCGACGATGAGGCCGACGCCCGCCACGCCCGAGGCGGCGACCACGGTCGCGTTCGGATTGCGGTCGGTGCGGATCACCTTGCTGAGCCGCCCGGGTGTGGCGAGGTCGACCACGTAGAACCCGGCGACGAGCAGCAGCACTCCCAAGATCGCATAAGCCATGATCGCCAGTGCGCCGTTGCCGAGCACCTCGGCGAGGGTGAGGGTGTCAGCGGTGTTCATGCCGGTGTTCATGCCGGTGTTCACAGGGACCTTCAATCGTGGATTCGGTGGGGGACGAACGAGGAGGTGTCGTCGGTGATGAGACCGGAGGTCTCGCGGATGCCGAGCCCGGCGGACTCGTCGCCGACCATCCAGGCGCCGAGCACCGGATGCCAGCCGTCGAAGTCGGGGAGCGGGGCGAACTCCTGGTGGACGTAGCCCTCCGCGCCGTACCCGCCCTCGGTGCTCACCTCGACACCGGGCGCGACGATGCGCATGGACGCCCCCTCGCGGCCGAGCAGCGGCTTGCTGATGTAGCCGGGACCGTCGGCCAACTCGCGCGGGCCGTCGAGGTAGGCGGGAAGCAGGTTCGGATGCCCCGGATACAGCTCCCACAGGATCGCCAGCAACGCCTTGTTGGACAGCAGCATCTTCCACAGGGGTTCGATCCAGGCCATCGACACCTGCTGGGCGAGGGCGTGCCGCCCGAACGGCTCGGCGACGATCCACTCCCACGGATACAACTTGCACAGCGTCCTGACGACCCGCTGCTCCATGTCCACGAAGCGCCGGTTGAGCACGTCCCAGCCGATGTCCTCCATCGCGACGGCGACCGTGGCCAGACCGGACTGCTCCGCGGTCTCCTGCAGGTATCCGATCGTCATCGCCTCCTCACCCGTCTCGTCGGCGCTGGTCCAGCCGAAATGGACCGGGCCGGTCGGCAGCGTGAACGACTTCCAGTGGTCGATCAGCCGCTCGTGCAGGGAGTTCCACTGGTCGCCGCCGGGATGGACGTCCTGCAGCCAGAACCACTGCACGACCGAGCTCTCGACCAGGCTCGTCGGGGTGTCGGCGTTGTACTCCAGCAGCTTGACCGGGCCGGTCCCGTCGTAGTGCAGATCGAACCTTCCGTACATGTGCGGGTCGCGCCGCCGCCACGACTCGGCGACGGCCGTACGGCAGGCCGGCGAGATGGCGAGGTCGGCGAAGCGGTTCTCGGCCACGATGTGGTCGGCCGCCGTCAGGCACATCCGGTGCAGCTCCTCGACCTGGGCCTCCAGCCCCAGCACCTCGTCCATCGTGAACACGTAGTGGACGCTCTCGTCCCAGTACGGCCTGGCCAGGCCCTCCGGGTGGGCGGAGTGGTGGAAGGCGAGTCCCTGCGACTCCACGATGGCGGGCCAGCCTTCGCGAGGCTGAGACATCTCCCTGCGCATCCGTCAGCTCCCGCCGCCGGAGTGGAAGCCGAACCCGCCGCGCTGGATCACCCGGCCGGACCTGCTCGTGATCCGCGAGTCGGGCGGCCGGGCCGTGGTGCCGCTCCGGACCCGGTCTCCGACGCGGTTCCCGCCGTAATACCAGCGGTAGGCGCCGTGTGACCCATGGTAGTGACTGTCGTCATCGCAATAGTCGTCGTCGACGACTGCGTAGGACCCGTCCGGCTGGGTGTTGGACATGTCGACGCAGTCGGCGTCGACCTCCTCGCTTTCCTGCGCCGCGCAGAACCCGACGACCAGGACCGAGAGCACCCCCAGAGCGCCCAGCTTGACCACGGTGGACGACTTCGGGCCCTGTCTCGGTGCCGGTGCCGGTGCCGGTGCCGGTGCCGGTGGCGACGGGGTGCGCTGTGGGTCAGCCATCGGGGGGTCAGCCATCGGGGGGTCAGCCATCGGGCTCCTGATGTCGAGTTCGGGCAAGGGTGCAGCCGACAGTCCGATCGACGATGTCCGGCTAAAGGTTACCTTGCGGTGATGACGGTGTGTCGGGTGAGTTAGGGGATGTAGGGATTTCATCCCTGGAGCTTCGGCGTAGTTTCGAATCATGGAACGCCGTGACGCGCTGGTGGAGGAGATCCGGAACGGCGGACGCCTGTCCGCCCGGCAGCTGGCGTTCCGGCTCGGGGTCAGCAAGAGCACCATCCTGCGCGACGTGGCGAAGCTCCAAGAGGCGGGCGTGCCCATCCGGCTCGGCCGGGCCGGGTATGCGCTGGACGGACCCGAGGCGGTGCGGCGGGAGATCGACCGCGCGCTGCTCGACCGGCGGGTGCTGCGGATCGAGTACCGGGGCCCCGATGGCGCCTCGACCTCCAGGGACGTCGAGCCGAGCATCTGCCTGGGGGGCCGGGGCGGTCGCTGGTACCTGGTCGCCTGGTGTCGGCTGCGCGACGACGTACGGGTCTTCCGGCTCGATCGGATCGTGTCGGCCGCCATCACCGACGAGCGCCACCCGGAGCCGGAACAGGGCCCCCTGGAGATGCTCGCCGGGATCGCGGAAGGCTGACGGTCAGGCCGGGCCCATGTCGACGGGCCGGTGTCGACGGGCCGGTGTCGACAGGGCGATGTCGACAGGAGTGTCACGCACCCGGCGGGCGCTCCTCCAGCCGGCGGCGCAGTTCGGCGATCTCCTGTTCGAGCGCCGCCACCGACGGGGGCTGAGCCCCGACGGGCTGAGCCCCTGGCTGCGGATTGACGGGCTGCGGATAGCCGGCCTGCGAGTTGAGCGGCTGGGGATTGAGCGGCTGCGGGTAGCCGGGCTGGGGCATCGTGGGAGATGCCTGCGGGTTCCCCGGCTGCGGATTGACGGGCTGGAAACCGGTCTCCACGTGCTGGGGCTGCTGCGGTTGCTGCTGCGATCCCTGGGTGGTCTGCTGCTGCCACGCCTGGTTCCCCTGCTGCCAGTCCTGGGCGGGAGCGTTCGTCTGCTGCCAGCCCTGAGCGGTCGCCTGCGAGGGTGCCTGGACGGCTGCCGCCTGCGGCCCGGACTTGCGGCGACGTAGCATCAGCACCGCCACCACGACGCCCGCGACCACGACGAGACCGCCCGCGCCGATCGCGATCCACACCCAAAGCGGCTGCGGGGTCTCGTCCTTGCCCGACGAGATGGCCTGCTGGGAGTCGGTGATGTACTTCGCGACGTACGGGTGGTTCGGGTGCAGCGCCTGGACCTCGCGGAACTTGGGCAGCGCGTTCTTGTAGTGCCGCAGGAAGAAGTCGTTCAGCGCCTCGTCGTACTTGGTGGTGGTCAGTGACTGCGCCGGCTTGATGTTCTTCTCGTTCAGCTTCTCCTTGATGATCGAGACCGGCAGCACGAAGCTCTCGCTCTCCGACGCCTCACCGCCCTCGCTGACGGTCCCGGCGATCAGCATGCCGATCACCTTGCCGTCCTTGCCGAACACCGGCCCGCCCGAGTTGCCGTGGTACGACGGCGCCTGCGTCTGGATGTACGGCACGCCCTCCTGCGTGGTCCGCTTCGCGTTGTACGGACCCTCGGTCAGCGCGGGCTCGAGCTTGGACTCGAGGCTGAAGAACGGGGTGTTCGTCACCAGGCCGGGGAACCCGCTGATGTAGAGCGTGCTGCCGGTCTGGACGTCGGAGTCGTCGCCGAGCGGGACCGTCGGAAGGTTCTGCTGGCCGTTGACCTTGAGCAGTGCGAAGTCCTTGCCCGGGTAGTTCTCGCCCACCGACACCAACTCGGCCGGGACCGGCTTGGCCGTCTTGTCCACGCCGCCGCCCGGCAGGCTCTGCACCACCGAAAGGCTCTTGTTCAGGCCCCGGATCCGCAGGTGGCCGCTGTTGAAGTTCACGTACACCTGCTGGGCGAGCTGGATCAGCTCGGTGTCCGCCTCGATGCCGCGCAGCCCCTTGATGATCTCTTTGGCGTCCTGCTTGTTGAGCTTTGCCAGGGCCTGCTGGGCGAACACTTCGGTGAGCTCCTGGTCGCTCATCTGGACGCAGTGCGCGCCGGTGACCATGTAGCCGTCCGGGGTCACCCACCAGCCGGTGCACAGTCCGCCGACCTCGGCCTTGACCTTGCGTTCCGGGCCGGTCGGCTTGAGGTAGCGGTCGACGTCGGCGGCCATCCGCTGGAACAGGTACTTGGCGATGCTCCGCTCGTCGGAGGAGATCTTGCCGTCGAGCACGGCCGCGGTCGCCTGCTGGACGAGCTCGTTGAACGGCCCCTCCTTGATCGTGCCGGTCGGGACGACGACCTGGCCCGCGTAGGTCAGGCTGGTGAGCTGTACGGCCGGATGGGTGCGCGCGGCCAGGCGGGTTCCGACGGAGACGTCGTCGCCGGGTTCGGCCGACGCGGGGGAGGCGGGAGACGCGGCGAGTGCCGCCAAGGCGACCGCGGCGGCGGTCAGCGTCCCGCGTATGCGGTATTTCCTAAATCTTCCATTCACGTACGCAATAGTGCGCTTGCGGTCTTGTCTGTTACTTGGGACTGACTTGAACCGTTCCATGCCGCCTGATCAGGCGGTACGCCGTGCCGTACGGGCCACATGCGCGGAAGGGGCGGCGCCGGATCCCGGCACCGCCCCTTCCGATCGGGTCGATCAGACGCCCATCGACTGGGTGTCGTTGGTCTCGGGCGTGGCCCGTCCGGCGACCTCGGTCACGCCGTTCTTCAGGTGGTAGCGGGAGACGGCCTCGTGAAGCACCTCGGACCTGAGCTCGCCCCGCTTCACGAGCTGGGTGAGCACCGCCAGGGTGATCGAGGCAGCGTCCACGTGGAAGTGGCGGCGCAGCGCCGAGCGGGTGTCGGACAGGCCGAACCCGTCGGTGCCCAGCGAGGTCCAGTCACCCGGCACCCATTGGGCGATCTGGTCCGGCACGGCCCGCATGAAGTCGCTGACGCCGACGAACGGTCCGTGGGCCCCGGACAGCTTCGCCGCGACGTACGGCAGGCGCGGCTCGGCGTCGGGGTTGAGCAGGTTGTGCTCCTCGGCGGCGAGCGCGTCCCTGCGCAGCTCCGACCAGGAGGTGGCCGACCAGACGGCGGCCGACACCCCCCAGTCCTCGGCGAGCAGCCGCTGCGCCTCCAGCGCCCACAGGCCGGCCACACCGGAGGCCAGGATGTTCGCCTTCGGCCCGCCGCCGGCGGTGTCGGCGGCGGGGGCGTAGAGGTACAGGCCCTTGAGGATGCCCTCGACGTCGACGCCCTCGGGTTCGGCCGGCTGCTGGTAGGGCTCGTTGTAGACGGTCAGGTAGTAGAAGACGTTCTCCGAGTCCTCCCCGTACATCCTGCGCAGGCCGTCCTTGACGATGTGCGCGATCTCGAACGCCCAGGTCGGGTCGTAGACCACGCAGGCCGGGTTGGCCGAGGCGAGCAGCGGGCTCTGGCCGTCCTCGTGCTGCAGGCCCTCGCCGTTCAGCGTGGTGCGACCGGCGGTGGCGCCGAGCAGGAAGCCGCGGCCCATCTGGTCGCCGAGCTGCCACATCTGGTCGCCGGTCCGCTGGAACCCGAACATCGAGTAGAAGATGTAGACCGGGATCATGTGCTCGCCGTGCGTGGCGTACGAGGAGCCGACGGCGGTGACCGAGGCCACCGAACCCGCCTCGGTGATGCCCTCGTGCAGGATCTGCCCCTCGGCCGACTCCTTGTAGGACAGCAGCAGCTCGCGGTCGACCGCCTCGTAGGTCTGCCCGTGCGGAGAGTAGATCTTGGCGGTCGGGAACATCGCGTCCACGCCGAACGTGCGGGCCTCGTCCGGGATGACCGGCACGAACCGGGCACCGATCTCCGGGTCCCGCGCGAGGTCCTTGAGCAGGCGGACGAACGCCATCGTGGTCGCCACGTTCTGCTTGCCGGAGCCCTTGCGCAGCCCGGCGTAGACCGGGTCGCCGGGGAGCTTGAGCGGCTTGGCGCGCACCACCCGTCTGGGGAGGTAGCCACCGAGCGCCGCCCGGCGCTCCTTCATGTAGGCGACCTCCTCGTTGTCCTCGCCGGGGTGGAAGTACGGCGGGAGATCGGCCTCGAGGTCCTTGTCCGGAATCGGAAGATAGAGCCGGTCGCGGAACTCCTTGAGCTCGGCCTTGCTCAGCTTCTTCATCTGGTGGGTGGCGTTGCGGGCCTCGAAGTCCTTGCCCAGCGTCCAGCCCTTGATCGTCTGAGCGAGGATGACGGTCGGCTGGCCGACGTGCTCGCGGGCCGCCTTGAACGCGGCGTAGACCTTCCGGTAGTCGTGGCCGCCGCGCGACAGCCTGCGGATCTCGTCGTCCGACAGGTGCTCGACCATCTTGCGCAGCCGGGGGTCGCCGCCGAAGAAGTGCTCGCGGATGTAGGCGCCGGACTCCACCGAGTAGGTCTGGAACTGCCCGTCGGGGGTGGTGTTCATCTGGTTGACCAGCGCGCTGTCCACGTCGGCGGCGAGCAACGGGTCCCAGTCGCGGCCCCAGACGACCTTGATGACGTTCCAGCCGGCTCCGCGGAAGAACGACTCCAGTTCCTGGATGATCTTGCCGTTGCCGCGTACCGGCCCGTCGAGCCGCTGCAGGTTGCAGTTGATCACAAAGGTGAGATTGTCGAGCTCCTCGCGGGCGGCCACGCCGATCGCGCCGAGCGACTCGGGCTCGTCCATTTCCCCGTCGCCCAGGAAGCACCACACGTGGCTTCGGCTGGTGTCCTTGATCTTGCGGCTGAGCAGGTAGCGGTTGAACCGCGCCTGATAGATCGCGGAGATCGGGCCGAGACCCATGGAGACCGTCGGGAACTCCCAGAAGTCCGGCATGAGGCGCGGGTGGGGATAGGAGGGCAGGCCCTTGAACCCGTGCGACAGTTCCTGGCGGAACGCGTCGAGGTCGGCGGTGGACAGCCGGCCCTCGAGGAACGCGCGGGCGTAGATGCCGGGGGACGCATGGCCCTGGATGAAGACCTGGTCGCCCGATTCCCCGTGGTCCTTGCCGCGGAAGAAGTGGTTGAAGCCGACCTCGTAGAGCGACGCTGCGGAGGCGTAGGTGGCGATGTGGCCGCCGACGTTGGTCCGCGCGTTGGCCCGGTGCACCATGACCGCCGCGTTCCACCGGATGTAGGCCCGGATGCGGCGCTCGACGTACTCGTCCCCGGGGAACCAGGGCTCGCGCTCGGGCGGGATCGTGTTGATGTAGTCGGTACTGCGCAGGCCCGGAACTCCGACCTGTCGTTCCCGGGCGCGTTCGAGCAGTCTGAGCATCAGATAGCGGGCGCGGGTGCGCCCCTCGGTCTTGATGACGTTGTCGAGCGATTCGAGCCATTCCTGGGTCTCGCTCGGATCGACATCAGGCAACTGGCTGGGTAGGCCGTCACTGATGATCGAAAAACGCTGGCGTCCGGAAGCCACTGGGTCTCGCCTTCCGAGTTTGGACATGGTCACGTCGGTCTGATGGGTCTTGCCTGTGGGCTGCGTCCTGCCGGAACGCGGTGTCTCGTCGAGTGTCCTGTCGGGTGTTCTGGTCGTCTTCCATCCTGTCTCTTCGCACCGCAAAGTGCATCTCTACTCCTCGGTAACCAGCGGGTCTCCGCTGGCAGCGGATTTTCTCAGGAGTAGACCTCCAATCATAGGACGACTGGGATCTCCTTGTTCATACCAGGGGGTGCGGCAGCCGGCTCTGCCCGTATGGCCTGGTAAGGCATGCCCTCCCCGACGGACCCGGTAACCATCCGAGCACCGGTGATCCCGCCTGATCCGCCGGTAACGTTTTGGTATGAGTTGTCCCTTCCTCTGCCGGGAGAGGGGTTTCTCCTCCCCTCATCGGGCGATAGCCGTACCAGGCTCTGAGAGGAGGGATCGAGATGCACGCTGCGGTAGGCGACCGGCTCGTGGTGCACGGGACCGTCGTGGGGGAGCACGACAAGCAGGGCGAGATCATCGAGGTGCGCGGGCCCGGCGGTGAGCCGCCGTTCATGGTCCGCTTCGAGGATGGACACCAGGCGCTGGTGTACCCGGGCCCCGACGCGGTCGTCATCCCCGCTCGCGGAGGCTCGTAGTATCGCGCTGTGAAATCGAGGGAGATCGAGGTGCGCACCGGCTCACGCGAGCGGGTGCACGACCTGACCCAGGAGTGCGCCGATTTCGTGCGGGAATGCGAGGGAGACGGCCTGCTGCACGTGTTCGTGCCGCACGCCACAGCGGGCATCGCGCTGATCGAGCTCGGCTCCGGCAGCGACGACGACCTGCTCGCGGCCCTGGGGGAACTGCTCCCGGCGGACGACCGGTGGCGGCACGCGCACGGGTCGCGCGGCCATGGCAGAGCACACGTCATGCCCGCTCTGATCCCCCCGTCCGCCACGGTGCCGGTGCTCGACGGAAGGCTCGCGCTGGGGACGTGGCAGTCGGTCGCGTTGATCGATCTGAACGTCGACAACCCGGACAGGCGCGTGCGTTTGTCATTTTTGTCCGATTAGCAGATAACGGTGCGGGTCCCTGGTCGTGGCGACCGTTGACGGCGGTGGGTCGCAGCGTGTGGACTGTGCCGAAACATGGCTCTCCGGAGCCCGACAACCGCGAATATTGGCGGGGTCACCCGAGCAGGAGGGATGAACGTGAGCGCGACCGCGGGCCAGGCGCAAGGTGAGCGCGGCCTGGCCGAACGACTCGGCCTCAAGGCTGGTCAGGTGGTGCAGGAAGTCGGCTGGGACGAGGACTGCGACGAGGCGCTGCGCGAGTCCATCGAAGAGCTGACCGGCAACGAGCTGGTGGATGAGGACTACGACGAGGTGGTCGACGTGGTCCTGCTGTGGTGGCGTGACGGGGACGGGGACCTGTTCGACGCGCTCAGCGACGCGATGACCGCGCTCGCCGATGGAGGCCAGATCTGGCTGCTGACGCCCAAGGCGGGGCGTGACGGCCATGTCGAGCCCAGTGACATCGGAGAGGACGCGACCACCGCGGGGCTGTCTCAGACGAGCAGCATCAGCGCCGCCAGGGACTGGTCGGGGACGCGGCTCGTCGCACCCAAGGCCCGTCGCTGAACATCCGGGGCCTCTGGGCGCTGTCCAGGTCTGATCCGCTGATCCGTTCCCCTGCCGTACGGCTCGGCCGTGCCGTACGGCAGGATGGTGCGCGGACCCGAATCGGGAAGGACTTGACTGCTCATGGCGGCGGAGACGGTGGAGGCGATGGAAGCGGCGCGGATCGACCGGCCGGCTCCCGACTTCGAGCTCAAGGACCAGCACGGCACTCCGGTCAGGCTCGCCGATCACCGGGGGAGGAAGGTCGTGCTCGTCTTCTATCCCCTGGCGTTCAGCCGTGTCTGCCACGGCGAGTTGAGCGCCATCCGTGACGAGTTCGTCCCTTCGGCGCCCGAGGACGTCCAGGTGCTGGTGGTCTCGGTCGACTCGATGTTCGGCCAGCGCGCCTGGTCCGATCAGGAGGGCTTCACGTTCCCGATGCTGGCGGACTTCTGGCCGCACGGCGAGGTCGCCCGGGCGTACGGCGTGTTCGACGAGGAGAAGGGCGTCGCCCTCCGGGGCACGTTCATCATCGACGGCGAGGGCGTCGTACGGTGGAAGGTCGTCAACGAGATCGGGTCGGCGCGGGACGTCGACGAATACCGCAAGGCGTTGGCGCAGCTCTGATGTTTCCGCCCACTGGCTGGGCGCTGACATATCCCTACCTGTCCATCCCGATCTGCCTTCAGGGGAGGGGAGATGCCCTGCTACCGATGCGGGGCCCGGCAGACCGACCCCGTCCGCGGCGCCAGCCCGTGGAAACGCGGGGTGCGCCACGAGGCGCAGGTCCTGGTCTGCCCGGACTGCCAACGCGTGCACGATCTCGATCTGGACACCTGCGCATCCTGCGGCTCCGTGGCGCTGATCTGCCGCCTCGGCGAGGTCGAGTGCCGCTCCTGCGGAGCCGTACGGCTCGCCCGGTCCAATGACCCGCTGGTCCCGGCGGGCCGGCCCGATCCGGCCGGCCGGCCGGGCGCTTCCGGCCAGACGAACTCGCCCGGCCTGGCGGCCGAGGTGGAGGCCGCGCTCAACCGTGTCCTGGGCCGCTCATGAGCGCGCGTCGTCCTGGGCCGCTCGAGAGCGCGCATCCGCGGTACGTGGTCGCGCTCGACGTGGGCGGGACTTCGATGAAGGGCGGCCTGGTCACCCGGGGCGGTGAGGTGACCGCTCTGGAAGGTCGCCCCACCGGCCGGGAGAACGGCCCCGAGACGGTGGTGTCGGCCATCCGCGCCTACGTCGATGAACTGGTGGATCTCGGCTCCTCCCGGTACGGCGCGCCGCCCGACGGGATCGGCCTCGCCGTGCCGGGCATCGTAACCACCTCCACGGCCGTCTACTCGGCGAACATCGGCTGGTACGACGTGCCCGTCTCCGCGTTCGTGCCGTCGGGGATCCCGGCCAGGCTCGGGCACGACGTACGGACCGGCGGCCTGGCGGAGAGCGTGCTCGGCGCCGGGCGCGGCGTGGCGGACTTCCTGTTCCTGGCCATCGGCACCGGCATCGCCGGCGCGGTCGTGATCGGCGGCGAGCCGTACGGCGGCGCCGAGGGCTCCGGCGGCGAGATCGGCCACGCGCCCGTGTGGCCCGCCGGGGAGAAGTGCGCCTGCGGCCAGATCGGCTGCCTGGAGACCTATGCCTCGGCCTCCGCCCTGGTGCGGCGGTACGAGGCCAGGTCGCCGAGCCGTACGGCGGCCACCGCCAAGGACGTCGTGTCGCTCGCCGTCGCCGGGGACCCGGTGGCCGGTGAGGTGTTCGACGACGCGGTCGAGGCCCTGGCGATCTCGCTGGTGTCGTACGTGATGCTGCTCGACCCCGCGGCGATCGTGATCGGCGGCGGCCTCGCCGAGGCGGGCCAGACGCTGTTCCTGCCCTTGGAGGAGCGGCTGTCGGCCAGGCTGACCTTCCGCGAGCGGCCCCCGCTGCTCCCGGCGGCTCTCGGCATGCGAGCCGGCATGCTCGGCGCCGCCCTGCTGGGGTGGCAGGCCGCCGGAGTGCCCGACGTGGGGCGCGAATGGCCGCTCGATGTGCTGAGAAGGGGCGCTGTGCCGTAAGGTGTAGTCCCGTCCGGGCGGTTAGCTCAGCGGTAGAGCACTCGCCTTACAAGCGAGGGGTCACTGGTTCGAACCCAGTACCGCCCACCAGCGAAAAGAGCCCCGCTTCCCGCCTGGGAAAACGGGGCTCGTGCCATTAGCGACCGTGAGTGTTCTTGCTCAGTGAGCACTCGCCTCAGTCGGTCGAGCTTGTGTGATCTTGCCGTTCATGACATCGGCGATCTTGTTGATCTGCTTCCGCCGTACGATGCTGGTAGATCATCGCGGCCCGCACACTGTCGTGGCCCATCCGCGCCATCAGATCTGGGGAGCGGGCCGCTGCCCTGGGCACGGCTCACCGACACCGATGAGCACCTCGTGGGCGGCACCGCCGTCAACTCGGACCTGTACCGGAAGGCAACCGGTCTCGCGGACGATGTACCCTCCGGGGAAGGCGATCCACTCGTCCCGCGCTTCGCAACGGTTCACGACGATACGAGCACCTGGTGACCCCGGGCGGCCCCACACCATCCAGAACCGGCCGGTCAGCCTCTCCGGCACGATCAGCTCGACATGTCTTCCACGCCGTACGAGCAGGCCCTGTTTGGCGAAGAACCCCGTACCTCCGTCGGGCGTGCTGTCCTCGCCTACCTGCAGGGCCTGTGCACTGCTCTTACTCGTCGGCAGGGCCACGGCATCGACGATGACCTGCAGATTATCGTCGGGAGAGTGGTACTCGCCGATCGCGTCGCCGCACCGCACCGCCGAAGCTGCTACGGGAGAGAGCGAGGACGCGGCTTCTTCCCTTGTCGGCGAAGCGTCGGACGTGCACGCAGCGGTGACACTGACACCAGTCAGTATTGCGATCACGACTAAACGACTTCGCATGTGCCCAGTCTGACCGCTGCGGCCATGCAGCGCACTGGTCTATCTGACGAAGATCGTGAGGGGGAGGCGGCGCCAACCGGAGTCAGCGAAAGTCAGCGAGACCGCTGACACGAGACCGCTATGGAGATCACCAAGCCGGTACGGTGCGCGCACGTGACGGCACTCGATGGCACCCGCTGATTGTGCCTGCCACGCTGCACCGGCGTTGAAGGGATCACAGGGAGGGCCTTGCTAACGCTCGCTCTTGGAGGCGAGGCGGCGTAGAGGGGGTACTTTCCCGTCGTCGTGCCTGCCCTCGAAGGCATGAGTGTCATGCGTGAGGAGCTGCACCACCTGGTGGACCGGCTGCCCGAGGCGAAGCTGGGTCCGGCTTTGGAGCTCATCCAGGGGAGCTTGGAGGAGTCCGAGGAGGAGGTTGAACGGGACCTGCCGTTCTTCGGCTCGTTCGCGATGGGTCCGGATCTGTCTGAGCGACACGAGGAGATCCTCCGCAACGAGTGTGGCCGCTGACGTGGTTCTATGCGATTCCAGGGTGCTCATCGCGGCCGGCGACCGGCATGACAAGCACTACCGGCCATGCGTCGAGCTACTACGTCACGCGAAGGGGCCGCTTCTGGTGCCGTCTCCGGTGCTGGGAGAGGTCGGGCACTTCCTGAGCGGGCGGGTGGGGCCGGAGGCGGAGCTGAAGTTCATCGAGTCGTTCGGAGGCAACGGCTTTCGTGTCGTCGAGTTGGAGCCGGGGGACTTGCCCCGCGTGAAAGAACTCGTCAGGACCTCGCCGATGCGGCCGACGCGCTGAGCGCGCTGGCGAGTGATGCCGTGTTGGCGGATCAGATCGCCGACAGGCTCGTTGACTGTCTCGCCCGCGGCACCATCGAATCGTCTGCGCGCCGGCGGCTGACGCAGGCGCTCGCGGACATCCCGGGGATCACGGCGTCACGTGCCCTCGCAGATCTGTCACATGACGAGGACCGTGCCGTCGCGCTTACCGCGGCATACATCCTCAAGCTACGCGACACGCGATAACGAGGGGTCACTGGTTCGAACCAGTACCGCCCACCGGCCAGAACGCCCCGTCTCCGCTCAAGGAAACGGGGCGTCTGCGACTCACTTACCGCCGCGCGACGGTGGCGAATACGCCCCGTGCGGCCGTTCCGTCCGGCCAGGTCCAGCCGGCGACGAGGCGTCCGGATGACCCCTCCGCGGCCTCAGCCGGCCGCAGGACACGGTTGACCTGCACGTCGAGCCCATCGGCAGGGCCGATTCCGTGCACGGTGACGGTCGGGTCCGGGGTGTCGCTCTTGCTCTGGTGCTGCGGCACTGCCTCGCCGCGCAGGAGTGCGCGCAACTGTGCCGTCACCACCGGGTCGTGGACACCGTCATAGATCCACCGGGGGCCGAGGACCCCATGCTCAGAGGTGCCGATCAGCGCCTCGCCGGGGACGCCCTCAAGTGCCGCGCCGCGGTAGCTCATCGGCGCCAGGTACGCCACCGGCTCCTGCGCGGTGGTGTCCACCACGACCATGAACTCGATCCCGACCTCGCCCTCCGGATCGTCCAGCCGGAACCCGCCGGCCTTGACCAATTCGGGCGTTCCCGCCTCGCCCACGTACCAGCTCTGCTTCGGCAGCCACTCGGTGAGCAGCTCCAGCTTCGTGGGCGTCAGGGTGGTGTGGTGGACATAGGCCATGTGAACTCCCTTACAAGCGGGACTGGGTCGGTCTCCTGAGGAGCTTGAACCAATAGGGGCCGGCGATGCTTCCCAGGCCGCCTGCGCGCCGTTCCCGAATTCGCTGCATGTTTCAGGCGCGGCATCGGTCGCTCCGGCTCTTGATGGCGGAAACCTCGATGTCATCGCGTACGCCGGAGGATCCGGAGCGGGTGCCGTGTCGGATCGGACTGGCGTTCGGCATCGAGCGCCTGTCATGATCTCTCATCATGGGTGTGGTCGCGGCTCGTCCGCACGGGTCCGCGGAGGGGGGACCAGTCCGACGGATCGGCCCTGCCGGGAGGACGTACGGAGGCGGCGTACCCCGTACGGGGGGCCGACAGATGCGAGAGGAGAGCGGCACGTGACGGCTTTCGTTCGGGAAGCTGAGCGCGACCCGGAACGCGAGGAGTCGACCGGGCCGGACCAGGAGGCCACCGGGGAGACCACAGAGGAGGCCGTCGAGCGCGGGGATATGAGTCCTCCGCCCGGCGAGACCACCGCCGAACCGGTGGGACGGGGCGCCGCCACCCGGGACGCGCTGCTGCTGTGGGTCGGCACCAGGGCCGGCATGCTCCTCGTGGCGGTCTACGGAGTCCTGATCGTCTCCGGCCAGAACCGGGCACCGCTGCTGGAGCGCTGGAAATCCTGGGACGCCGACCTGTTCCGGAAGATCGCCGAGTTCGGATACGACGGCGACCCGAGCCTGGATCCCGATCCCGGGCTGCCCGCCTTCTTCCCCGGCCTGCCGCTGGCGCTGCGCCTGGTCCATTCGGTCGTCGGCGACTGGACCCTGGCCGGACTGATCATCTCGTTCGTCGCCGGCGCGGTGGCCGTGGTGGCTCTGGCCCGGCTCGCCGACCTGGAAGGACCCGTCGGCTCGGGCCGCTGGGCCGTACTGGCCCTGCTGTTATGCCCCCCGGCGGTCTTCCTCTTCGCCGGCTACTCTGAGGCGCTCTTCCTCGCCTTCGCGCTGCCCGCCTGGCTGGCCGCCCGGCGCCGTGTCTGGCCGCTGGCCTGCGCCCTGGCCGCGGGGGCGTCCTGTGTACGGATCACCGGCCTGTTCCTGGCCATCGCTCTGATCATCGAGTTCGTCGTGAGCCGGATCCGCAGGGACGGCTGGGCGGGCTGGCGGCGGGGGGCCTGGTTGGTGCTGCCGTTCGCGTCGATCTTCGCGTACGCCGCCTACCAGCACTCCCGTACCGGCAACTGGCTGGCCTGGAACCACGCTCAGGAGGTCGGCTGGGGGCGGAGACTGGTCTGGCCCTGGGAGGCGTTCGGCGCCACATGGGACATGACCGCCGACGCCAGCGGGTACGGGCCGATGTTCCGCCTCGAGATCGCGGCGGCGATCGTGGGGGCGCTGCTGCTCGTCTGGCTGCTGGTCGCCCGTCGCTGGGCCGAGTTCGTCTACGTCGGGCTGCAGCTGGGCACCCTGCTCACGTCGACGTTCTATATGTCGGTCCCCCGGGCGGTGCTGCTGTGGTGGCCGCTGTGGGTGCTCATCGGCAGGACGGGCGCCCGCCGTCGGTGGGTGATAATCCTCTACGCCACGGTGATCGGGCCGCTCACCGTGCCGATGCTGATGTCCTTCCTCAACAGTTCCTGGACCGGCTGAGCCATCAACGCGAATCCGTGAATCACGGGCTAGCGTGAAGTGATGGAGAGAGAATCTTTTCCGGTTACGCTGCCCAACGGGCAGGAACTGAGCTGCGACACCTGTGGGCACCAGATTTTCGAACAGCACAACTGGAAGCTGCAGACCACAGGGATGACGTTCATGAATCTCGACTGGGCCAACCGCGACGCGGTCTGTTTCGTGTGCACCGCCTGCCGGCGCATCCATTGGTTCCACCTTTGAGGGGGAAGCGCGGACCGGGCGGCGGGGGCCTTCGCGGCAGAGGCCAGCTGGCGGATCAGGACTGAACGTCGCGCAGGCCGGCGAACAGGTCGTCCTCCTGATCGGGGGCGGTCACGCGGGAGATGCGGCGGACGAAGAACTCGGTCGCGAAGGCCTCGTGCTGTGCCTCGGCGGGCATCCGCAGCAGGAAGATGTTCTCGCCCTGGCTCTCGTGGGCCCGCAGCGCCTTGATCTTGTGTTCGACGTACGGTGAGACGTCGACGCCGGTGGTGATCAGCTCGTCCGGGGTGCCGAAGTCGTCAGGCAGCTCCACCTCCTCCGGCGCCATGCCGCTCGACCGCATGAACTCGAACATCTGCCGGATCCGCTCCCGCGGCACGGCCGTGTAGTACAGCTTGTCCGGGATCCCGGTCGTCTCGGTCGCCGCCAGCGCGATGCGGTGGGCCTGGATGTGGTCGGGGTGGCCGTAGCCGCCGATCTCGTCGTACGTCACGACCACCTGCGGCCGGTAGCGCTCCATGAGCTCGGCCAGCCGGGCGGCGGCACGCTCGACCGGGATGTTGGCGAACGCGTCGGGGTGACCGTTGCCTGTCCAGCCGTCCATGCCGGAGTCACGGTAGCCGAGCAGCTCCAGGTGATCGATGCCGAGATGGGCGGCGGACTCCCGGAGCTCGGCCAGCCGGCGCTCGGCGACGGCCGCGTCGTCATGGCCGGGCTCGCCCGGCTTGACCCCGCCGGGCCCGTCCCCCTGCTCGCCGTTGGTGCACGTCACCAGGACCGTACGGATGCCCTCCGCGGCATGCTTTGCCAGGATGCCGCCGGTGCCGATCACCTCGTCGTCCGGGTGGGCGTGCACGGCCATGACGGTGAGCTCTCGGTCCATTCGATCCCCCGTACTCTGGTTTACGAATACTTTTCGAACGACCCTATATCGCCTCTTGCTCCCCTGAGCGGAACGAGCGCGGACTTGTGGCCGTAGCGGTGGTCGGGGTCATGCGTGCGGCCACCAGCCGCCAGAGGGGTAACTGCAGGAGAGCCGGCGTGATGGCGAACGGCGGCAGCGTCCATGCCCGGACGCCCTCGGCGATCGTCAAGGCCGCCCACGTGCTGCTCCGTCTCGAATACGGCCGGCACTCCTGACCGAAGATCACAGGTCGTCACGATTCGTTACGCGGAAGGGCTCAATGGGCCTGCGCCCCGGACGTTGATCAGGCTCGGATGGATCGTGCTTGGCTGCTGAGCGGTATCCACTTTATGAATGATCCGCACATCTGCCGGGTATCTGCGGGCTAGTCGTTCTCGAATGCCGAGAGCGAGCGATTTCAGCGCGTCGCCATAATCGTTCATCCTGCGGATGTCAGGAGACGTGGCCCGCCAGCCGTTGCCGGATCGCCGATAGATCACGTGGATTTCCCTGGGCCGTTCAACGATCATGGCTACGGGGATGCCCAGATCGTCCCAGGGGTGCTCCGCCTCGCTGCTCACATCTGTCATCATCATGTCCGTTCCCGCGAGGCTACGCCTACTCCTCGTACGCGCCACCGAGGCGGTGGCGGCCCTCTTCTGCGTCGACGATGTAGAGAGGTAGGCCACGAACTCGACCCCGTCGTATGTGTGTGTGGGGGGCCGCGCGACATCGCACTGGAAGCCGTCGGCGGCGGCCTGCTCACTCCGTTGCTGCGCTCGCTCGTGCCGGGTGGACGGCTCGTGGCCCACAGCTCCGGCAGTGGCCAAGGCACACCAGGTCATCGAGGCGCGCGCCAACCAGGCAAGGGGATCCCCATCCCTTGACGTATCGACCCGACCCGCTGCGGTCAGGCGTCGGCGAACAGCCGGTCGGCATCCTCCAGCGGAGCGACATGCATCACTGCGCGGTCGGTCTCCCAACCGGGCGTCGCGTCCCCGATCGCGTGGATGGCGGTCCGTAGCGCGCACAGCGCCTTCACCATCGCCTCTGCGGGGTCCTCGGCTTCCACGGTCATCTGGACATCGACGCGCCCGATGGTGAGGGTGGCGGCCAGATCGGGATCTTCGATGTATGTGTCCTGCTCCGCGAGGTCCAGCAGCGAGTTCATGAGCTCGTCGAGCCGAGCCTCAAACCCCGAAAGATCCCCGACGCAAAGCACCTCCTGGATTGTCAGGTACTTCATCCCGCCTCCTCGTCATCCCAACAGGTCGCTCGGCGCAACTGGCCGAGCAGATTCCTCTTGTAGTTGTTTCCCGATGGTGTCAGGTGCACGGTCTTCCGGTGGATCCCACAGGGGCACTTCATCATGAAATACTTCTTCCCCTTGTCCACTACCCATCCCTGGCGTTCGGCCTGAGCAAGCACCTCTTCGAGTTCTTTGACCTGGTGTCGCGGTCTGACCACTTGACTACCCGTCGTTGGCTGGAGTGTACGTTGCGGCCCTGCCCCCGCCCAGGCCGTCCACGGCAACTCTGTCACATTGGGTGCCTTAGGTCTCACTCTTTGCAACTGGGCTGTGGAAAACTCCTTGGGCTGGCCGGGGACCTGGGGCGGATACGACGGTCGGGCAGGATGGATGGGTGATTGGGGCGGTGGATGAGGGGGCCGGAAGCGTGATCGATGCACCGACCGGCTCGCCGGGGATGTTCACCGGTCCTCGGTTCCGCGTGCTGGTCGATCTCGTCGCGGACGGCGACGTGGTGATCCTCAGCGGGGCCGGGCTGTCGACCGAGTCCGGAATTCCGGACTATCGAGGGGAGACCGGCCGCAAGCGGCGGGCCGAGCCGATGACGTACCAGACGTTCGTCGGCAGCGCGGCGGCGCGGAGACGCTACTGGGCACGCAGCCACCTGGGCTGGCGGGAGATCGATCGTGCCCGTCCCAACGCCGGGCACCGCGCCGTCGCGGAGCTGGAGGCCGGTGGGCTGGTCGCCGGGATCATCACCCAGAACGTCGACGGGTTGCATCAGGCGGCCGGGGCCCGGCAGGTGATCGAACTGCACGGCGCTCTCGACCGCGTTCGCTGCCTTTCCTGCGGCGAACGCACCTCACGGCAGTGGCTCGACCAGCGGCTGCGCGCAGCCAACCCGCGCTGGCACGCTCGGATCGACGTGATCAATCCCGACGGCGACGCCGTGCTCGCCGACGACCAGGTCGAGGGTTTCAACGTCGTGAGCTGTGACGCCGACGGCTGCGGCGGCGTGCTCAAGCCCGATGTGGTGTTCTTCGGGGAGAACGTGCCGCGACCTCGGGTCGAGGAGTGTTACGCGCTGGTGGAACGCGCCGGGATGCTGCTGGTCCTCGGGTCTTCGCTGACGGTGATGTCCGGCTACCGGTTCGTACGGCACGCCGCCGAGCGCGGCATCCCCGTCGCGATCATCAACCGGGGTCCGACCCGGGGCGACACCCAGGCCTCGCTGACCGTTGACGCTCCTCTCGGCTCGACCCTCACCAGGCTTGTCTCGCGGCTGGAGCCGCCTCATGGCAGGTCATCGGACTCTTCCGTCAGCACGTGAGGCGAATGCTCGCGGGTCAGTCGCCGCCACGCGGGTCGTGCCGGTGACCGGTGAGGAGGGCGTGGTGGTCGACGCCGTCGTGCGGGAGGGGATCGGCGTGCACGATCGCGGCGGTCAGCCGGGGGACGGTGTGGATCAGGCCGTGCTCGGCCTCGACGGCGATCCGGTGCGCCTCCACCACGGTGCAGGCCGGGTCGACGATCACCTCGCATTCGGCCCGCAGGTGATGGCCGATCCAGCGTAGCCGCACCTGCCCGAGGTCGAGCACTCCGGGCGTCCCGCGCAGCGTCGCCTCGGCCCGGTCCACGATGGCGGGGTCCACCGCGTCCATCAGCCTGCGGTACACCTCGCGGGCGGCCTGGCGGAGCACGGCGAGGATGGCGACGGTGATGAGCAGGCCGACGACCGGGTCGGCCCGATCCCAGCCCAGTGCGGTCCCGCCCGCGCTCGCCAGCACGGCCAGCGAGGTGAACCCGTCGGTACGCGCGTGTAGCCCGTCGGCGACCAGCGCGGCCGACCCGATCTGCCTGCCGACGCGGATGCGGTAGCGGGCCACCAGTTCGTTGCCGGCGAACCCCACCAGCGCCGCGCCCGCGACCGCCCCCAGTTCGTTCACCTCCCGCGGGTCGAGCAGCCGGTCGAACGCCGCCGTGGCCGCGAACACCGCGGAGACCGCGATCGTCAGCACGATCACGACTCCGGCCAGATCCTCGGCCCGCCCGAACCCGTAGGTGTAGCGCCGGGTCGGCGGGCGCCGGCCGAGCAGGAACGCGATGCCCAGCGGGACCGCGGTCAGCGCGTCGGCGGCGTTGTGCAGCGTGTCGCCAAGCAGCGCCACCGATCCCGAGACCGCCACCACCACAGCCTGGATCACCGTGGTCGCGCCCAGCCCGGCGAAGGAGATCCACAGCGCCCGCATTCCCCGGGCCGAGGTCTCCATCGCCGCGTCGACCTTGTCCGCCGTCTCATGGGAGTGCGGCCGCAGCACATGACGGATTCGGCCGCCCAGAGGTCTCCGCCCGGGACCGTGTCCACGCCCCCCGTGAGTGTGCCCGTGTTCGTGCGGGTGGTCGGGACCGTCGCCCTGGTCGGTGTGCGGGCGGCCAGGACCGGACTCTTCCTCGCTCATGGAATCACCATGCCCGAGGAAACGCGCCGCAGCACCTCGACAACAACGTAGCGGTCGCCGTTGCGTCATTCCCGCGAAAGGCAAGGGATCGGGTCAGGGACGGAAGTCCCAGCGCTTCTCAGGCGGCTTCGGCGAGCGCGCGCAGCAGGGCCGCGCTGCGCCCCTCGAAATGCCGCAGGCCGAGGCGGCGGTGCAGGTCACGCCCGGCGGCGGCGTGTTCGAGGGCCCCGGCACCGTCGCCCACGCGGTGCAGGAGCATGGCGACGATGTCGTGCAGAGCGCCCCAGGCGACGCCGCCGGTGCCGAGTGTCACCAGTTGGCCGGCGATCGGCCGCAGTTCCGCGAGCAGGCCGTGCGGGTCGGGCCTGCCGAGCCGGGCCGCGACCAGGCCCCACTGCCAGGTGACGAACTGCCAGGTCCAGTCCCGCTTGAAGTGGACGCCCCAGCAGTCCATCAGGCGGTGCGCCAGGGCCTCCTCCCCGGCGTCCACGGCGGCGAGTACGGCCGTGGGCCGTACCAGCAGGTGGGATTCGTCGGCCGCCACCTCGACCAGCTCGGGTAGCAGTTCGCCGTGCCGGCCCCGGCCGCGATCGCAGAAGAACTCCGCGATCAGCCTGAGCGCGTCCGGTCCCCACAGGCTGGTGCGGCGGTGGCTGCCCGCGGCGAGAGCGGCCAGCCGTTCGGCCTCCGTCCAGTCGCCATCGAGCATCGCCCGCCCGGCGGCCGCGAACGTCACCTGCGTCTCGATCTCCGGCATGCGGACCTCGCGGGTCAGTCGCAGGCAGCGGGCGAGCTCGTCGTCGTATTCGGTCAGCCGCCCCGACTTGAGCAGCCCGGGCATCCGGTGCATTCGCGCGATGACCTCGGTGGCCCGCGGCAGGCCGGGGATGGTGAGGATCTCCTCGGCCGCCCGATAGCGCTCCTCCTCATGCTCCGGAGTCCAGGCGGCCATGACCAGGTTGTTCAGCGTGCGGGCCAGCAGCCGCGGGTCGCCCGTGTTCCGGGCCAGCTCGACCGCCTCCAGCGCGTACAGCCGCCCCTCGGGCCGGCGTTCCCCGTAGTACAGCTCGACACCGAGCGTGCCGAGCAGTTCGGCGCGCCTGACGTCCTCCCGCAGGTCAAGCCGGTGGAGCTGGTCTTCCAGCACCCCCACCATCCGCTCGTCGACCACGCCGTAGGGGCGCCACTGCCACAGAGCGACGCCGCCGAAGACCGCCGCGGCCTCGATCACCGCGTCGTCGTCTCCCAGAGCGGCCGCGAGCGTCACGGCCTCGTCGAGCGCGGCCCGCGCCCCGTCCACGTCGCCGGTCAACCGCCGGGCCCGGCCCAGCTCTATCAGCAGCGCGCATCTTTCGGAGGCATGGCCGGACATCCGCTCGGCCGCCGAGGCGTCAAGCGCCCGCTCCCAGTAGCCGACCGCCTCGTCGTAGGCGAGCCGGGCGGCGGCCTGCCGGGCCGCCTGGGTGGCGTACGACGTCGCCTTGCCGGCGTAACCGACCCGGGCGGCCAGCCCGAAATGATGGGCCAGCACCGGCAGCCGCGAGACGAGGTCGCCCCTGGCCAGCGCCTCGACGGCCGTACCGACACGGCCGTGCAGCTGTGCGCGCTGCCTGCGGTTGAGCCCCAAGTACAGCGCCTCCTGCACGAGCGCGTGCGAGAAGCGGTAGTCCCATCCGCCGTCCACCTCTGTCAGCAGCCCTGTGGCCACCGCCGGCTCGAGCAGCATCATCAGGCGCGCGCCGCTGATCCCGGTCGCGGTCTCCAGCAGGTCGGCGTCCACGTCCCGGCCGATCACCGCGGCGGCCCGCAGCACGGTCTGGGAGTCCTCGGGCAGCCGCGACACCCGCTGCTTGATGACGTCGCGCACGCCGTCCGGCACCGCGAGCGAGGCCACGTCGGCCGCAGTCACCGGACCGAGCGTGTGCACGCTGGACAGCAGCCGGAGCAACTCGCCCAGGAAGAACGGGTTGCCGCCGGTCCGGTCGTGCAGCGCGCGGGCGAGTTCGGCGTCCCAGGCGGCGGCCGACCCGCAGAGGCCGCCGGCCGGGTCGCCCTGATGGGCGATGCGGTGGTCCGTGAGGTAGTCGGCGATCTCGCCGGGGCTGAGGGGCGCGATGCTCATCCGCTCGGTGCCGCGTTGCCGGGTGAGATCGCCGAGCGCCTCGGCGAGGGCCTCCGCACACCCTTCGGGGCGCGTCTCCGCGAGCGTCTCCGTGAGTGCCTGCCCGTCTGTCGCCGCGGGGCCGGGCCGTACGGCGGCCTCGGGCCGTACGGTGACGAGCACGAGCAGCGGCACACGGTGCAGGTCCGCGCCGATGAACGCGAGCAGGCGCAGGGACGCCGCGTCGGCCCAGTGGAGATCGTCCATGACGATGAGCACCGGTGAAACCGCGGCCCGCCGTCCAAGTGCCCGCGCCACCGCGTCGTACAGCAGGAAGCGAGCGGTGTCCGGGTCGCTCTGGTCTCCGGAGTGACCCTGCTCGTCCGGGTGGCCCGAGTGGCCGCCGGACAGGTGGCCGGCGATCTCGGGAAGCTCATCCGGCAGGGCCTGGAGCGCCTGTACCCAGGGCCAGAACGCGGGAGCGCCGCTCCCTTCCGAGCAGCGGCTCCACGCGACCGCGACGCCGCGCTCGGCCGCCATGGTCGCCGCGGCCTCAGCCAGACGGGTCTTGCCGATGCCGGATTCGCCGCTCACCAGGAACACTCCACCGGCGCCGCGGGCCAGGTCGTCGAGCCGCTCCCGGATCCGTCGCAGATGCGGCTCGCGCCCGACGAGCCGGGGCAGCCCCGCGCAGGGCGGCCGGACGGGTTCCGCGATCGCGTCCGCGCTTCCCGAGGTGCTCGCGTTCCCCGGGCCCTCCGCGTTCACAGGGAGCACGTTCACAGGGAGCACGGCACCCGTGATCCCCGGGCCGGCGGCGGGCCACCGGCCCGCGAGCGAGTCGTCCTGGCGGAGGATGGCCTGCTCCAGCCGGCGCAGCTCCGGGCTGGGATCGATGCCCAGTTCCTGGCCGAGGAGGGAACGGCAGCGCTGATACGCGGCCAGCGCCTCGGCCTGCCTGCGATCACGGTAGAGGGCCCGCATGAGCAGCGCCCATAACCCCTCACGGTAGGGGTCCTGCTCCAGCAGGCGTTCGACCTCGAGGGTCGCCTCGGCATGCCGCCCCAGGGTCAGCCAGGCCTCGGCCCGTACGGCGAGGGCCGACGCGCGGAGGTCGGTCAGCCGGGAGACGGTGGGCCGGGCGAAGGGCTCATCCGGGAAGTCGGCGAGGGGCGTTCCCCGCCAGGCCGCGAGCGCGGGATCGAGGATCCGCTCGACGTCCTCGGGTCTGCCCTCGGCGAGGGCGGCACGCGCGGTCTCGGCGGCCCTGATGAACCGGTTGGCGTCGACCTGGTCGGGGGTGATGTCGAGCAGGTAGCCGGGTTCGCGGGTGCGCAGGACCCGGGCGGGGGCGCGCGGGCTGCGCCGGGGTTCGAGGACCTTACGCAGGTGCGAGATGTAGGCCTGGAGCGTCCCCGTGGCGCTCGAGGGCGGTTCGTCGGCCCAGAGCCGGTCGATCAGCTGGTCGAGCGGGACGATGTGCGGCGCGTTCAGCACCAGCAGGGCCAGCACCGCCCGCTGCTTGCGCGATCCGACGTCCAGGATGTTCCCTCTGGCGTCCACGACCTCCAGGGAGCCCAGCACCCGGAAGTCGAGACCGGAGACGCCTCCGCCGTTCGATCCGCTTCGCGTGGCCGTGTCGCCCGTCGTGGTCTGCCTGGCGCCCGCCCGCATTCACAACTCCCGAACGAGCCATACGGCCGCTTCTGGCCGGATTTGCGGGTCATCATAGTGGTATGTTCCGGTCGGTCCGCTTTCCACGGCGAAACCGGCGTGTTCCAGCAGCCCGCATATCCAGTCGCCGTCCACCTTGAAAGCCGCTTGGAATCGGCTTGCGTCCGTTGTGTATCCCGATTCAACTCCGCTTCGCTTCGTGCCCGGCCGCCTTTCAATGAACGCCGAGTCCACTGTTCCCCGTCATCTCGCGGTACGGGGAGACCCCCATGCGAGCGCTCAGGCGAGCACTCGGTCAAGCCAGGAGTTCCAGGCGTGTTCGGCCGTACGCTCGTCCACGTCGTCGGAGAAGATGTGGTGCCCGAGCACCAGCACGTTGCGCCGCGACGGGCCGGAGTGAACGAACCGATACAGGCCATCGCCGGTGCGAACGCCCAGGTAGGACGGGAGGCCGGCGTAGTCCACGACGCCCTCGATCGGGGGAAGCCCGTCGACGGCCAGCCGTACCGGCGCACCCTCGGTGACCGGGCCGGAGAGCCCGATCGCCGCGGTCAGCGCCGCCCATACCCGGACCGGGTCGCCGGTGTTCGGGCGGGCGGCCGAGATGACGGCCCTCGCGGTCCGGCCGGGGAAATGCGCGAGGTACTGGGCCAGCTTGTGGAGGTACATGTCCCAGCCCGCCCGCATGGCCTCGTATTCGGTCTCCCAGTCGTCGCCCAGGAAGCCGCTCTGCACGAGGCGCAGGACGGTGCTGCCGCCGTCGCGGCCCTCGATGAGGTACTCGAAGGCCATGAAGATGCCGTCCGGGTTCTCGTCGCTCCGGTACCCGAAGCGCTTGCCCGGCTCCCAAGCGGTCACCGTGGACTCGTCGACGCCGCCCATCATGGTGAACCGGCTTCTGCTGCCCTCGTGCGGCTCGATCTCGGTACGTCCCATGAACCAGGAGTCGATCCCCGGGCCGGTGGCGATGGCCTCCCACACCTGTTCGGGGGTGGCGTCCAGCTCGATCTCCTTGGCCAGCTCGAACTCGTGTGGCATTGTCAGGTCTCCTGAGTCGGGGGTGCGGACTGTTTCACGGCGGGGTGCACGGCCACGACGACGCGGTGCTCGCGTCCGCCCTCGGCCGTCTCGTCGTGGTACTTGCTCACCAGGGCGGTGACCGCCTCGGCGAGCTCGCCGGCGAAGGCGGCCCGGTCGGCGGCGGAGGCGAAGCGCACCTGCCCGTCGATCGCGAACGTGGCCACCCTCTGGCGGGCCTTGGCCGCTCCGGTGATCAGTGAGCCCACGTCCCTCACCAACTGGGCGGCCAGGGCCAGCAGCCAGCGGGCTGACAGGTGGTCCGGTGAGCGTGCGGGGTCCGGTGCCACCGAGGCGAGCGCCACCGGAGAGATCACGAACGATGACGCCACCGCTCGCATCACCCTCTCGGTGACGTTGCCTTTCCTGCGCTCCTCGACCAGTTCCACCAGGCCGTGGCGTTCCAGCGCTTTGAGGTGGTAGTTCACCTTCTGCCGAGGCAGGCCGACCCGGGCGGCCAGCATGGTCGCCGATGCGGGCTCGGTCAGCTCGGCCAGCAGCCGTGCCCGTACCGGATCAAGTGAGACCTCGGCAGCGGCCGGGTCCTCGATCACCGCCACGTCCATCATGTCGCCAAAGATGCCACCGAAAATAAAAATCGTCAAGACAGTGAGAATAGTCGGCCGCGAAGCGCAAAGTTGATCTTAGAGGAGCATTACGCGAGCAACGTTGTGCGGTGAACGTGTCACGCTGTGTAATCACAGAGGGCGATGAGCCAGACCTACCTGGTTCGAAGGAGTGACTATGACGTTCACAGCGATGCAACCCTCGTACATGACCGCCGCTCTGGGTTACACGACCCAGCAGCCGGTCTCGCCGCTGCAGCTCGGTCAGCAGCAGGCACTCTCGATCAGCGAATCGACCCGGCAGGAGGAGCAGATCCACCCGCAGGAGCACCTGGTGAGCCCGCAGACCTTCTGGGCCAGGATCGCCCGGATCGGCATCCGGCGCGGCGCTCCCGTCGCCAGGCAGGTTCTGGAGACGGTCCTGTACCAGCAGGTCATCCAGCAGCAGATTGCCGCGCCGCAGCTCTCGCAGCTCGGCATGGCGATGCCGCACCTCGCCGGCCAGCAGGTATCGGTGCTCAACGGGGCGATCCAGCAGGAGGAGCAGGTCCACCCGCAGGAGCACCTGGTGAGCCCGCAGACCTTCTGGACCAAGGTCGCCCGCATGGCCGTCCGGCACGGCGTTGAGGTTGCCCGCCAGATCCTGGACGTCCTGCAGACCCAGCACCAGGTCGAGCAGCAGATCCAGGAGCAGGCGATCCAGCAGCAGCTCGCCCAGCAGTACGTTCCGACCGCCCAGTACGGACAGACCCAGTACGGCCAGTCCCCGTACGCCCAGGCGCTCGGTCTGCGGGTCGTTCCGCAGATCACGCCCACCCCGCTGAGCGCGCTGAGCACGCTCGGCGCGGTGAACCCGCTCAGCGCGGTGCACCAGGCGCAGTACGGCCAGCAGGTGTCCCCGCAGTACGTCAGCCAGCAGCACCAGCAGGCCGCACAGCAGGTGCCGGTCGCAGCCGGTGTCGGATTCTGAGCGGAGGCACATGGTGGACTCGATGGGCGGAGGAGCTACCTGGCCCGGCGCCGTCTCGGGCGGAGCCGGCATGGTGCCCAATCCGGCCATGAACCAGGCCATACATCCGGTGGTGAACCCGGCGATGGCCATGACGACCGGTCCGGCGATGGGCATGGTGGTCGGCGGTGTCACGGGGACGGCGATGGGGCCGATCCCGGGCCATCCGCCGGCGCTCGTCCCAACGCAGGTACAGTGCGCGGTGACCCTGCAGCGGCTTTACGCCTGGCTGCAGGTGTCGCTCCCGCAGGCACCCCAGGTCGCGGGAATCATCCCGCTGCTGGTGCAGGCGGTGCAGCTGTACCGGGCCGGACAGTTCGAGGCGTGCCTGGCGCAGCTCCAGGCGGTCCTCGGCTTCGTCAACAGCGGCCAGCCCACGGTTCCACTCCTGTGACGGAGTCCGTATGAACGGCCCGGACCGGTCGATCGACCGGTCCGGGCCCCTGGGAGTGTTGCAAAAGTGCCGTCCGTCGCGGGCTGGGCCGCGCGCAGCAGGACATGACTTTTGAGACACGACTTAGTTCCCGTCGAGCCCATAGGTGCGGCGAGACCAGCCTGAGCTGGGGAGAGTCGAGACGTTGTGACCAGTAACGACAAGCCCAAGGACGGAAGCGAGTCGCGCTCACCGGCGTCGAGCAGGGGCAGACAGCCGACGCGGCAGGTGCCGCATGTGGTGGAGCCGCGTCCCATGCGCTACATGGTGGCCGCGCTGCGGCAGCCGTACCTGTCGGCGATGGGGGTGAGCGCGACGCCCCTCGACGCCGACAGCCTGTGCGAGCTGCTCGAGAACGACCCCGACGTGACCGTGCGTCGCCGACTGCCGGGTCACCCCGGATCGCCGGGGCATACCGAGCCGCCGGGGCACCGGCAGGGGCCGGTCTCCGTGAGGACCGCCCCTCAGGGGATGGTGCCTCAGGGGATGGTGCCTCAGGGGATGGTGACGGCCGCGCCGTTCCCCGAGATCCTGATCGTGGACATGACCGCCGAGCACGCCCTCGAACTGCACATGAAGTATCCGCAGGTGCTCATCGAGCGCGACCGGCTGTTGACCTACACCGAGGTGCCCGGGCCGCCTCGCAGGCGCCGTACGGCTGCCGCGGTGGTGCCGTCGGGCGTCGAGAGTACTTTCACGTTCCTGGTGCGCGACGTCGGGTGCAAGCCGGTGCCGGGAGCCACCGTCTTCGTCACCGGGTACGGCTGGCCGGCGCAGGCCGTGACGGGCGCGGACGGCCGGGCATCGGTGACCCTCGCCGGCGAGACGCCCGAATCCGTCGTCAGTGTGGTGGTCAAGCCTCGCTCCGGCCACTGGAGCTTCCACCTCGACCGTCCGTCCCTGTCCACAAGCAGGGAGAACCTGATCGAACTGGTGAGGCTGTCGGATACCTTCGAGGACTTCCCGGGGCACCGGCTCTTCGGCTGGGGGCAGCAGGCGATGAATCTCGACCGGCTGCCGCCGACGTTCCGCGGCGCCGGCGTGAAGGTCGCGATCATCGACTCCGGCGCGGCCATCGACCATCCCGACCTGCTCAATCGCATCAGTGGAGGTGTCGACCTCACCGAGCGTAAGCCGGACGGCTGGGCGGTGGACACCGCCTACCACGGCTCCCACTGCGCGGGGATCATCGCTGGGGCGGACGACGGCCAGGGCGTCGTCGGCTTCGCCGTCGAGGCCGAGGTGCACGCCTGCAAAATCTTCCCGGGGGGACGGTTCAGCGAGCTCATCGAGGCACTCGACTACTGCATTAAGCAGCGGATCGACGTGGTGAACCTGAGCCTCGGCAGCAGGCAGCCGTCCCAGCTCGTGGCCGCCAAGATCGCGCAGGCCCGCGAGGCCGGCGTGGCGTGCGTGGTCGCGGCGGGCAACGACGGAGGACCCGTCGGCTTCCCCGGCAACTTGCCCACCGTGCTGACCGTCGCCGCGATCGGGCGGGCCGGCACCTTCCCCTCGGGCACCGCACACGCCGCCGAGATCACTGATCCGTGCACGGCGGAGGGATATTTCTCGCCGAGATTCACCTGTCACGGGCCGGAGGTCGACGTCTGCGCGCCGGGCGTGGCCGTGCTGTCGGCCGTCCCGTCGGGCGACTACGCCGCCTGGGACGGGACCTCGATGGCCGTGCCGCACGTCACCGGCCTGGCGGCTCTCGTGCTGGCCCACCATCCGGACCTCTGCGACGGGTACGGCACGCGTGACGCCCGGCGGGTCGAGCGCCTCTTCCAGATCATCAAGTCGAGTTGCCTGCCTCTCGACCTCGGCGACCCGGGCCGTACCGGAGCGGGCCTGCCCAACGCGCTGCTCGCCCTGAGCCCGGCCCTCGCGCTCATAGCACCGGAATTCACCGATATCCCGGCCGCCGACATCCGCGTGCTGCTCGACCGGCTCACCACCGAGATGGCCTGGGCCGGCCTGCTCGTGCCGGGTCCGGTGGATCCGGACGCCGTCGGCGCGGCGCCAGGGGGTCCCATGCCAGGGGTCCCGATGCCAGGGGGCATGGAGGTCGGCGGTGTGGGACCGGCGATGCCGGGCGGACTGGAATTCGCCGACGGCGCGGCCGTCGCCGCCGGGATCGCCGGCGAACCGGCCGCCGCCGAAACGGGGCTGACCGGTCAGCCCGGCACGGTCGCCCAGCCCGGTGTCACCCAGGGTGATGTGGTCCCGGGCGGGGTGGCTCAGCCCGGCGGACGCGGTCGCGGGATGACGGGCAAGGGCCGCGCGGTCAAGGCGCGGGGGGCGGGCGCCGGGGACGCCGGGGGCGATCCCGTGCACACCAACGGGACCACCCCAGGTCAGAGCGCGCTCAACCGCCCGGTGGCCGCCGGAGCGCCGCCCGCCGGTCCGGTGCCCGGAGCGGGTCCAGTGCCGCCTGTTTTCGTGGTGGGAGCGCCGGGAGGCTTCGCTCCTGTGAACGGCGGCGGGAGTGTGGTGCTGCCCGCGTTCTCCTGGCTGACCGAGGAGATGCGAGCCGCCGGGCTGCTCACCGGGCAGGTGACCCGTCTGTTCGGCTGAAGCGAAGATCTGTATGAGTGAAGTCCGGGTGGCATGAGGGGGCTGCCGGCGTACCCGCCGATGACGGGGCAGGCCGCCGGGCGGCTCCCCGAGCCGGGTGAGAACTACGCCTTCGAGATGAAGTGGGACGGAGTGCGGGCGCTCGCCTACATCGAGGGCGGCCGGCTCCGGCTGATCTCCCGGAACGCCAGGGACATCACGGTGGCGTACCCGGAGACGTACGGGCTCGCCGAGGCGGTGGGCGGACACGACCTGGTCCTGGACGGGGAGATCGTCGCGTTCGACCGGCGCGGCAGGCCGTCGTTCGAGGCGTTGCAACCGAGGATGCACCAGCGGCAGGCCGCCAAGATCGCTCGATTGGCGGTCGCCGTGCCGGTGGCGTACCTGCTGTTCGACGTGCTGCACGTCGACGCCGAGCCTGTGATCTCCATGCCGTACACAGCCCGCCGGGAGTTGCTCGAAGAGCTGGTCACGCCCGGTGACCACTGGGACGTGCCGCCGTGCTTCCGCGACGACGGCGCGCACGTGCTCGCCGAGTCGCGCAGGCTGGGCCTGGAAGGGGTGATGGCCAAGCGGCTGGCCTCGCCGTACCGGCCGGGAAGACGGTCGCCTGACTGGGTGAAGGTGAAGAACTTCCGCACCCAGGATGTCGTCGTGTGCGGCTGGCGGCCCGGCGCCGGTCGCCGCGCCGGCATGATCGGGTCACTGCTGCTCGGCGTTCACGACGAGGGCGGCCGCCTCCGCTACGCGGGGAGCGTGGGCACCGGATTCACCGAGGCCACCTTGCGCGAGCTCGCCGTCCGGCTGGCGCGACTGAAGCGGGAGACCTCGCCTTTCGACGAGGAACTGCCACGCGAGGACACGCGGGGTGCTTACTGGGTGCATCCCGTGCTGGTCGGCGAGGTGCGGTTCGGCGAGTGGACGGGCGACGGCCGGCTGCGGCATCCCTCCTGGCGAGGCATGCGGGAGGACAAGAACCCGGAGGACGTCGTTAGAGAGGAATGACACTACTCCGCGGCACGTGACGTCGCCCGTCCGCCGCGTCCTCCGGTGATCTGTCCGCCCGCGCCTTGAGCCCGAGCCGTCAGTGCGTCTCGTAGGCCGGCCCCGCGAGCCGCGCGACGTCGTCCGCGCCGTCCCCGAGCAGTTTCGCGGCCAGGTCCGACAGTGCGCGTCCCGCCGCCAGCTCGTCACCGATGTCTGGAACGGGCCGGTCTACCGGGTTGCGTCGGGCGTGCGCGACGCTTTCGTGCCTTCTGCCGGCGTTGGTGTACAGCACGGCGGTCGCGGTGGTGAGGTCGTCACTGTCGTCTTCGTCGACGAAGATCTCGACGTTCCATCTCTTGGATTCCATGAGGTCCACCTCCTCTGTCAAGCATCTCTCCGCCGTTCCCCGCTCCTAACAGGGCCCGTCCGCACAGACCGGCCCCGGATCGCGGAGATCTTCCTTTGCGGGATGTGGATGACGCGGTCCGTTGTCTTCCGGGCTCCTCGCCCCCTCCATCGAACTCCTGTCCGGCAGAGACGGCGCAGAGGCCGGAGGTCCTTTTCGGCCGGGCCGTTCGGCCGCTGGCCGCGCCGCGGTCAAGACGGTGTGATGGAGTTGTCGGAACTACCCGGGAGGTCGCGAACATGTCCGGTTTGATCGTGGTGGCCGTCGACGGCTCCGAACAGGCACTGGCGGCGGTGGACTGGGCGGTGGACGACGCACTGCGGCACGACGCCGCGCTGAAGATCGTGCATGTTCGCGAGCCGTGGGCCAACGAGTATCCCTTCCACGCGGTGGAAGGCTTCAGCGAATCGGTGTCGGACTACTGCGAGGGCGTGCTCGCCCACGCCCGGGAGCGAGCGGACGAGCGCGCCGGAGGGCGGGCACCCGGTCTCACCGTGACCACCGATCTCGCCACGGGCACCGTGGTCGAGCGGCTGACGGATGAGTCGGAGCGGGCCGACCTCCTCGTGATCGGCAGCAGGGGGATGGGGGGATTCGCCGGGCTCGTGCTCGGGTCCGTCGGGCTAGGCCTCGCCGCCCGGGCGGCCGCCCCGCTCGTCGTGGTGAGGGACGTCCGGCACGAGCCGTACGACGAGGTCGTGGTGGGCTTCGACGGATCCCCGCACAGTGAGTCGGCGGTCGCGTTCGCGTTCGAGGAGGCCCGGCTGCGCGGGGCTCGAGTGCGTGCCGTGAACGCCTGGCAGTCGCCCATGTTCAGTCCGGTGGCCAGCGGATACGGCGCGGTGATGGGTGAGATCTTCGACGCGGAGGCGGAGTCGTTCCGCCGTCGGCTGGCGCCGTGGCGGGAGGAGCACCCCGATGTCCCACTGGTGGAGTCCGCCGTGTGCGGGCACCCCATCTCGGCTCTCGCCGAGGCCTCCCGGACCGCGGACCTGGTGGTCGTCGGCACCCGCGGAGTCGGCGAGGTCAAGGGGGCGCTGCTCGGTTCGGTGAGCCATGGCGTCCTCCATCGGGCACACTGCCCGATCGCCGTCGTCCGCACCGAGAAGACCGAGAAGACCGAGAAGCCCGAGAAATCCTGAGAAGCCCGAGAAACCCCGAGAAGGCGTCCGACCAGGTCCGGCCAGGCCCGTGGCCACACCCGGCCCGTGATCTTGCAGTTTCTTGCAAACTACCTTCCTGACCTGCGCGAATCAACTCCGTGATCTTGCAGTAGCGAGTGCAAGATCACGGAAGATGTCTCCGCTGGTCGGGACCTATGTCTGCGAGAAACCGCAAGATCATGAATGTGAAGTCCCTGCTCCTGGCTCGATGTGCGAGTATTCGCAAGATCACGGGGTTTGGTGGTGGGGCGGGGTGGTGTTGGCCGGTGGCACATTCCGGTCCGGTGTCACATTCCGGTCCGGGCGGGCTGCCGGATCTCCGCGCCCTCTTCGTGGAACTCGGGAGTCTCGTGACCCATCTCCTCGCTCAGCTCCTCCATGCGCAGGGCGATGCCGAGCGCGAAGCACGTCGGGGCCCACTCGCCGATGAACAGCCCCCAGCGGTCGGCCCGGTCCATGCCCGCGCGCTCGTACTGCTTCGAAACGAACCACGAGGCGATCGAAGCACCGATCGACAGGAGGCCGGCCCCGTACATCATGTTGGAGCGCAGCCCCATCTGGTGGAGCATCCTGATCATCCGGTCCCCCTTTGTGGATGTTCATCCTTTTTATTGCTACCCGTCCCCAAATGTCCCAATCACCTGATGGCCTCGCACCCCACCACCCCCGGTGCGCGGAAAACGGATGGCAGGGCCACGGGGGTGGTTGCCTATCCTTGAGCATGGAATGAACACGCTCGCCGACCTTCAGGGCCGCCTTCCCGACCTCATGCTGCGCGATCAGCGCAGGCTGCGCCGCCGCCTCGACGGCATGCGCAAGGTCCGCGACGGCGCGGTACGCCGGGCCGTGGCCGGCGAGATCGCCGGAGACATCGAGGCCGCCGAGCGGCGCGTCTCGGTACGGCGTGCCGCCGTACCGAAGATCAGTTATCCGGCGGAGCTGCCGGTAAGCCGGCGCAGGGACGACCTGCTCGAGGCCATCCGCGATCATCAGGTCGTGATCGTGGCGGGCGAGACCGGCTCGGGGAAGACGACCCAGCTGCCGAAGATCTGCCTGGAGCTCGGCCGGGGCGTCCACGGGGCCATCGGGCACACCCAGCCCCGGCGGATCGCCGCGCGGACCGTGGCCGAGCGCATCGCCGAGGAGCTGTCCATCCCGCTGGGCGAGGCGGTCGGCTACAAGGTGCGGTTCACCGACCACTCCAGTGACGGCACGCTCGTCAAGCTGATGACCGACGGCATCCTGCTCGCCGAGATGCAGACCGACCCGCTTCTCCTGCAGTACGACACGCTGATCATCGACGAGGCCCACGAGCGCAGCCTCAACATCGACTTCATCCTCGGATACGTCAAGCAACTGCTGCCGAAGCGGCCCGACCTCAAGGTGATCATCACCTCGGCCACGATCGACCCCGAGCGGTTCGCCCGGCATTTCTCCGAACCGGGGCGGGAAAGCGCGCCGATCGTCGAGGTGTCCGGCCGCACCTACCCCGTCGAGGTCCGGTACCGCCCGGTCGGCGAGGACGACGACCAGACCCAGGCGATCGTCGACGCGGTCGACGAGCTGTGCGGTGAGGGCTCGGGCGACATCCTGGTCTTCCTGAGCGGGGAGCGGGAGATCCGCGACACGGCGGACGCGCTGAAGGGCCGCCCGGAGGAGGTCCTGCCGCTGTACGCGCGATTGTCGGCGGCCGAGCAGCACCGGGTCTTCCAGTCCCGCAGTGTTTCTCATGGGCGCGGGGGGCGCCGGATCGTGCTGGCGACCAACGTCGCCGAGACCTCGCTGACCGTCCCGGGCATCAAATACGTCATCGACCCCGGCACGGCTCGCATCTCCCGCTACAGCAACCGGCTGAAGGTGCAGCGGCTGCCGATCGAGCCGATCTCGCAGGCCTCGGCCAACCAGCGCAAGGGCCGCTGCGGCCGTACGTCCGACGGCATCTGCATCCGGCTCTACTCCGAGGAGGACTTCGCCTCCCGGCCGGAGTTCACCGACCCGGAGATCCTCCGTACCAACCTGGCCAGCGTCATCCTGCAGATGGCCTCCCTGGGCCTGGGAGACATCGCGGCGTTCCCGTTCGTCGAGCCGCCGGACAGCCGGCAGATCAAGGACGGGGTCAACCTGCTGCACGAACTCGGCGCACTGGCCCCGGCCGCCTCCGCCGGGCCGTCCCAGGCCCTGCAGAAAGGCCGGCAGAAAGGTCCCGGCCCGCAGCTCACCCCGGTCGGGCGGAAGCTCGCCCAGCTCCCGGTGGACCCCCGGCTGGGGCGGATGGTGCTGGAGGCCCATCACAACGGCTGCGCCCGGGAGGTCATGGTCGTCGCGGCGGCCCTGTCGATCCAGGATCCGCGCGAGCGGCCCGCGGAAAAACAGCAGGCGGCCGACGAGAAACACCGGCGATTCGCCGACAAGGAATCGGACTTCCTCACCTATCTCAATCTGTGGCGATATCTTCAGGAGCGGCAGCGGGAGCTGTCGTCGAGCGCGTTCCGGCGGCTGTGCAAGTCGGAGTACCTCAATTACCTGCGGGTCCGGGAATGGCAGGACATCGACAGCCAGCTGCGGCAGGTGGCCAAGACGCTCGGCATCGTGCCGAACAGCGTCGACGCCGACCCCCAGCGGATCCACCAGTCGCTGCTCGCCGGCCTGCTGTCGCACGTCGGGGTCAAGGACGTCGTAGAAAAGCGCAGGCAGGACGGCCGCAGGCCGATCACCGAGTACATCGGCGCCAGGGGGGCGCGCTTCGCGATCTTTCCGGGATCGGCGCTCGCCAAGGCGCAGCCGGCCTGGGTGATGTCGGCCGAGCTCGTCGAGACGTCCCGGCTGTGGGCGCGGGTCAACGCCAAGATCGAGCCGCAGTGGATCGAGCCGCTCGCCCAGCACCTGGTCAAACGCACCTACAGCGAGCCGCACTGGGAGAAGGACCAGGCCGCCGTCATCGCGCTCGAGAAGGTCACGTTGTACGGCGTGCCGATCGTGACCGAGCGCAAGGTCAACTATGGCCGGATCGACCCCGAGCTGTCCCGCGAGCTGTTCATCCGCAACGCCCTCGTCGAAGGCGACTGGCGGACCCACCACAGGTTCTTCCATGACAACCGCAAGTTGCTGCAGGAGGTCGAACGGCTGGAGGAGAAGGCCCGTCGGCGCGACATCCTGGTGGACGACGAGACGCTGTTCGACTTCTACGACCAGCGAATCCCCGGCGACGTCGTCTCCGGACGGCACTTCGACAGCTGGTGGAAGAAGACCGCCCGCGAGACCCCCGATCTGCTGACCTTCTCACCGGAGATGCTGGTCAACGAGGGCGCCGGGGTCAGCGCCGGCGACTACCCGGACGCGTGGCGGCAGAACGGCCAGCGGATGCGCCTCACCTACCGGTTCGATCCGGGGTCGGCGCCCGCCGGGGGCAGGGCCGAGGACAAGCCCGCTGAGGAGGCGACCGCCGACGGCGTGACCGTGCACGTCCCGCTCGCCGTGCTCAACCAGGTCGAACCGGTCGGCTTCGACTGGCAGATCCCCGGGCTGCGTGAGGAGCTCGTCACCGCGCTCATCAGGTCGCTGCCCAAGCAGCTGCGGCGCAACTTCGTGCCCGCGCCCAACTACGCCAAGGCCGTACTGGAGCGGGTACGGCCCGGCAGCGAGCCGATCCTCGACGCGCTGGAACGGGAACTGCACCGCATGACCGCGGTGGACATCCCCCGGGAGGCGTGGGCGCCGGACCAGGTGCCCGAGCATCTGCGGATCAGTTACCGGGTGGTCGACGACCGCAAGCGGACGATCGCCGAGGGCAAGGACCTGGAGGAGCTGAAACGCCGCCTCGCGCCCCGCCTGCGCGCCACGCTGTCCCGCGCCGCCGATGACCTGGAGCGCACCGGGCTGCGCGACTGGGACATCGGCGCGCTGCCCAAGCTCTTCGAGCAGGGCCGGATGCGCGCCTACCCGGCGCTGGTCGACCAGACCGGCAGCGTCGCGGTCCGCATGTTCGAGACCGAGGCCGAGCAGCGCCGGGCCATGTGGGCCGGGACCCGCAGGCTGCTGCTGCTCAACGTGGTGAACCCGGCGAAGGCGATCCTGCGCGGGCTGGGCACGCCGGCCAAGCTCGCGCTCAGCCGCAGCCCGCACGGCGGCGCGGCCGCGCTGTTCGACGACTGTACGGCGTGCGCGGCCGACAGGCTGATCGCCGAGGCCGGGGGACCGGCGTGGGACGAGGCGGGATTCCGCCGCCTGCACGACCACGTGCGCGCGTCGCTGTTCGACACCACCGAGGAGGTCGTCGCCCGGGTCGAGCGGATCCTCACGGTCTGGCATGCCGTGCAGAGCTCTCTCGCCGGGCCCGCCGACATCGTGGACGACCTCAGGGAGCAGTTGGAAGGGCTCGTCCACCCGGGGTTCGTCACGGGGACCGGTTACGGCCGCCTGCCGGACGTGCACCGCTATCTGCGTGCCGTACAACGCCGCCTGGAGAAGCTGCCGGACGACCCGCACCGCGACCGGGAGTGGATGCACCGCGTCCACGACGCCGAGGACGACTACCGCGACCTGCTCGACAGCCTCAAGCCCGAAGAGCGCGAGGCGCCCGCCGTACGGGACATCCGGTGGATGATCGAGGAACTGCGGGTGAGCTTCTTCGCCCAGCAGCTCGGCACCCCGGCGCCGGTGTCGGAGAAGCGCATCCGCAAGGCGATCGAGCGGATCTGAGTAGGTTGTGAAGCAGATGGGGGAGACGATGGTGATTCGCGCGCTCGTGTTCGACGTGGGGGAGACGCTGATCGACGAGACGCGGATCTGGTCGCGCTGGGCCGACCGGCTCGGCGTGCCGCGCCTGACCTTCATGGGCGTGCTCGGCGGCATGGCCGCGCTCGATCGGGGACACCAGGAGGCTTTCCAGGTGATCCGGCCGGGGCTCGATCTGGAGGCCGAGATCGAGGCGTGGCGGCGCGACGACCCGGGCGGCCTGCGGGAGAACTTCGACGCCGGCGACCTCTACCCCGACGTGCGGCCCGGGCTGGCGGCGCTGCGCGAGGCCGGCTACCAGGTGATCGTCGCGGGCAACCAGCCGCCGCAGGCCTACGACGCGCTCGCCGCGATGGACCTGCCGGTCGACGCGATCCACACGTCGGCGGCCTGGGGCGTGGAGAAGCCGGAGCCGGGCTTCTTCGCCAAGGTCGCGGCCGTCGCCGGCCGGGCCCCGCGGGAGATCCTCTATGTGGGCGACCGGCTCGACAACGACGTGCGGCCGGCCAGGCGGGCCGGGATGCGTACGGCTCTGCTGCGCCGCGGCCCGTGGGGATATCTGCACGCCGCGAGCCCCGGGGCCGCCGAGGCCGATCTGGTCGCCGACGCCCTCACCGACCTGCCCCGCCTCGTCCCCCGGCTCGGTGTGATGAGGTGACCTGACAGTCGTGGGTGACCTCCTGCACACCCGTGGTGCCGATTGCCGGCGCCGTGCCGGTAATGTCTCCGTAACCAATGAGACAAGTGGATAGTGAGGGGGACAAGTGCCTCGTGCGGTGGGGCGTTCGCGCACTGAGCAGCAGCCTGCCGCCGGGCCTGCACAGACATCGCCGGACCTCCGCCTGTCCGGGTCGGTCGGGGACGGGCCGGAGCGGGCCGAGGCGGACGAGCAGCCGCCGTTACTGCTCGTCGAGGACGATGCAGGTGACGCGCTGCTGGTGGAGGAGCTCCTGGCCGACAGCGGGCTGGAGATGCGGCTGCAGTGGGTGAGCAGCCTGGAGCAGGCGCTGGAGTGGTTGGCCGACCGGCAGCCCGGGTGCATCCTGCTGGATCTGCACCTGCCCGACGCGCATGGTCTCCAGTCGCTGAGCGACCTGCGGCAGCACGGGGAACACATCGCGATCGTCGTGCTCACCGGGCTGGCTGAGGAGTCCGTGGGACTGAGCGCGGTGGCCGCCGGTGCACAGGACTATCTGGTCAAGGGCAAAGTCGAACCGGATCTGTTCGGCCGTGCGGTGCGTTACGCGATGCAGCGCAAGCAGGCCGAGCAGGATGCCGCTGCCTTGCAGGCGGGCCGGATTCACGCGCGGGAGAACGCCCGCCTCGAGCGTGGTCTGCTGCCGGTACCGCTGCTGCGGGGCGCCGGCGACGTGGACGTGGTGGCGCGCTACCGGCCGGGCCGAGCCCAGACGCTGCTGGGCGGGGACTTCTACGACGTCGTGCAACTGGCCGACGGCAGTGTGCACGCCATGATCGGAGATGTGTCCGGTCACGGTCCCGATGAGGCGGCGCTCGGAGTGGGATTGCGCATCGCCTGGCGCACGCTGGTGCTCAACGGAACATTCGGGCCCCGGCAGCTTCGGAAACTGCAGGAGTTGCTGATCGCTGAACGGTCGAGCGGGCAGATCTACGCCACGATGACGAGCCTGGTGCTCTCCCCCGACCGGCGGGGTGCCACGGTCATGCGAGCCGGTCATCCGGGCATGCTCGTACGCTCCCCGGCGGGAGTGGAACTGCTCGTGCCTCCCGGGGGCCCGGCTCTGGGGATGCTGCCCGGGGTCGACGACTTCCCGGCTCACCGGATGGACCTGGTGCCAGAGGCGGAGATCGTGCTGTTCACCGACGGCTTGTACGAGGGACGCATCGGCTCACGCGAGCGGCTCGGTGAGGACGGCCTGCTGGTCCTGGCCCGGCAGTCGGCCGATCTGGCGCCGGCGGCGTTCGTCGACAGCCTGCTCAGCCGGGCCGAGGCCATGTCGGAGAATTATGGCGGATTGGCCGACGATGTGGCCCTGGTACACCTGCAGTGGAGCAGGGACGTGAGCATCCCATGACCACATCCACAGGGCAGTCCGCCACCTCGGGGCTCGGCAGGCTCCAGCTGTATCTCCGCATCACCGTGCGGGGCTGGTTTCACCTGGTCCTGGGTCTGATGGTGCTGCTGGTCATCGTCGGCGCCGTGGTCGGCTCCCGGCTGCTGCAGGGGACCACGGACTTCTCCGAGTACATGACCTCGACGATCACACCGGCCAGGATCGAGGCATATCGGCTGCAGACCGCCCTGCTCAACCAGGAGAGCGGAGCACGGGGGTATGCGATGGCGGCCCAGCCGTCCTTCCTGATGCCGTACACGGAGGGCAAGCAGGTCGAGGCCCAGTCGGCGGACCGTCTGCGTGCGCTGCTGGAGAGTCGACCGGCGCTGCTGGCCACTCTGGACGAGATCGAGTCGGCGGCGGTCCGATGGCGGCAGTCCTACGCCGATCCGCTGATCGCGAAGGTCGTGGTGGGCAGGCCCCAGGCGAGCGACAACACGAGCCCGGATCAGGGCAAGGAAGCCTTCGATCATCTGCGTGCCCTGTTGGAGACCCAGACCGCCCAACTGGACGAGGTCCGGGATGAGGGGCTACGCCGGCTGGAACAGATGCGAGATGTGCGCGGTTTTGTGATGGCCGGGCTGGTCGCGCTCTTCTTTCTCGCCGCCGCGGTGCTGGCCGTCCTGATCAACTTGCTGGTCGCCAGGCCCCTGCAGGGTCTGCGCGCCGCGTCCCGGCGTGTCGCCGACGGCGAGTTCACCCACCGCATCACCCCCAGGGGACCGGCCGATCTTCGGGCCGTGGCCGATGACGTGGAAAACATGCGAATGCGCATCGTCGCCGCGCTGCAGTCCTCACAGGCTCAGCGGGAACGGCTGGCCAGGCTGGCGGTGGATCTGGATGTTCAGGCCGTCGAGCTGCGCCGGTCCAACGCCGAACTGGAGCAGTTCGCCTACGTCGCCTCCCACGACCTGCAGGAGCCGCTGCGCAAGGTCGCCTCCTTCTGCCAGATGCTCGAGCGCCGCTACCGTGACAAGCTCGACGACCGAGGCGTCCAGTACATCGACTTCGCCGTCGACGGCGCCAAGCGGATGCAGGTCCTCATCACCGACCTGCTCACCTTCTCCCGGGTTGGACGGCTCAACGACGCCCGGACGGACGTGCCGCTCGACCAGGCTGTGGACAAGGCCCTGACCAACCTCGCCGCGGCCGTCGAGGAGTCCGGCGTATACGTCGATCGGCCCGATGAGCTGCCCCGGGTGACGGGAGACCCGGTCCTGCTGTCCATGCTCTGGCAGAATCTTCTCGGTAACGCCATCAAGTTCCGGCACCCGGACCGATCCCCGGCCGTCTCCATCACCTGTGAACCGGAGCCTCGGCAGGCCGGCTGGAGGCTGTGCGTCAGCGACAACGGCATCGGCATCCCGGAAGAGTTCGCCGAGAAGGTCTTCGTCATCTTCCAACGCCTGCACGGCCGTGACCAGTACGGTGGCACCGGCATCGGCTTGGCCCTGTGCAAGAAAATCGTGGAACATCACGGCGGGCGCATCTGGATCGACACCGCCTATACCGGTGGCACCCGCTTCTGTTTCACCCTGCCCGTCACCGCTCCGACCCAGCCAGTGACGGCCCTGACCGAAGGGACACCCGAATGATGACCGACGCCGAGCCCATAGACGTCCTGCTCGTCGAGGACGACCCGGGCGATGAGCTGATGACCCGCGAGGCGTTCGCGGACAACAAGATCGGCAACACCCTGCACGTCGTCCGCGACGGTGAGGAGGCGCTCGACTTCCTGTATCGCAGGGGGGCCCATACCGAGGCACCGAGGCCGGGCCTGATCCTCCTCGACCTCAACCTGCCGAAGTACGATGGCCGCGAAGTCCTCAGGCAGATCAAATCCGACTCCGATCTGAACCACATCCCCGTCGTGGTGCTGACCACCTCGGCCGCGGAAGAGGACATCCTGCGCAGCTACAAGCTGCATGCCAACGCGTACGTGACCAAGCCCGTCGACCTCGACCAGTTCATCGCGGCCGTCCAGCAGATCGACGAGTTCTTCGTCCAGGTCGTACGACTGCCTCACAGTTGAGCGGAGGCACGCGCTTGGACGTGCCTCCGCATCCTCAGTCGCGGAGGCGGGCGCGCAGGGCCCGGGTGTCGCCGTCGGTCCAGCCGTTGGCGGTGAGCCAGCCGAGCGGGCCGCCGAACCGGCGGTCGAGCCTGGCCAGGAACCGCGTCATGTATTCGGCCCGGGGTTGATGCATGTCCGCGGGGTGCGCGTCCAGGTCGGCCCGGTAGGTCTCACTGGTCCGCAGCCGCGCGAGCACCTCCTCCAGTCGCACGCCGGTGGCGACATAGTCGGCGACGATGGCCTCCGGGGCGGCCCCGGCCACCGCGAGCGCGAGCGCGCTCACCACGCCGGTGCGGTCCTTGCCGGCCGCGCAGTGCACCACGGCCGCGCCGTCGTCCGCGGCGAGCACCCGCAGCGCCGCCAGGATCGAGTCGGGACGGTCACGCAGATAGCCGGTGTAGAAGCGGGTGACCCGCGGGTCCGCGCTCTCGTCCTCGGCTTGCCCGACCCGCCGGGGCAGCGTCCGCTCGTCGACCGTGTCGGCTCCGGCGTCGGTGAACAACCCGCCCTCGGGGAACAGGCTGAGGTGATGGATCCCGACCTCCGCCACCCGGGTCAGCGGGCCGGGACCCTCCAGCCGCACCTCGGCCACGGACCGCAGATCCACGACATTCCTCAGTTTGAGGTCCCCGACCAGACGGTCGATGTCGCCGTCGGTCAGCCCCTGCAGGTTGTCCGATCGGAAAATCCGGCCGGACCGGGTGATGCTGCCGTCGGTGGTCGGCAGCCCGCCCAGGTCCCGTACGTTGACCGCACCGTTCAGTTCTATCCAGCGCTCATGCTCGTTCATCGTTTCCGAGCCTAGACCCCACGAGCCGGTACGGCCCGGCGAGGTGGATGGCTCTTTCACGTATGCCACGGGGAAAACTCTCGTAATGTAGGGCCACATCATTCGCGATCACATCAGGAGGATGTTGATGCCCCGGCCGGTTCACCGGTTGATGATTGCGGCTGTCGCCCTCACCGCGGCGACCGCGGCGACGACCGTGGTGGTGCTCCCGGCGGCTCCGGCGCAGGCGGAATCGCTGCAGGCCGACCGTCGGCCCGATCGGCACGGGGGCCGGAAAGACGAGCAACCCGCCTCCCATCGCCTGGTCGGCACCTGGTCGGCGTCGACCACCCGGCTCGCCGCCGCCCTCGGCGATCAGACGGTCCGGATGGTGGTGCGGACCAGCGTCGGCGGCACGGGGATGCGCATCCGCCTGTCCAACCTGTTCGGCTCGGCGCCCGTGACGTTCCGCGGTGTCCACGTCGGCATCCAGGCGTACGGCGCGGAGATCCTCATGGGCACCAACCGTCCGGTGACCTTCGGCGGGCGCGAATCGGTCACGATCGGCTCCGGGCGCGCCGCCTGGAGCGACCCGATTCCCGGAAAGATCCCCGGCGGATCGGACGTGGTCGTCAGCCTCTACGTTCCGAGCAACGTCCAGGGCGTGACCGGGCACGAGCGCGCCTACGCGACCACGTACCTGTCGGATCCGGGAGACTTCGCCGCAGAAGAGGCCGCCGACGGCTTCACCTACACCAGCACCCAGTGGTACTTCCTGGACCGCCTCGCCGTGGGCGCGCCGAAGGCGACGCGCTCGGTCGTCGCGTTCGGCGACTCGCTGACCGACGGCGCGGGGCAGAGCGCGGACGCCAACCGGCGCTGGACCGACTACCTCTACCAGCGGCTCGTCCGGCTGCCGGCGAACCGGCGGATGGGTGTGCTCAACGCCGGCATCGCGGGCAACCGGCTGCTCCACCATGACGCCGGGCCGCGCGGTGTGGGCCGTTTCCGGCGCGACGCGCTGACCCAGCCCGGGGTGCGCACGGTCATCCTCTACGAGGGCATCAACGACATCTCCCGGGGCTACTACACCTCGGCAGCGCCGCTGATCGACGGTTACAAACGGCTGATCAAGATGGCCCATGCCCGAAAGGTACGGATCCTCGGCGGGACGCTCACCCCGTTCTACGGCTTCGGCACCTGGACCGAGGATCGGGAGGAGATCAGGCAGCAGGTCAACAAATGGATCCGCACCAGCGGGGCCTTCGACGGCGTCATCGACTTCGACAAGGCCGTCCGCGATCCGGAGTTCCCCGAGCAACTCGCACCCGCGTACGACCACGGTGATCACCTGCACATGAGCGATGCCGGGCGGCGCAGGCTCGCCTACGTGGTCGACCTCCGCCTGCTCTGAGCCGTATCCGGTGACACCTTCGGACCGCTATCGTGCGGTCCCATGGTCACCCCCTTGGAGCCCGATGACCCGCGTACGCTGGGCGAGTTCACGCTGACCGGACGGCTCGGCGAGGGCGGGCAGGGGGTGGTCTACCTCGGCCGGGTGCCTGGCGGGGAGCCGGTCGCCGTGAAGGTGCTCAAGTCGGGGCTCGACTCATCTGTCAGACAGCGGCTGGTCCGCGAACTGGACGCGATGCGCAGCGTCGCGCCGTTCTGCACGGCCCGGGTGCTGACCGCGGTGGTCGACGGGCGGATGCCGTACGTCGTGAGCGAGTTCATCGACGGGCCGTCCCTGCAGCAGCGGGTCGGCTCCGGCGGCCCGCTGCGCGGCGGTGAGCTGGAACGGCTCGCGGTCGGTACGGCCACGGCGCTGGCGGCCATCCACGCCGCCGGGATCGTGCACCGCGACTTCAAGCCCGGCAATGTGCTCCTCGGGCCGGACGGGCCCCGGGTGGTGGACTTCGGCATCGCCCGGCACGGTGCGAGCGACACGATCACAGCCGGCCCGGTCGGCACCCCCGCCTATCTGGCACCCGAGCAGATCGCCGGGCATCCGGCCACCCCCGCCGCCGACGTGTTCGCCTGGGGGGCCACGATCGTCTTCGCCGCCACGGGCCGTGCGGCCTTCGGCGCCGACAGCGTGCCCGCGGTCATGCACCGGATCCTGACCGCCGAGCCCGACGCATCGGCGCTGCCCGCGTCGTTGCGCGGGGTGGTCGAACGCTGCCTCGCCAAGGATCCGGCGCGCCGGCCATCCTCCCGGGATCTCCTGCTGGAGCTCGTCGGGTCCGCCCCCAACCCGCTGCGGGCGGGCGCCGCGGCGGCCACCAGACCGGAGGGGGTACGACACGGCGAGACGACCGCCATCCTCACCGCGGCCGGGGCGACCCTGCCGGGCTCGGTGGAGGCCACCGGGGCAGGCGGCGAACGGCGGAGTTCGCGTACCGGGATCGTCATCGGGGCCGTGGCGGCCGTCGCCGCACTGTCGGTCACCGCCGCCCTGCTGGCGCCGCGGCTGAACGGCGCCTCGTCCGCCTCTTCGCAGGGCGCCGCCGCGACGACGAGCGTCTCACCGGCCGGCACCCAGACGGCGCCTCCGGCCGATCAGAGCGGTGACCGGAACGCCACCGCGGGAGACGACACCGCCACGTCGGAGGACGACGGCACCGCACAGGACGACAGCGCTGTGCAGGACGACCCGGCAGGAGACCCCACCGTCACGCCGAAGGCCACCGCCGTGCCGACGACCACGCCCGGGGGGACCGTACCGGCGGTGTTCGCCGGCACATGGGGAGGCCACATCGAGCCGAACGTGGGATACGACGAGACCGACATCCAGATCGTGCTGGAGCCGGGCAAGGGCAACGGCACCTGGAAGGACGTGACCACCTCGTGCCGGGCGCCCCTGACGCTGACGCGCAGCTCCGAGACCGCGCTGGTCTTCCGGATCGACAAGTGTGCGGCCGGTACGGCCACCCTGACCAGAACCGACGACGGCCTCTCCTACCGCTGGGACGGCGCCAAAGGCGACATCACCTACCAGGGAACCCTCGCCAGGGACTGATCACGTCGGAGGAGATCCTGCCTGCACGGCGAGTCCGTGCGCTTTGGGAGAACCGGTTTCCCGAGCTGCGTCGTGCAGCCGCCTGATGGATCAGCTTCAGGAGTGCCTCGCCCGTATCGGCTTGGAATTGGCCGCGCGATACGGCTTTGTCCTCGGCGGCGGTCATGCGGTTCAATTGCATGGCTTCGGTGCCCGCCCGTCAGAGGACATCGACTTGTTCACGCCGTGGCGGGGCACTCCCGAGCAGGTCGAGCAATTGGTCGTGGACGCATATCGCCGGGAGGGGTTTCAGGTTGACGTAAGGCTGCGTACGCCTGACCTGGTGCAGATGGAAGTTAGTGATGCCGCAGGGCATAGTTGCAAGGTGGACCCGGGGGTGTTCTGGCAGGCACGCTCCCCGGTCATGTTGGAGATCGGCCCAGTGCTGCACCCCGATGACGCGGTGGCCGGCAAGATGGACGCGTTGTTCAACCGGTGGGCGCCCAGGGACTTCCTGGATATCGATGCGATCTTGAGTAGCGGCTGCTACACCACCGAACAACTCTTGGCGGTAGCAGAAGAACACAATCCCGGCTTCGACAGGCCCATGTTCGCTGAAGCCATATCTTACCTTGATCGTGTCCCTGACCGTGATTTCCTCACCTATGGAGTGACGTCCGAGCGTATCGAGACGATGCGAAAACGCTTCAACGAGTGGCAACGCGGTCTTTCCGCATAGCGTTGGTGAGACGAGACCGATCCATATGAAGGAATGCTGACGGATCGCTCACAAGCCCTACTCCCTCTGAGGTAGCCGTACTGCGAAAGGAGGAGGCCGAAGTGACGGGGGATGGATGACGCGGCCCGGGTGCGGTCCCGCCTAGCGTGGGGTCATTCCTTCGCAGCGGAAAGGGTTCACATGGCCGAGCGGTACTCGCCGCGCGCACCCGCTCCTGTTCGTCTGCCCGCCAGGATCGCCGATGTCGCGCTCGCCGCTTTCACCGTGGTCGTGGTCGTCGCCGTCGCTCTCGCGGCGGGGGTGCGAAATCCTTGGGCGGGCCCGATTCCCCTGGCCCTGTTCCTCGGTGTGCTCCTGCTCGTCAGGCGGCGGTGGCCGATGACCGTGCTGTTGCTGTCGGTCGCCGCGATCTTCGCTTATCACCTCGCCTACTGGTCGCCCGCCGGGTGGATCTGGCCGGTGTCGGCCGCCTACTTCACCGCCGCCGCCACTTCCCGCGTGCGCTGGGTGGCCGCCATCGGCGTCGCCCAGCTCGTCTATTCCGCCATCGATGCCCGGTGGATCATCGGCAGGAACCTCACCCGTTACCTCATCCACACTCTCGGGGAAGGAGTGCTGCTGGCGGTGCTCATCGCCGCGGGCCTGGCCTACGCCGCTTCGCGGCGCGCAGGCGATCGGCTGCGTGAGGCCGACGACCGCGCCCGTGCAGCTGAGGAACGGCTGGGCATCGCGCGTGAGGTGCACGACATCGTCGCCCACACCCTGGCCGTCGTCGGTGTCCACCTCAACGTCGCCGCAGACGCCATCGCCGAGGAGCCGGCTGAGGCCGCCGCCGCGCTGCGCCTGGCCAAAGATGTCCGGAACCAGGCGATGCACGATCTCGCCTCCCTCATCGGCGTCCTGCGTGAGGGCCCGACGGCCACGGTGCCTCAACCTGACCTTGACGCCATCGGGAAGCTCGTGGCCGAGGCCCAAGTTACCGGGCTGAGCGTGCTCCTGGACGAGCAGGGTGATCGCTCGACGGTCCCTGCGACCGCCGCCGTCGCGGTTTACCGCATCGTCCAGGAAGCCCTCGCGAACACACTCAAGCACTCGGGGGCGACTGAGGTCAGCGTGACCATCGCCTACCGGCCGCACTCGGTCACCGTGCGGATCCTGGACGACGGGCACGGACATCTCGACGGCGGCGTCGGCGAGGGGCACGGCCTGATGGGCATGCGCGAGCGCGTGCGCGCCCTCGGCGGCACGCTCACGGTGGGACCGGCCGCCGCGGGTTTCGCCGTGCAGGCGGAGATCCCTGTGGCAAGCTCGTCACCGTGACGATCAAGGTGCTCCTCGCCGACGACCAGGCACTCGTGCGGGCCGGTTTCCGCAGCCTGCTGGCCCGTTCGCGGGACATCGCGGTCGTGGGTGAAGCCGCAGACGGCGAGGAAGCCGTACGGCTGGCCGCGAGCACCGGCCCCGACGTCGTCCTCATGGACATCCGCATGCCCGGCGTCGACGGCATCGCCGCCACCCGGCGCATCGTCACCGAGCCACCCACCTCCGGCTCACGCGTCATCATCCTCACCACGTTCGACACTGACGAGCACGTCTTCGCCGCGCTGCGTGCCGGAGCCAGCGGTTTCCTCACCAAGGACGTCGAACCGGCGGATCTGCGCCGTGCGGTCGCGGCCGTCGCCGCAGGGGACGCGCTTCTGTCCCCGGGCGTCACCCGGCGCGTCATCGAGCAGTTCGTCCGCGGTCGGCACCTCACTGCCGGTGCCGGGCAGCGGCTGGCCGTCCTCACGGCCCGGGAGGTGGAGGTGGCCCGGCTCGTCGCGCTCGGCCTGTCCAACGACGAGATCGCCGAGCGTCTCGTCATCAGTCCGCTCACCGTGAAGACCCACATCACCAGGGCGATCGCCAAACTTGACGTACGAGACCGTGTCCAGCTGGTCATCCTGGCCTACGAAAGCGGCCTGATACGGCCTGGCGAGTAACCCGCACGGCCCGACGACGTCTCACGCCAACAGAGGACTCGCCCCCGGGCTAACCGACTTTGTCGGTGGGGATGGGGATGACGGTGCCGGTGGCGGCTGAGTGCCTGGCGGCCTCCAGGACGGTGAGGGTCTCGACGACGCTTTCCGGCGAGACGGGCGGCGGGGCGCCGTCCCGCAGGCAGGCCACGACGCCCTCGTAGAACCGGTGGTAGGCGCCGGGCTCGGTGGGGACCGTACGGCCGTCGACGCCGAGCGTCCCCCATCGGTCCGGATGTTCGGCACCCCAGCCGGGCCCCGGACGCTCGCCGGCGCGCAGCCGCTCCTCCTGGGGGTCGAGGCCCCACTTGACGTAGGCCGCCTTCGACCCGAGCACGCGGAACCTGGGGCCGAGCCGACCGGCCACCGCGCTCATCCACAGGTGCGACCGCGTGCCGCAGGCGTGCGTCAGCGCGATGAAGGCGTCGTCGTCGGCCAGCACGCCCGCCCGCCGCACGTCGGCCTCGGCGTACACGTGCGAGACCGGGCCGAAGAGCTGGACGGCCTGATCGACGAGATGACTGCCGAGGTCGTAGAGGATCCCGGCGATCTCCTCCGGGCCGCCGGATTCACGCCAGCCGCCCTTGGGTATCGGCCGCCACCGCTCGAACCGGGACTCGAAGCGGTGCACCTCGCCGAGTTCGGGCAGCAGGCGGCGGACCGTCAGGAAGTCGCCGTCCCAGCGCCGGTTCTGGTACACGCTGAGCATCAGGCCCCGGTCGCGCGCGAGCCGCAGGAGATCTCGGGCCTCGGCGGCGGTGCCCGCCAGCGGCTTGTCCACCACGACGGGCAGGCCCGCCTTGAGCGCCGCGACGGCCAGCGGCACGTGGGTGCGGTTCGGCGTGGCGATCACCACGAGGTCGCAACGGTCCCACAGCTCGTCGGGCGACCCGACGACCTCGGCGCCGGGGTGCTCGTGCCGTACCCGCTTGACCTTCGCAGGATCGCGGGTGACCACGGCCGCCAGCCGCAGCCCGGGGACGGCAGCGATCAGCGGCGCGTGGAAGAACGCCCCGCCCGTTCCGTAACCGGCCAGGCCGACGCGGATGTCGGACGCTCCGGACGCCATTGTCAGCCGTCCCGCTCGTCGCGTTCCGCGAGAAACGCCTCGAACTGGGCGGCAAGCTCGTCGCCGGTCGGCATCGGCATGCTCTCCGCGAGCAGGTTCTCCCGTTGTGCACCCGACTGGAAGGCGTCGTACTGCTGCTCCAGGCCCTGGATCGCGCCCGACAGTTCCTCCGAGGCGCTGATCTGCTGCGCGATCTCCTCGTCGGTCCTCGCGGCGGCCTCCCTGAGACCTTCCATGGGGAACACCAGGCCGGTGTTGCCGGTGATCGCCTCCAGCGCCGCCACCGCGGCCTGCGGATACTCCGCCTGGGCCAGATAGTGCGGCACGTGCACGGCGAAGCCCAGCGTGTCGTGGCCCTTGGCGCCGAGCCGGAGCTCGATGAGCCCCGCGACGCTCCCGGGCACCTGGACCTTCCCGAACGGGCTGGGCCGGCCGTTGATCAACTCAGGACGGCTGGCATGCGCGGTGTGACCGAGCGGACGGGTGTGCGGGACGCCCATGGGAATGCCGTGCACGCTCACCAGCCTGTTCACGCCCAGCCGGGTGACGAGCGTGGCGACGGCGTCGGTGAACAGCTCCCACTCGCGGTCCGGCTCCGGCCCCGACAGGACCAGGAACTGGGTGCCCGTGGTGTCGCGCACGAGGTGGACGGCGAGCTCCGGGGTGTCGTAGTCCGTCCAGCGGTCGGTGTCGAAGGTCATGATGGGTCGCCGGGACCGGTAGTCGAGCAGCCGGTCGACGTCGAACCTGGCGATGACCCGATGCTCCAACTCGGCGAGGAGGTGCCCGATTGCCAACCGGCCCGTGGCACCGGCGTCCACGAACCCCTCGAAGTGGTATAGCAGCACCGGATCGGTCAGCTCGGGGAGGTTCCCGTCGAGCCGGTAGAGATCCGTGGGGTCGAACACGTCTCCAGCCTTTCTCAAGGTTCCTTTAACTGATGAACCTAGCGCAGCGCAGTGCGGATTCCCGCGCGGACGTATGGCCTGTGGACAACGGACGGCAGGGCGACCGTGGGGTGTGCGGGAAGATCCGGTCCTGATTAGGGACACGAAGTCTGCTGTCCGAAATTTTCCGTAATGCCGGACAGTCTGGTCATCGCTCCGCGCGATGGTCATGCTGGGCTGATGCCGACTTCCAACACCAGGCAGGCCTTCCGTCTCCCCGCGCTCACCTGCCCCTTCCCCAGCGACGTGAACCCCCATGTGGACGAGGTGGATCGGGACACGATGAGTTGGCTGGCGGCCTCTGGGATGATCGCCGACGGCGAACAGCTCGAGCGCTTCCGATCGGCCCGATACGGATGGCTGGGCGCCCGCACCTACCCCTACGCGGCCCGGGAACTCTGCCAGTTGGTCACCGACTGGTGCGTGTGGCTGTTCGCCTTCGACGACGTCTACTGCGAGTCCGATCGGCGGGCGGCGGAGATCGCCCGGGCCCTCCCGCGGCTCTTCGAGGTCATCGACGACCTCACCGGCGAGGAGCCGGTCGACAACGTCTTCGCCCGCGCGCTGCTCGACATCAAGGCCCGGATCACCGCGTACGGCACCGCCGACCAGCTCGACCGCTGGCGCGCGGTGACGAAGGACTACCTGTTCGCCCAGGTCTGGGAGGCGGCCAACCGGGAGGACGACGTCGTCCCCACCTTCGGCGACTACGTCTTCATGCGCCGAAGGACCGGGGCCATGCTCACCGTCTTCGCCCTGATCGACGTGACCGCCGGGGTCCGCCTCACCTCCGACGAGTGGCGCCACCCGGCCGTACGCGCCATGACTCAGCACGCCAACGACGTGGTCGTATGGGACAACGACCTCATCTCGTACGCCAAGGAACGTGATGCGGCCAACGGCCGTAACAATCTGGTCACGGTGCTGGTCACCCACGGGGGCTGCTCGGTTCAGGAGGCGATGGACCGGATCGGCGTCATGCGCGACCAGGCCATCGCCGAGATGGTGGCCCTGGAGCCGGCCGTGGCGGCGCTGCGTTCACCGGCCGTCTCCGCCTACGTCCGGGGGCTGCGGTACTGGATCAGCGGCAGCGTAGACTACTCGCTCACCAGCTCGCGCTACACCGACGCCCTGACCTGACGGGCGTGGCTCAGCCCGGCGGCGGTCACTCCTGCTCGAAGTCGCCGAAGTCGTCCAGTGCGTACTCGACGAGGTCGCCGAGGCTGAGCCGCGCCCCCGAGGCGTACGCCTCGTCGTAGGCGGCGTCGCCGATCAGCTTCTTGCACTCCTTGACGCACTGCTCGTGCTCGGCCGTGAAGAACGGCGAGCCGAACTGGGGGAGGCCGAACGTGCGCCAGTTGGCCTGGGCGGCGCCGAGCAGCATCGCGGTGCGCTCCGGGGCTCCCATGTCGAGGTTGAGCGTGGCCAGCGTGTCCACGCACAGCACGACGCCGAGCACGTCATGGAAGTGGCGCTTGATCCGCAGCGACTCCTTGCAGCTCACCAGCGACTCGTCGTGGCGGCCGGTGGCACGCTGCGCCAGCGACATGACATACCAGGCGTAGGAGCGCAGCCACAGCTCGCCCCGATCCTGGCAGGTTTTCAGGCAGTCCAGCAGCAGCGTCTCGGCATCGGCGGGCTCGCCCTGGGCCAGCAGCACCATGGACAGCTCGACGATCGCGGGGAGCAGGCCCGGGTTGAGCTCGCGCCCGCCCCGGTGGAACTCGATGGCGACCCCGAGCAGGGCCGTGGCCTTCTGGGTGTCTCCCTGCAGCATGGCCGCGGTGCCCTGCATCTTGGTCGCCAGCAGGACCGCGACCGAGTCGCCCGCCCGCACCGCCTCGGTGCTGCACCGCTCGGCGGCCTCGAGCGCCCCGGCCATGTCGCCCTGCGCGCTGCGGATGTAGGACAGCACCCACAGGGCCTTGCACCGCCGCCTGCTCGGCTCCGGCGCCGCTTCCAGCGTGCGCTCCAGATAGTGCACGCCCTCCCGGGCGAAGCCGCAGGCGACCCAGAGGAACCACAGGGACGACAGCAGTTCGAGGCCGACGCCCTCCTCGCCCCGGACCGACAGGCAGTATTCGAGGGCCACCCGGATGTTGTCGTGCTCCTGCCGCATCCGGGTGAACCAGTGCACCTGCCGGGGCCCCGACCAGGAGTGCTCGCCGCGCTCGGCGAGCTGCAGGTAGTAGTCCCGGTGGCGGCGGCGCCGCTCGGGCGTCTCACCGAGTTTGTCCAGCCACTCCCCGCCGTACTGCCGCAGCGTGTCGATCAGCCGGTAGCGCTGGCCGGCCGGGGTCGGGAAGCTCAGCAGCACCGACTTGTCGACCAGTTCGCCGATCACGTCGAGGATGCGGTCGGCCGCGAGCGTCTCATCCGAGCAGACGTAGCGGGCCGCCTCCAGCTCGAAGTCCCCGGCGAACACCGACAGGCGGGCCCACAGCAGCCGCTCGGCCGGTTCGCACAGCTCGTGGCTCCACCCGATCGCCGCGCGCAGCGTCTGGTGGCGCGGCAGGGCCGTACGGCTCGCGCCGGCGAGCAGACTGAACCGGTCGGTGAGCAGGGTGAGGATCTGCTCGACCGACAGCGAGCGCAGCCGCACGGCGGCGAGCTCGATCGCGAGCGGGATCCCGTCCAGACGGCGGCACAGCTCGGAGACGGCCGTGACGTTGCTCTCGTCCACCACGAAGTCGGGCACCACGGCGCCGGCCCGCGCGCCGAACAGCTCGACCGCCTCGTTCGTGTACGGATTCTCCGACGGGTCGTCCCCGGGGACGGTGAGCGGCGGGACCGCGAGCGTGTACTCGCCCGGCGCGTTGAGCGAACGGCGGCTGGTCGCGAGGATCCGCAGGTTCGGCGCCGCGTCGAGGAGCCGGCTGGTGAGCGGCGCGACGGCGTCGACGAGGTGCTCGCAGGTGTCCAGGACGAGCAGGATCTCCCGGTCGGCCAGCCACTCCGCCAGAGTGTCCGACCCCTCCCTCGGGGACTGGTCGGCGATCCCGAGCGCGGCCGTGATCGTGTGCTGGACCATGCCGGGGTCCTGCAGCCGGGCCAGGTCGGCGTACCAGACGCCGTCCCGGAACTGCCTGCGGATCTGGTGCGCGATGCGCAGCGCCGTACGCGACTTGCCCACGCCGCCGATGCCGGTGACCGTCACCAGCCGGGACTTCTGCAGCCGTTGCCGCAGCGAAGCGAGGAGCCGCGTTCGGCCCACGAAACTGGTGAGCTCTACGGGCAGGTTGCCCTCTTGCCGCCATCCTGCTGGCGTAGCCATGCCGCCTCACGGGTTCGTCGGGGGTCGTCCGGGCGTGATGTCTGCATCCGCATCGTACCTTCGGCCGCCGAGACGCGCCCGGTTGTACGGGTGATGTTTCTCCTCCCAGGTGGGGAGACGTTGCGGATACCATGGGGGCGTGACTGTGCAGCATCCGGATGACATGCGTCCGGTGGACCTCTCCGATGATGGACTGCCGGTGTTGCCCGACCAGACGAGCGACGACACCGACCTCGGCTGGGGTGAATGGCACTCCGACTCCGACGACTCCCACTACCTGGAAGAACGCCCACCCCACTGGGGCTAGAGCCTGCCCGGATTCCGGCTTCGACACCCTCATGAAGGCGATGATCGGTGAGGCGGTCGCCTTGAGCCCTCAGCTCACCGATAGGCAACCGTCGTCATTCAGGTGGAACCAGGCCACTCGGCCGGTGGCGGTGTCGTGCCAGCCCCATGCGGGGACCAGTTCCTGTACCAGCCACAGTCCTCGTCCTCCGTCGCTTGGCTGGTCGGTCGAATCCGCCGCTGGTTTCGCTGCGCCAACCACACCAGCGCGTCGACGTAGTTGTCGACGTCGCCGGGCCAGGTGGTGGTGTCGAGCATCCACGGCTCGACGTCGGCGGGCAGGACGCCTTTGCCCTGCTCGCGCAGCAGCGTCTTGGACAGCCTCGCCCCGGTCGGCGCCAGGACCTGCGGGGTGAAGATCCGTATCGGCATCGCGGTCGGCGGAGTGCCGAACCCACCGAGGGTGCCGTCGACGAGCTGGCAGCCGAACGCCCAGTCACCGCCCTTCATCATCACGGGCAGCGTTTCGGGATCGCGGCAGAGCGCGCGTTCCTTTCGAAACCCGTTGATCAGGCGGAATCACGTAGCTCGTGTTCTACGGCGCGCCGGATCCACGAGGACAACGACCGGTCGTCGGCGTCGGCGCGGCGGCGTACCTCGGCCAGCAACTCGGGCGGAAAGCGGACCGGCACGACCGTCGAGAGCCGGGCGGTACGGCGCCGGGCCGGGCCCTGCGGCTCCTGGTTCGCCGGCTGGGCGTAGAACTCATACTCCTGATCGGGAGTCATCGGTGTATCGCTCATCGGTCCC
>NZ_JBHMQT010000006.1:0-357335 GCF_042435035.1 Sphaerimonospora cavernae
CGACCGGTCGTCCGCTCTCAGGGTGCTGTCGCCCGCTGACAGTGAAGTGACACCGATCCGTGCGAGACGACGGCCACTCACGCGACCGCTAAGGTGGTGGATGTGAGTCCGAGGCCCGTGCGCACGATGGACGGCGATGAGAAAGTCGACCGGCAGGCGCGGATCCTCGAGGCGGTGCTCCGGCTCCTGTCGCTTCAGGGCATATCCGGGGTCAGCATGCGGGCCGTCGCGCGTGAGGCCGGGGTCTCGTTGGGGCTGGTGAACTACCACTACGAGGACAAGACGAGCCTGATCCGTGCGGCCCTGCACCGCATCGAGGAGCAGGACATCGCGTTGGTCGAGCCGGATCTCACGCTGGAACCGGAAGAGCGGCTGCGTGCCGCGCTGAGGCGGGTGGCCGACCCGGAGTTCCTGACGACGGAGTACCTGTCCCTGCGACTTCAGCTCTGGGCGCTCGCCCAGGCCCATGAGGACTTCGAGCGCATCAACACGGCGGCTCAGAAACGCTACCGAGCCGGGCTTGCCGCCCTCATCCGTGCGGTCCGTCCCGAGTTGTCACCCGACGAGTGCGGTAAGCGGGCCGCCGACATCGACGTCATCCAGAACGGCTTGTGGCTCACGGCCCTGCTGGGGCTCGACCGCGCCTCGATCAGCAGGACCGTCATCCGCTGCGAGGAGATCGCACTAGCCGATTGGCCGGTTGCGCGACGGCGAACCTGAACGAACGTCCAGGAATATATTGAACGAACGTTCAGGCCCTCGTATGCTCCCATCATGGCACCAGTCACGATTGACGACGTACGCCGCGTCGGCACCGGGTACCACGAGGCCCCAGAACGATCGATGTCGCTGCGGTCGGAGGCGTACACGGACCCACCATGGTTCGAAGCCGACGTCCGGGCGATCTTCGCCCGCACCTGGCAGTGGATCTGCCACGTGGAGAAGCTCGAGTCACCCGGCAGCTACGTGTCGGCCACCGTGGCCGGCATGCCGATCGCGATCGTGCGCGATCGTGACGGAGCGCTGCGCGCCTTCTACAACGTCTGCAAGCACCGCGCCCATGAGCTGCTCACGGGCTCCGGCACCACGCGCAACATCGTCTGCCCCTACCACGCGTGGACCTACAGCCTGGACGGTCAGCTGAAGGCGGCTCGTCGCGCCGACAAGATGGAGACCTTCGACAAGGGCGAGATCTGTCTCGACCGGGTGCGGGTCGAGGAGTTCGGGGGATTCGTCTACGTGAACCTGGACCCGGGCGCCGCCCCCCTGGGCGAGCAGGCCGGGGACCTGGCGGCCGACATCGCCAGGTGGGCCCCCGACGTGGCCGGGCTGACCCACGCGAAGCGACTGACCTACGACATCGCCTCCAACTGGAAGAACGTCATCGACAACTTCCTGGAGTGCTACCACTGTCACATCGCCCACAAGGAGTTCGTCGACCTCGTCGACATGGACACCTACGAGGTGAAGACCCACGGCATCTGGTCGAGCCACTTCGCCGAGGCCGGCAAGCAGGAGAACACCGCGTACGACATCTCGGGTGCGTCGGTCACGCAGCACGCGGTGTGGTGGCTGTGGCCCAACACCTGTCTACTGCGCTACCCCGGTCGCGGCAACTTCATGGTCCTGCAGGTCATTCCGGCCGGTCCCGACCGGACCCTGGAGACCTGGGACTTCTACTTCGAGACGGCCGAGCTCACGGACGCGGAGGTGGAGGCGGCGCGGTACATCGACGAGGTGCTGCAGCAGCAGGACATCTCCATCGTGGAGAGCGTCCAGCGCGGCATGAGCACCCCGGCCTTCGACCAGGGCCGCATCGTCTACGACCCGTCCGGCTCAGGGCTGTCCGAGCACGGCGTGCATCACTTCCACGGTCTTGTTCTCGATGCCTACCGCTCGTGGGTGGAAGGGGCCGCCGCCGAGCGCGATCACGGGGATGCCGTCCCCACGCTCACCGCCTAGAGGAACGGTCATGTCGAGGCCCGTCATCATCACCTGCGCACCCACCGGCGGCATTCACACGCCGACGATGTCACCGCACCTGCCGGTGACTCCGGACGAGATCGCCGCCGCGTCCATCGAGGCCGCCGAAGCGGGGGCGGCGATCATTCACCTCCACGCCCGCGATCCCGAGACCGGCCGGCCCGACCCGCGGCCCGAGCTGTTCCTGGACTTCATGCCGAAAATCAAGGAGGCCTGCGACGCCGTCCTGAACGTCTCGACCGGCGGAGGCCTCGGCATGACCCGCGAGGAACGGCTTCGGGCCGCCGTCGTGACCTCCCCGGAAATGGCATCGCTGAACGTCGGCTCGCTGAACTTCGGGATCTTCCCGATGCTGCGGAAGTACTCGCACTGGAAGCACGACTGGGAGCCGGCCTTCCTGGAGATGACCCGCGACTTCGTCTTCAAGAACACCTTCGCCGACCTGGAGTACGTCGTGAAGGAGCTCGGCCACGGCCACGGGACCAGGTTCGAGTTCGAGTGCTACGACCTCGGCCACCTCTACAACCTTGCCTGGCTCATCGACCAGGGCTGGATCGAGCCGCCCTTCTTCGTGCAGATGGTCTTCGGAGTGCTCGGCGGCGTCGGTGCGGACCTCGACAACCTCCAGCACATGCACACGGTGGCGGACCGGCTGTTCGGGGACGGCTACGAATGGTCGGTGCTCGCCGCCGGACGCCACCAGATGCCGTTCGCGACGCAGGCCGCCATGCTCGGCGGCAACCTGCGGGTGGGCATGGAGGACAGTCTGTTCATCGGGCCCGGCGAGCTCACGACGTCGAACGCCGACCAGGTACGGAAGATCCGCGGCGTTGTGGAGGCGCTCGGGCATGAGGTCGCCACCCCGGCGCAGGCCCGGGAGCGGCTCGGTCTGAAGGGAGCCGACCATGTCACCTTCTGAGCTGTCACCTTCTGAGCTGTCACCCTCTGAACGCGCCTCGTCGCCCGTCGAGGTCGCCCGCGTCGCCTCGCTCGGCGGCGGAGTGATCGGCCAGAGCTGGACCGCCCTGTTCCTGGCCGCCGGAAAGTCGGTCACGCTGTTCGACCCCGACCCGGCCGCGGAGGGGCGGGTCCGCCGCGCGGTGGAGACAGCGTGGCCGGCCCTGATCGAGCTCGGTCTGACGACCCGGGCCGAGCCGGAAGGCGAGCTGCTCGTATGCGCCGACGCGCATACGGCGGTGGCGGGCGCCCAGTTCGTCCAGGAGAGCGTGCCCGAGCGGATCGAGCTCAAGCACCGGCTGTACGCCGAGATCGAACCCGCCCTCGCCGAGAACGCCATCGTGGCGTCGTCGGCATCCGGCCTGACCCTCACCGAGCTGCAGGCCGGTTGGGACCGTCCGGACCGGCTCGTTCTCGGTCACCCGTTCAACCCGCCGCATCTGATCCCCCTCGTCGAGGTCATGGGCAACGAGCGGACCGGCGACGGCGTGGTCGACCGGGCCCGGGACTTCTACGAGTCCGTCGGCAAGGTGACGATCGAGGTCAAGCGGGAAGTCCCGGGCCACGTCGCCAACCGGCTGCAGGCCGCCCTGTGGCGAGAGGTCATCCACCTCGTCAACGAGGGCGTGGCATCCGTGGACGACATCGACACCGCCATCTCCTCCGGGCCGGGCCTGCGCTGGGCCGCCTGGGGGCCGACGACGCTGTTCCACCTCGGCGCCGGCGAGGGAGGAATCGCCGCCTTCTGCGAGCGGTACGCCGACAGCTTCAACCGCTGGTGGGACGACCTGGGGCACCCACATCTGGACGAGGCCACCGCGGCCCGGCTGGCCGACGGACTGGCGGCCACCAGGTCCGGTGACCTCGATGCCCTGGCCGCGCAGCGCGACGCCATGATCGTGTCGGCCATCCTGGCGGCCGGCCGCGTGAAAGGAGCCATGCCATCGCAGGCGTAGCCCTCGACCACACGTCGTTCGCCGTCCATGACGCGATGAGCTGGGCACGGCGGCTACGGCGCGAGCTGGGCGCGACCCCGATCTTCGGTGAGCGGCTCGCGCAGTTCGGGTACCTGCTGCTCCACGTCGGCACCGCCGACGACGGTGCGAGATTGGAGCTGCTGGAGCCAAGAGGCGAGGGATTTCTCACCCGCTTCCTGGACGCCCGCGGTGAGGGTCCGCATCACATCACCTTCGTCGTACCGGACCTGCGCGCGATCGTGGCGCACGCCCGCGCACTCGGCCTGACCGTCGTCGGGGAGGACTACGACCACCCGCCGTGGCGCGAGGCGTTCATCGCGCCCGACGCCAAGCACGGTGTCGTCATCCAGCTCGCCCAGTCCGACCGGAGCTACCCGCCCGTCGACCGGCTGTTGTCGACTCGTACCCGTGGCATCGAAAACCTTCCCAGCTCCCGGGGAGCCACCGAGCCGCTGTGGTGGACCCCGCTGTGGGAGACCGCACCGGGAGCGGTCGCACGGTTGGGGACCACGCACCTGGCGTCGACGGACCTCGAGTTCTCCCGGCTCGTCTTCGGGGACCTGCTCGGGGCTCGAATGACCGAAGACGTCTCGGCGCTGGACCTGTCGTGGCCCGGCGGATCCGTCCGGGTTCACGCCGCGGACCGTCCGGGTGTGACCGGAATGAGCCTGCGCGGCGGTCCCGCCGGTGGCATCGAGATCGGTCCCGTCCGGCTGGGCACGGAGGTGCTCCACTCAGGGTGATCGGCAGTACCGCCCTGGCGACCGGGGGAGCGAAGCCCGGTGCGAACCCCGCCGGCGACATTGCCGGGTTGTCAGGGGAACTCTCGATGACTCACCGAATCCGCATCGAGGCGTCCAGGCGCGCGATGGCGCCGGCCGGGGACAGGCCGTGCTCCTCGGCCACCAGAGCAGCCAGCGACCGCGCTTCCTCGCAGCAGACCGCGCACGCCGACAGGTGAACTCGGAGCTCCTCGCTCATAGACCCAGTTGAATCGACCACCTTGTCGATGGCGGCATCGATCTGTTCGAAGCAGTCGTCGCAGGACAGCCAGGGTTCGGTGGCTGCGATCAGGCGTTCGACGGCCTCCGGGCTCAGCGGTTCACGTTTCGTCATCGGTTCACCTCCTTCGTGGTTTGTGCCGGCAGGAAGCCCTGGGCGGACAGGTGGGCCCGCAGTCGTTTCCGGGCGTCGTGCAACGTCTTGTACAGCGCGCTGCGGTTGGTCCCGAGCCGCTCTGCCAGCACGTCGATCGGTACTTCGTCGACCAGCAACGCGACGGCGATACGTCGCTGATGCGGTGTCAACACCTGACCGAGTCCGTCTCGTACGGCCTCGGCCAGGTCGCGTCCCTCCGCGTACGCTTCAGGGGAGGTCGCGGTGGCCTCCCGCGGCTCCGCCACCTCGTGCAGCTCGATCTCCCGCCCGTTCCAGGCGGCACGTCTCACCTCGACACCCGCGTGGAGGATCCCGAACTTGTACGCCCAGGTCGTGAACCGGCTGCGGCCCTCGAACGTGCTCAGCCGCGTCAGGACCGACAACGTCGCCTCGTCTGCCGCCGAGTGCACGATCTCCTCCCGGAGGGCCGCGCCGAGTCCGGCCGCATCCGGCATGCGGCTGACCTGATGCCGGGCCGCGCGCAGCATCAACCCGTGCAGACGTGCCACCGCGTTCTCGCGCACCGGCCCGGTCATGGACAGTTGGGTGACCCACTCCTCTCCGGGGGGCGGGTCTTCGGTCCGCGGATCCCCCGGATCGCGGTAGTGGATCATCAATCGGTCCGCCTCACTCACGTCCACCCCTTGGCCGGTCCTTCCGGGTCGTTTCGATCCACGGCAGCAGGCGTCGTACCCGGCGGCGATGAGCTGCTCGCGGCGCCATCGCAGCACCCGGCCCCGAGGCTGAGGTCGCGCTGACACCGGGATGCCGCGCAGGTCGTCAACACCGCCCATGTGTGATTAGTGCGTTTCGACCAGCCGTGTCTTACCGGGGGCCGAACAAATTCTTCCGCGCCGACAAGAAGTCGGCGAGAAGCCGGTAAGACGCCGCCGCCGGCCGCCCACTAAGTGTGCATGACCACCCCCCGGGCCGTGCGCGAGCCGGCCACGGCGCGCCTGCCGTTCAGCGACGCGGGCCCTGCAGAAAGGACCACCATGGCCATCCGGCACACGGCGAGGAACCGCGTTTCGGCGGTTTCCCTGATCACGGCGCTGGCGCTGTCCGGTACCGTGCTCGCGGCCTGCGGCCACGACAACGCGGTCGCGGCAGCGAGCACCAACGACTACGCGAGCACCGGTAACCAGGCGAGCACCGGTCACCATGCCGGTGACCAGGCTGCGCGGGCGGCCCTCTACGCGACGATGCGGACGCTGTGGCACCAGCACATGGAATGGACCTACGCCACGGTGGTCGCATTCGCCGCCGACTCACCCTCGCTCAAGCCCACCATCGACCGCCTCCTGCACAACCAGGCCGACATCGGCAACGCGGTCGCGCCCTTCTACGGCGACAAGGCCGCCAAGAGCCTCACCAAGCTGCTCACCACCCACATCGAGCAAGCGGTTCCCGTCCTCACCGCCGCCAAGTCCGGCGACAAGGCCGCCCTGAACAAGGCTGTCAAGGACTGGTACGCCAACGCCCGAGACATCGCGGACTTCCTCGCCACGGCCAACCCGGCCTGGGGACGGCAGGAGATGCGTTCGATGATGAAGATGCACATCACGCAGACCATCGGCTACGCCGGTGACGTCCTCAACGGTAGGTTCGCCGCGGCCATCACCAAGTACGACAAGGCCGAAAAGCACATGGCGGAGATGGCCGACATGCTCAGCCAGGGCCTCATCACCCAGTTCCCCGGCAAGTTCTGAACCCGCGCCCCAACGGTGAAGGCGCACCACGCTCGGGAGTCGCGCGATATGGGCCGCGATCCCGGGCGTGGGCCGGCGCACGGCGCCGATATTGCCTCAGGACGACACGAAGGAGAGAACGGTCCCTTGACCACCACCACGCATCAGAAGAAGAGCCAGCGCACCCCCACGCTGGCCGAACCCGGCTTCCAGGCATTCTGGGCGCTGCGTCTGGGCTTCGCGGTACTGCCCATCCTGTTCGGGCTCGACAAGTTCGCGAAGATCCTCACCGGCGACTGGACCCGTTACCTCGCGAACGGGATCAACGACCTCGTCCCCGGTGACGCCGAGATGGCGATGCACCTCGTCGGGGTCACCGAGATCGTCGCCGGTCTCGCCGTGCTGGTCCTGCCGCGGCTCGGGGCGCCCCTGGTCGCCGCATGGCTCGGAGGCATCATCATCGACCTGCTCATGGTGGGCGGATACGGCGATGTCGCCCTGCGCGACTTCGGCCTCATGGCCGCCGCACTGGTCCTGACCCGTCTCGCCTGGGCCTACCCCAACGGCCTGCCCAGACAAGCCCTCGGACGTGGTGTTTGACAGCTACCGGATTCGTCCGCCGTCCTGGCCGCCGGCACCACCTTCCTGCTCCGCGGCCAGGACCTCGAGATCGCCACACCCTGTCCACGGCTCTGCTCGAACCGGACAGCCGTACGCCACCAGGTCTTTCATCGCCGCCTGCCGCCCTTCCCGTTCCCGGAGGCCATCAGGCGGGTGATCCCCCTCCCGCAGTAGGGCGCGGAAAATGAGAGCGAGAGGTCGCTTCTAGCCTTCTCGGGAGGAGCGCAGTTCGACGCAGCACTGTCCAGAACGGGGGGCCAGGACTGCCCGCACCACGCCGTCGGCTTCCAGACCGGCGAGCATGCCGGAGAGGAAGGCGTGGTTGATGCCGCAGACCAGCTCGGGGGCCCGCGCGGCGAGCGGATGGAACGGGCAGTTGCTCAGCCGGACGCAGGTGGGGGATTCACGGGTGGGTTCGAAGCCGTGCCGTGCCAGCACGCCTTCCAACAGGGTGAGGGCCCGTTCGGCGCCGAGCCGGCCTGGTCTGGCCTGTGCGCGTTCGGCGGCGCCGAGTTCTTCGCCGCGCCGGCCTGCCACTTTGATCGCGGCCTGGCGGGCGTTGTCGCTGCCGCCTTCTCCCAGTACGGCGTCGGTGAGGATGCCGGCCAGCACCTCGTGGCGGCGTTCGGGGATGGTGACGCGGATGTCGGTCTCGGCCGGTTCGTAGACCTTGGGGGTGCGTCCGACCTTGCGGATGCCGCCCACCGCCTCGTATCGGGCTCGCAGCAGACCGGCGTCGACCAGTTTGTCCAGGTGGAAGGCGGCCAGCTTGCGGGAGATCCCGACCGCGGCGGCGGCCTCGTCCCGGGTCACCGGCCGGCGAGCCCTGCGGATGTGCATGTACATGCCCCGTCGCAACACGTCATCGAGCGCGGCGACGGCACTGATCGCGGGGTCAATCTCCACACCGCCAGGATAACGCCCGTGATTGTCTCCGTAAACCGGTGTCCATTCGGCCTAGCAGCAGGGTCTTGACTCGCGCGACGAATAAGACCTATATCTGTTGGTGTAATTACTGTGGACGTGGAGGTGGGCGATGACCGGCGGACTACACCAGGCGAAACATCCCGTGAGCGCCGTGCTCGCTGGGCCGTACGGGCATCCGTTCCAGCCCTTCGTGGTCACGGTGCCCGTCGGGGCATGGGCGGCGAGCCCGGTCTTCGATATCGCCTCCCGTTTCGTGTCCGGCCCGGGCTTCCTGGCCAGGGGCTCGTCGCGGCTGATCGCCATCGGCGTGCCCGGCGCGTCGGCGGCAGCGATGGTGAACGGCGGCTGATTATGCATTCCAATACCGCCCTGCGGGTCATCGGCGAGCACGGCGGCGAGGTGGATCTGGTTGCCGCCGAGTGGGCCGCCGGCGAGTTCCTGCGCGCTCTGGGGGTCGCCACGGATTCGGAGAGCCTGCGAAGGACTCCTGAGCGGATGGCCCGGGCGTATGCCGAGTTGTTCACCCCACGCCCGTTCGATCTGACCACCTTCCCCAACGACGAGGGCTACGACGAACTCGTGCTGGCCCGTCAGATCCCGGTCCGTTCGGTCTGCGAGCACCACCTGCTGCCCTTCGTCGGGGTGGCCCACGTCGGCTACCTACCCGGCGACCGCATCCTCGGGCTGTCCAAGCTCGCCCGCATCGTCGAGCATTTCGCCCGCCGGCCGCAGGTGCAGGAACGGCTGACCAAACAGGTGGCCGACTGGCTCATCGACCAGTTGCACCCCAAGGGTGTCGGCGTCGTGATCGAGGCCGAGCACACCTGCATGACCCTGCGCGGGGTTCAGGCGATCGGCTCGAACACCGTCACCTCGACGCTGCTGGGCACCCTGCGTGATGACGCCCGTTCCCGTCAGGAGTTCTTCGCCCTCACCGGCGTCCACTCCTAGAGCACGCCCAGACCACGCCTGAACAAGGAGATCACCGCCGTGGCAAAGCAGAAATTCGTGATCATCGGCGCTGGCCTGGCCGGCGCCAAAGCCGTCGAAGCCCTCCGCGAGCAGGGCTTCGACGGGCGGATCATACTGATCGGCGACGAACCCCACCGCCCCTATGAACGGCCCGCACTCTCCAAGGATTACCTGACCGGCAAAGCCGACCGGGACAGTCTCTTCGTCCATCCGGAAAGCTGGTACGCCGACCACGAGGTCGAGCTGCTGCTCGACGTCGCCGCGACCGGCATCGCCCGCAGCAGTCACCGCGTCGACCTGTCCGACGGCGATGCGCTGGGCTACGACAAGTTGCTGCTGGCCACCGGAGCCAGTCCCCGGACGCTGCCGATCCCCGGCGCCGACGCGGCGAGTGTGCGCTACCTGCGCCGGATGGAGGACTCCGAGTCGCTGAAAGACGTTCTGGGCAGTGCGTCCCGCCTGGTGGTGATCGGAGCCGGCTGGATCGGGTTGGAGGTGACCGCCGCCGCTCGGCAGGCCGGTGTCGCCGTCACGGTCCTGGAGGCAGCGCCACTGCCCCTGCTGCGCGTCCTGGGACCCGAGGTCGCCGCGGTCTTCACCACCCTGCACCGCGACCACGGCGTCGACCTCCGATTCGGGGCAGCCGCCCGCGAGATCACCTCCTCCGGAGTGCGGTTGGGCGACGGCAGCGAGATCACCGCTGACGCCGTCCTCGTCGGCATCGGCGCCGTGCCCAACGTACGGCTCGCCCAACAGGCCGGGCTGAACGTGGACAACGGCATCGTGGTGAACGCGGGCCTGCACACCGGCGATCCGGACATCGTCGCCGCAGGGGACGTCGCCAACGCCTTCCACCCACTGCTGCGCGAACACATACGAGTAGAGCACTGGGCCAACGCCCGCAAACAACCCGCCATCGCCGCCGCCACCATGCTCGGCAGGCCCGCATACTACGAGGAACTGCCCTACTTCTACACCGATCAGTACGACCTCGGCATGGAGTACGTCGGCTTCGTCAAGCCAGGCGACTACGATCAGGTCGTCTTCCGAGGTGACGTCGCCACACGTGAGTTCATCGCCTTCTGGCTCAAGGACGATCGTGTCCTGGCCGGCATGAACGTCAACGTCTGGGGTGTCGGCGAGCCGATCAAGGAGCTGATCCGCGCACGCACACCCGTCGATCCGCGGGCACTGGCCGACCCCGACCAACCGCTGGACCTCTTTCAGGATGAGACTTCGTAGCGGGTGGCGATCGCGGCGGCGCGGTCGCGCAGGGAGGTACGCAACGACCGCGGGGCCAGGGCTTCCGCGTACGTGCTGAGCTGCCACAGTGCCCATTCGGCGTGTCGTGAATCTTGGAAGGCCACCTCCAGCCGCAGCCAGCCGTCTGCGTCGGGCTCCTCGGCGTGGACGGCCAGCGCGGTGCTCAGCAGGTCCTCCCGCCGCGCCGGGTTCACCCGTACCAGCACGGTGACCTGGTCACCCCCGGTCCGAAACCGCGTGCTGCGTTCCTGCCAGGCCCGGCCCAGATCGACCCGGTCTGGTCGCTGTGCGGGTTCGGCGAGTTCCTTGGCGGCCAAGACTCGGGACAGCCGGTAGGTGCGATCCGCGCCGGACCTCGTGGCCAGCAAGTAACCCCGGTCGCGTATGGTGACCAGGCCGATCGGGTCCACCGTGCGCCACTCCGGGGTCTGATCCACAGCCGCGTAGTGGATCTGCAGCCTGTGTCCGGCGAACACCGCGCGCAGGACCTCGGCCGCTATGGCGTCAGGCACCTCCTCAGAGACCAACCGGCGCGAGAGGAGGTCGGTCTCCGGGTCGATGAGCAATCGCTCGGTCGCGCCGGCCACGGTGTTCCGATAGCTCTCGGGTAGCGCGTCAACCACCTTGAGCATCGCCGAAGCGAGCGCTGAGCCGAGGCCGAATGCCTGCGCGCCGCGCCGTGATCCGGCGACCAGTAGGGCAAGGGCCTCGTCATGGTTCAGCCCGGTGAGTTCGGTCCGGAAACCGGGCAACAACGTGAAACCGCCGTTTCGGCCGCGTTCGGCGTAGACCGGGACGCCGGCTGCGGACAGCGCCTCGATGTCGCGCAGCACGGTGCGGGTGGACACCTCCAGCTCGCGGGCCAGCGCGGCCGCGGACAGCCGACCGTGCTGCCGCAGCAGCAGCACCAGCGAGACCAACCGGTCGGCGCGCATACGAAAACTCTATCGAAATACACGACACAGGATGTCGTGATTTGTTGGGAGGCTCATTAACGAGACCAAAAGGTGGCGGCTACCGAGCCGAACGACGTATGTAATGTCGGCGAATCGAATGGAGCAAATGTGGCAATCGAGCGAACGCCGGTCAACCCGTGGCCGTGGTCGGTGGAGATGGGGTACAACCAGGGTGAGATCGTCTCCGGGCACACCCGGACCCTGTACATCTCCGGGCAGACCGCGATGAGCGGTGACGGCAAGCCCCAACATATCGATGACATGGCGGCGCAGTTGGCGCTGAGCCTCGACAACCTGGAGACCGTGCTCGGCGAGGCCGGCATGTCCCTCGCGAACCTCGTCCGGCTCAACGTCTACACCACCGACGTCGATCTGCTCTTCCAACACTACGGCGTGCTGGCGTCCCGATTGGGCGCTGCCAGGGTGGCGCCGACCACCACGATGCTCGGAGTGACACGGCTGGCGATCCCCGACCTGATGGTCGAACTCGAGGGAACCGCCGTCGCGTGATGCGACATCACCGCCTCCGGTAGAGCTGCCGGAGGCGGCACGAGTAGCCAGGGGAGCTGCCGATTACTTACCGAATCCGCAACGCGGCGTCCAGTCGCGCGATGGCCTCGGCCGGGGAAAGGCCGTGCTCCTCGGCCACCAGAGCAGCCGGCGACCGCGCTTCCTCGCAGCAGACCGCGCACCCCGACAGGTGAACTCGGAGCTCCTCGCTCATCGGCGCCGTCGAACCGAGACGATGTTGCACCTCGTCGATCCTTTCATTCGTAGTGGGTGCGGCAGGCGACGATCTGGACGATGTCGGCTTCGATGGCGTAGACGATGCGGTGTTCGGTGGTGATGCGGCGTGACCAGAAACCCGACAGGTTCTGCCGGAGGGGTTCGGGTTTGCCGATGCCTTCATAACCGCTGCGGCAGATGTCTTCGATCAGTCGGTTCAGCCGTTTGAGGGTTACGCGGTCGTTCTGCAGCCACCAGAGGTAGTCATCCCAGGCCTCCGGCGTGAAGAGGATCTTCACTCGGTTTCCTGGTCGTCGTCTTCGATGAGTTCACGAGGCTGGGCCTGGCCGCCGCGCAGGCTTTGGATGGACGCGGCGAGGTGACGGGCGTTGGCGGGAATGCCGAGGAGGAATGCCGTCTCCTTCAGGGACTCGTACTCGCGCAGACTGATCACGACGGCGGGCTCGCGGTTGGGCCGGGTCACCACGATCTCGTCGAGATCTTCGGTGACGCGGTCCAGGGCCGCTGCCAGGTTCGAGCGGAACTCGCTCGCGGACATCGGGTGCATCGTATCCTCCCTATCCCTGGAGTGTACGTAATCACGTACATCAACTGCAAGGCTGTCGTGTGGGTACGCCGAAAGATCTCCACCCTGATTCTTGGACGCCCTCTCCTCATGTCCGCCAAGGAGATGCCCCAGTCGTGATCCATTAGGAATCATTCGTCTAGACGCCAACCGGTCGCGATCGGTGCGGAGGCGGCGACCGCTGGGCGATGCGACGGGGGCGGACGATGAGACAGAGCAGACGGTGCTGCCCCGAGCCGCGGCGTTCGTTGTCCACAGGGTCCCACAGGTCGGCCACCGGGGCCGGTGAAGCTTTCTAGGATGGCGCGGTGTCTGAGAACGGTCGCGGGGGGAGTCCCGAGGTGCGCGCTGGAACCGGCTCTGCGGAGAGACCTGTGCCGGGCCCGGATGGGCCGGAGCCGGAGGCGATCGCGGCGGCGGCGCAGGATCCGGATGAGGCGCGGCACGTGCTGCGCCGCGTCTTCGGCTACGAGTCCTTCCGGCTCGGCCAGCAGGAGATCATCGACCATGTCGTGGCCGGTGGCGACGCGCTGGTGCTGATGCCCACCGGCGGCGGTAAATCGCTGTGCTACCAGATCCCGGCCCTCGTGCGTAAGGGCACCGGAGTGGTGATCTCCCCGCTCATCGCGCTGATGCAGGACCAGGTGGACGCGCTGCGCGCGCTCGGCGTGCGGGCCTGGTTCCTCAACTCGACGCAGGACATGGAGGAGCAGCGGCTGGTCGAGGCCGCGTTCGTCGCCGGCGAGTTGGACCTGCTCTACCTGGCGCCGGAGCGGCTGCGCACCGAGGCCACCGCGCGACTGCTGGACCGCGGCTCGATCTCCGTTTTCGCCATCGACGAGGCGCACTGCGTGGCCCAGTGGGGGCACGACTTCCGGCCCGACTACCTTGCGCTGTCCGCGCTGCACGAGCGTTGGCCGGACGTGCCGCGGATCGCGCTGACCGCGACCGCTACCCCGGCCACCCACGCCGAGATCGCCGAGCGATTGAACCTCGGGCGGGCCAGGCACTTCGTGGCCGGCTTCGACCGGCCCAACATCCAGTATCGGATCGTGCCGAAGAACGAGCCCAGGCGGCAGCTGCTCGGCCTGCTGAGTGGAGAGCACGCCGGCGACGCGGGCATCGTCTACTGCCTGTCCCGGGCCTCGGTGGAGAAGACCGCCGAGTTCCTCAGTGCGAACGGCTTTACCGCGTTGCCTTACCACGCCGGGCTGGACCCGGCCACCCGGGCCGACAACCAGGCCCGTTTCCTGCGCGAGGACGGCGTGGTCATGGTCGCCACCATCGCGTTCGGCATGGGCATCGACAAGCCGGACGTGCGTTTCGTGGTCCACCTCGACCTGCCCAAGTCGATCGAGGGCTACTACCAGGAGACCGGCCGGGCCGGGCGGGACGGCCTGCCATCCACCGCATGGCTGGCCTACGGCCTGCCCGACGTCGTCCAGCATCGCAAGCTGATCGACATTTCCGAGGGGGACGACGTGCACCGGCGGCGGTCAGCCGCCCACCTCGATGCCATGCTCTCGCTCTGCGAGACGGTCGAGTGCCGTCGGGTGCGGTTACTCGCCTACTTCGGGCAGAGCGGCAAACCCTGCGGCAACTGCGACACCTGCCTGTCCCCGCCGTCAACCTGGGACGGCACGGTCGCCGCGCAGAAGCTGCTGTCGGCGGTGTACCGGCTGCAGCACGAGCGGCGGCAGAAGTTCGGCGCCGGCCAGCTCGTGGACATCCTGCTCGGCCGGAGCACCCCCAAGGTCGTGCAGCACCGGCACGACTCGCTGACCGTGTTCGGCATCGGCGCCGAGCTGACCGAGCGGGAGTGGCGCGGTGTGGTGCGTCAGTTGCTCGCCCAGGGGCTGTTGGCGGTCGAGGGTGACTACGGCACGCTGGTGCTCACCGAGGCGAGTGCCGAGGTGCTGGGACGGCGGCGGCAGGTCATGCTGCGCCGCGACCCGGCCCGCCCGGCGGGTTCCCCCGCGGCGAAGGCCGCCGCCAAAACGAAGTCCTCATCCAGTCAGGTCGTGGAGCTCCCCAAGGAGGCCATCCCGGTCTTCGAACGGCTGCGCGGTTGGCGCGCGGCCTCGGCCAGGGAGCAGGGCGTGCCCGCCTACGTCGTCTTCCACGATGCGACGCTGCGCGAGATCGCGGTCAGGGCTCCGGCGACGCTGGAGGAACTGGGCACGGTGAGCGGGGTGGGAGAGAGCAAGCTCGCCAAATACGGCCAGCAGGTCCTGGATACCCTGGCCGCCCAGGAGTGACCTCGCCACTTCCGGGGGCGCCCAGATGTTCGGCGGCTGCGGTCATAGCGGGTGATCACTGTTGATCCTGAAGGATGTCGACACTCCGTTCTTGGATGTGAGCTGCGGTGATGTCCCGGCTTCCACAGCGGCGCAGTGGTCGGGACCGGGCACGCTCGCGCTGAAGCGGGACAGTTTCGCAACACCGGGCGAACGACATTCCGATCATTCACTCGCTCGGCTCCCCGGCGACTCGAACCCCCATGGAGGACTATGCAGTGCACCCATAGCTTAACCGGTCGATAAATGCGAAACGCCCGGAAAAAACTGCCCGAACGTCGGCTTAATTCTGCATATCCATGCGATCCTATGAATGATCTCGGTGTCCGAGGCCGACGAGGTGTTCGACCAGCGTCCGGACGACGGCAAAGCCTGCCCAGGGCACGATGGCGGGCACCTGCCGCGAAAGATGGCGCTGCCGGATCTGGCCTCGACGGTCACGTGAACGGGTCAGCCCCGTGACGGGCCGAGGTACACCGGCAGGCTGGTCACCGAATTGGAGAAGATTGACGGGACCGCGGTCAACTCGGCGGAGTCGACGGCGAGCCTGAGGTCGGGGAAGCGGGAGAACAGCGCGGGCAGGGCGACCGCCGCCTCGAGCCGGGCCAGGGCGGTCCCGATGCACATGTGCGGTCCACCGCCGAACGCCAGGTGCTTCTGGTTGGTCCGGGTGATGTCGAACCGGTCGGCGTCCGGGCCGTACTTGGCCGGGTCGCGGTTGACTCCGCTCCAGGGCGCGAGGATGGCGTCGCCCTTGGGAATGGTGACGCCGCCCACCGTGATGTGCTCGGTCGGGAACCTGGCCGGGAAGTTACCGACCGGGGCGTCCCAGCGCAGGGTCTCCTCGATGGCCTTGGACCACGTCTCGGCGTCGCCATCGCGGACGAGGGCCAGCTGGTCCGGGTGGGTGAGCAGGGCCCGCGTCGCGTTGACGATCAGGCTGATCGAGGTCTCGTGGCCCGCGCCGATGAGCATCCACAGGGTGTCTTCGAGCTCGTCGTCGGTGAGGGCGCCGTCCTCGTCGTTGACGGCGATCATCGCGCTGGTCAGGTCGTCGGCCGGCTCGGCGCGCCGCATGGCGAAGAGCCGCTGCCACAGTTCGTGCCGCTCCTGTTGGGTGGTGAGGTACTCCTCGGCGGTCGTGTCGGCGCGGATGACGGTGTCGATGAGTTCGCGGAACCGGGGCCACCACGCCTTGGGCACGCCGATGAGCTCGCAGATCACCTGCATGGGGAACGGGTAGGCGTAGTGCTTGCGCACGTCGACGACGCCGTTTGGTCCGACGTGGTTGGACAGGTCGTCCAGCATGGTGTTCACGATCTCTTCGGCCCGCGGCCGCAGACGCTCGATCCGGGCGCGGGTGAAGGTGCGGGTCAGCGGTTTGCGCAGCCGCCGGTGCTCCGCGCCGTCGCGGGCCATCGCGTTGTTGAGCCGGATCATGCTGAGTAGCGGCCAGTCCTCGGGGACCTCGCCGCGCCGCAGGGCGTCCCACTGGCGCCAGTCCCGGCCCACTCTCGGGTCGTTGGCGAGGTCGGCGAGCAGTGCGTACTCGGTGACCACCCACATCTGGACGCCACCGGGAAGCACGGCGCGGATGACCGGGCCGAGTTCGCGCATCCGTACCGCCTCGCCGTGGCGGTCGGCGCCCGAGGGGTCGATGTGGATGAGAGGGGGAGGGGTCTGGACGACTACCGATTCGGTCATAGCGGCATGCCTCCTGAATGCTGTGATGTCGGAGCGCGGGAATCGAGCGCACCTCGCTGAAACGACCGGGTTCGCTCACGGGACTGCCCTTGCCTCATTTCGAAATCGATGCCACCAGCGAAGGTCCCCACGTGGTCGGCTCCCGGCCGCCTGCCATCGATTCGCTCATAGCGGGGAGAGCCCGACGGTCATTCGAAATGCCATCACAGCACGCTTGAGAACCAGTTAAATGTCTCTAAAGCCCCAGTGTACCCCTGGACGATCTAAATCGCATGAAACGGTTGACAGTCGTTGCATACTTGCTAGTGTGGCATGCGATTAGCGGCTCTCGATTTCTTGCACTTCTCTCACTATTCGCCGCCGATGCCACCGTGCATCGCGCCATGATTGGGGCTAATTGGCATGAATGCCTCAGCCGTCAAGAAGTCGGGCACCGTCGATGGGCACGCCGGCCCGTTCAGGGCGTTGAGCCCGGCGGAACGCTGGTACTGGATCATCGACCAACTCTCCACACTCAACGTCTGCGCCCGCGTCCGCGTCGAGGGCGAACTATCCACTGAGGCGCTGACCGAGGCACTGCGCGCGCTGCAAGCCCGGCAACCGCTGCTGCGCTCGGCCATCACAGACGAGTTACCCGGCGGACCATGGTTCGTGCCGACGAACAACTCGATCCCTCTGCGCGAGGTGAGCCTGACCCACTCCGAGGAGTCGCGGTGGGAACGCGAGGTGGACGAGCACGAGTTCGCCGAATCGGTCGACTGGCGGTCCGGCCCCCTGGCCCGCGCCGTCCTCATCAGGCAGCCGGGGCAGGTCCACGACATGGTCCTCAGCGTGCCGCACTGTATCGCCGACGGGACGACCGCCCTCGCGTTGCTGCGGCAATGGGTGCGGCTCGCCGCCGAGCCGCGGACGTCCGACCCGGATGTCGCGGATGGACCTGTCCCGGTCGCGGTGGAAGACCTTTTCCCGGCGCGCTACCGCGACATGTCGGGTGTGCTGCCCGACAAGGACCCTGCGGCCGACGACGAGCCCGACACGGCGCAGGACGCGGTGGTGGGCCGCGTCGTGCCCGATCGCTTCGTGCCGTTCCAGCTCCGCCGGACTCGGCTGCTGCACCGGTCGATCGACAGCGACATGCTGGAGAGGCTCACGATGGCGTGCAAGCGGGAAGGCGTCACGCTGCACGGCGTGCTGGCCGCGGCGATGGCCTCTGCCGTGGCGCGCGACGCCGGAGCCAAGCCGCGTGCGCACTTCGCGGTCGGCTCCCCCGTCACCTTCCGGGATGAGCTCGACCGGCCGGTCTCCGAGGACGAGGTCGGGTGCTTCGTCTCGGCGGTGCACTCGGTGGTCGCCTACCAGCGCGACGACCTGTGGTCGATGGCCCGGTTCGTCAACAAGGACATCAGCGCGCGCAAGCGCCGCGGCGAGCAGTACTCGGTGTTCAGCCTTCTCGCTAGCCAGGGGCCGACCAGCGTCGCCGACAGCGAGCCTCTCATCCGATACATGGAGGAGCACGGCTCGTTCAACTTCTTCGTGTCCAACATCGGCCGATTCGACTTTCCCGGCGTCCTGGGCGGGTGGCGGTTGTCGGGGGCGCAGTTCGTGGGCGGCATCTCGGTCGTCGGTTACTTCGCCTCGTCGGTCAGCACCAGCTACGGCCAGTTGAACTGGAACTTCACGCACATCGACGAGGCGGTGCCCCGGGAGCGCGCCGAGCGCCTCGTCGATGACTGCGTCAAGACCGTGCTCACGGCGGCGGGCCTGTAGTACCGCGACACACCCGTGTGTCCTGAGTGGGCGGTGTGGTGCGAGCGAGGCCGGGGTGGGCGGGTGCCCTCGAGAGCACCCGCCCACCCCGGCCTCGGTCACCCGCCGTACGAGTGCCGTCGCGGTGTCAGAACGAGCTGGCCAGCGCGGGAATCTCCGGAAGGTCCGCCGTCGGCCGTCGCGGCAGCGGAACAACCTCCGCCCCGTCCAAGGCGGGATCCAGAGTCAGCACCGCCTGGTGGAGCTCTTTCAGTCTGGACGACGGCTCAAGCCCGAACTCGGTGAGCATGTTGTGGCGCAACCGGTGGAATGCCTCCAACGCGCGGATGCGGTAGCCCGACCGGTACAACGCGATCATGTACTGGGCGTGGAGATTCTCTTGGAAGCGGTTGCGCAGGGTCTGCACCGCGAGTTCGCTGAGGATCTCGCGGTGCAGACCCAGCCGCAGGTCCAGTTCGATGCGGTAGTCCAGCATCGTCATCCGGGACTGTTCGAGCGCGGCGACTTCGGCCCGGATTCTGGTGCCCGGTTCGACGTCGGCCACCGCAGGGCCGCGCCAGAGGTCCAGGGCCTGGCGGAAGTGCTGGGCGGCCAAGCGGTAGTCGCCGGCCCCCATGGCCGTGCACCCGTCCCGTCGGAGCCGGTTGTAGACCTTCAGGTCGAACTGCCCGGGTTCGACGACGAAGCGGTACCCGTTGCGCACTGTCTGCAGTATGTTCTCAGAAACCTCGGCCAGGGTGAGTCCCGTCGACTGGGTCAGCATCTTCCGCAGGTGGAAAACGTAGATCTGCAACGCCGCGCGCGCGCTTTTCGGTGGGCCGTCCTTCCATAACTCATAGATCAGCGCCGAGACGGGCACCACCCGCACGCGGTTGAGCAGCAGGAGGGCGAGCACGGTGCACAGCTTCTGCGCCGTGGGCGTTATCTCCACATTCCCATGGTGGATCGACAGTGGACCGAGGACTCTGATGTCCATCATGGCGAGCTCGTTTCAGGACGGCCGGAGGATGGTCGTGTGGCCAGGCGGACACGCGTACGCCCGACCAGCGGTCCGTTCCCGCAGTCGGAACACACAGCCTGCACACCGGTTATCCTGGAACGAGTCCTCAGTGTTGTCATACATCAGCTGAGCTTGAGGCACACCTGGACGCCCTGGTGGACCGGGAGTCGCAGGGACAGAAAGCCGTTGGCCGGATCGTTGACGTACTCGAGGAAGTCCCGGGTGAAGTCCCGGCCGATATGCAGGTCGATGTCGTCGACGATCACCAGGGCGCCGGGCCGTAGCCGCGGTTGCACGATCTTGATGACCGGCAGCCGCAGGTCCAGCCATCCGTCCAGGAGGAGCAGGTCGACCGGCGCGGGCAGGTCCTTCAGCGTTTCCCGTGCGTCGCCGAGTCGCAGCTCAATGATGTCGGAGAGGCCTGCCGCGGCGAAGTTCTCCTGTGCGCTGCGCGCCTTGTCCGCCTGCAACTCGGTCGTGATCACTTGGCCGCCGTCGTTGTCACGCACGGCGGAGGCCAGGTAGAGCGTCGAGATCCCGAACGAGGTGCCGAACTCCACCACGGTTCGCGCCTTGGCGGCTCGGGCGAGCAGGTACAGCAGCTGCCCACCCTCCCTGGACACCGACATGATGATGTCCTTCGTGCGCTCCGCCAGGTCGGCCGCGCTCACATCCACGGGGTACTCGCCCCCCATGTCCACGCCTGCGTCCGCGAAGGCGGCCACCAGGTCCTGCTGGTCCTCAGCGGCCAGCAGCTGGTTCAGGGTCGAGACCACTGGGTCCGAATGTAACGTCGAAAGCACGGGCAAACACTCCTCGATTTCGTCGCTACCCACCGGCCCGGCGCGGTCGTGCCTAGCCGGGCCGGTGGGTCCGCAGGTCATGGAATCAGGACGGTCTTGCCGGGCAGCTGCCCGGCGGCGGCCTCCTCGTGGATGGCGCGCAGGTCGACCAGCGGCCTGCGCTGGGCCAGGTAGATGGCCAGTTCCCCGGCGTCGACGCGGTTGACCAGCTCGGCGAGCTGCTCGGCGTCGCTGCGGCCGAAGACCTGGCAGATCCGTATGTCGCGAAGGGAGCTTTCTGGGCCCGGGGGGATGGTGTTGGCGAAGGCGCCGCCGTCGACGACCAGGTCCAGCAGCCGGGTGAGGTCCTCCGGGCTCGGCGGTACCAGGTTCAGCACCACGTCGAACCGCTGCCCTGTCACGGCCTCGTAGAGCGGAGTCTCGGTGTAGTCGATGATCCGGTCCACGCCGTAGGACTGGATGCGGTCGCGGCTGCGGGCGCTGGCGGTCGCGGTCACGACCGCGCCCGCCCGCACCGCGAGTTGCACCGCGTACGCGCCCACCGCGCCGCCCGCGCCGTTGATCAGGATGGTCTGGTCTGGCTTCAGGCCGACCTGCTCGAACAGCGCCTGCCAGGCGGTCAGGCCGACGGAGGGCAGCGCCGCGGCGTCGGCCAGGTCGCCCGTGCGGGGCGCGGCTGCCAAGGCCTCGGCGGGCGCGACGACGTACTCGGCGGCCGCGCCGCGCCCGGCGATCGGCAGGAACGCTAGGACCGTGTCCCCGGCGGTCCAGCCGGTCACGCCCTCGCCCACCTCTGCCACGGTGCCCGCCACGTCGTAGCACGGGATATGCGGCATCACCAGCGGGAACACCTCAGGGAAGTAGCCCGCGCGGATCGATGCGTCGACCGGGTTGAACGCGGCGCCCGCCACCTTCACCAGGACCTGGCCCGCACCCGGCTCCGGACGGTCTGCGTCCTCGTAGACGAGGACGTCGGTAACGCCGTAGGAGTGGTACTGCACTGCCTTCATGGTCATCCTTCCCTCGCGTGCTTCGAAGTCGAAGCACTAATCTAGCCTACTTTGACTTCGAAGCAACCCCTGCGAGCGGGAGACGGGCGACACAGTGGTTCTGATTCGAAACATGTAGACTTGTGGGATGGTCGGCATCCCTTCCGGCGCCGACGCGGACAACGGCCCGGCGCTCGATCCCCAGCAGTTGGGGGTCTACTTCGCGCTCATGGAAGCCGTCAGCCTGCTCCAGCACCAGGTCGAGGTGCAGCTGCGCGCTGAGGGCGACCTCAGCTACGTGCAGTTCCAACTCCTGGCCCGCCTCGCGTCGGTCGGCGGTCACCTGACCATGACGCAGCTCGCCGACGGCGTCGTCTACAGCCGCAGCGGCCTGACGTACCAGGCGGGCCTGTTGGAGAAGGCCGGTCTGATCACCCGGTGCCCCAGCCCCGACGATGAGCGCTCCACGCTGGTGGCCGTCACTGAGGAGGGCTTGGCCCTGGTCGGCCGCGTCCTCCCCGGCCACGTCGAGGTGACCCGCCGCCTGCTGTTCGAGCCCTTGTCGGACGACGACCTGCACCACCTCGGTGACATCATGACCCGGTTGCGCGACCACATGCGGGCACAGCCGCCGCGCTCGGCCGTGCCGCGCAAACGCCGTCCGAGCCGACCGTCGGCGGCCCAGTCCGCGCCGCAGGACCAGGATCGCTGACCCCGGTTCCGGGCGTTGCGTCCGGGCCATTTCAGCGTGCACGGGCAACGAAGCGCAGCGGAAGCTCGTTCGGGCCGTGGATACCGGTCGGCGGCCGCCAACTGACCGGGCCCGCGATGGTCGGTGGGTTCAACCGCTCGGCGAGAGAGGAGAGCGCCTCGGCGAGTTCTACACGGGCGAGCGCGGCGCCCAGGCAGTAGTGGGGACCCGCGCCGAACAGGAGGGGGGCCGCCGGGCTGGTACGCGTGATGTCGAACGTGTCGCCGTGCGCGAAGACGCGCGGGTCGCGCTGCGCGGTTTGCACGCACATTGTAAGGAAGGTGCCCTTCGTGACCTGCAGGCCCCCGTACTCGAAGTCCTCGGTCGCGCACCGGTAGATGATCGGCGTCGACGGAACCCAGCGGATGAGCTCCTCGACGGCCTTGTGCGCCAGCTCGGAGCGTTCTGCCAGCAGGTTCCACTGCTCTGGGTGCTGGGAGAAGACGACCATGGCGCTGGACAGCTGGTGGCAGGTGGTGTCGTGGGCGGCGAACACCAGCGTAACGAGGAGGTTGCGCAACTCGTCCTCGGTGACCTGGCCTTCGGCCCGCTGCACGGTGATCAGCGTGGAGATGAGGTCGTCGCCGGGGTTCTTCGCCTTCTCCTCCATGAGTGAGGCTACGTAGCCGTTCAGGCCCACGATGGCCTTCTCCACGCGCGCGACGATGTCGCCGCCGTGGACAATGCTGAAGACGAGGCCGATGTCGTTGGTCCACAGGCGGAACGTGTCGTAGTCCTCGTTCGGCACGCCGAGCAGTTTGCACATGACAGCCAGCGGCAGCGGGTCCGCGAAGCTCTCGACGAACTCGGACACGTCGGCCGACGCGATCTCCTCGGCCATGCGGACGGCCTGCGCCCGCACGAACGGCCGTAATTCGTTGATCATGCGCGGGGTGAAGGCCTTGGTCACCAGGGTCCGCAGCCGCCGGTGGTCGTCGCCGTCGCGATTGTTGATCATGGGCACGAACCAGTCGAAGATCGGCCCCTGGGTGACGCCGCTCTGTTCCATGTAGCCCCGGCCGTTGTGGTCCAGCCTCCGGTCCCGCAGGAGCTCCTGGGCCTCGGCGTAGCGCAGCACGAGGAGTCCGAGCGGGCTGTCGGCGTACCAACTCCGGGCTTGGGCGTTCATCACCTCGGGCGAGCCGAAGTCGAACTCGGGGTCGATGACGTTGAGGAACGGGACATCCGTAGACGTGGGCACGCGGTTCTCCGTCGAAACCATGGTTGTCGTCTCCTTCGAGGGCTAGTCCACCGAGGGGTTCAGGCCTTAGCGGCCACGCGACTTCGGGCCAGGTGGGCGGCACCCCCGACTCCCGCTGTCGTACGGCGGTGCCACCACGGGCCTCGGCGACGGCCGTTGCGGCAGCGGTGTGAGCGGCAGGGGCGCGTCCGGCGCCGGGAGCCGGTACTCGGCGCCCTCGGCCGCGCTCTCGGTGCCCCGCGCCCACGCCCGGCCCGCCGCCGCGCCGAGCCGCCGGAGCAGGCGGGCCCTGCGCAGTCGCCCGGTGGTCTCGTACAGCGCCTCGGTGACCAGGGCGTGGGTGAAGCGGAACCAGCCGAGCCGGTGCTGGTCCTCCACCACCAGGCCTGCCGCGATCGCGGTGTCGAGGATCTCCAGCGCCGCGTCGATCTCGATCGGCACGACCTCGGCGACGACCTCGATGTCGAAGTGCCTGCCAGCGACGGCGGCCACCGACAGCAGCTCGGCCGCGGGCCGGGGCAGCCGCGCGACGCGGCGCAGCGCCACTTCCCGCACCGAGACCGGCACCGGGGCCGTGAGAGGGTCGTCCAGGCGCTGCTCGCCGGCCAACAGTTTGATCAGTTCCAGCAGGAAGAACGGGTTGCCCTCGGTACGGGCGTACAGCCCTTCCGCGGTGCGCTTGCTGACCTCCTGGCGGAGGATGGCGCCCGCCAGGGTCCGAGTGTCCCGCGAGTCCAGTCCTTTGAGGTCTATCCGCGCCAATTCCCCTCGGGACAAGGCGGCCAGCGCCTCAGCCAGGATCGGAGCCTCGTCCGAACGGTAGGACACGACCAGCAGCAACCGGTGCGCGGGCACCGACTCGGCGAGGTGGGCCAGCAGCTGCAGCGAACTCGGGTCCGCCCGGTGGAAGTGGTCGAGCGTCACTACCATCGGCGCGTTCTGGGACATGTCGGTCAAATAATGGACAATCGCCTCAAATCGCCGCAGTGCGGCACCAGTTATGTCCTCGCCGTCCACCAGCGACCGGGGGTCCCTGTCCAGCAACTCGGCCACCGGTCCCGGCACCGGCCGCTCTGGGAAGGAGGCTTTCGCCGCGCGCAGCACCTGCTCCCACGGCCACAACGACGGCGCGGCCACGTGTTCGGGGCAGGCGCCCCAGAACACCGGCACCCCCGCCGACTCGGCGAAACGCCGAAGCAGGCAGGTCTTCCCGACCCCCGGCTCGCCGGACACCGTGACCACCCGGCCCCGGCCCGCCTCCGCCGCGGCCAACGCCTCGGTCAGCTGGCGCAGCGCCGTCTCGCGACCGACGAAGACCGCCACGTCGGCGCCCGGCGCGGGCGGCGGAGCGGTCGTCACGACCTGCGGCGGGGCAGCGGGCTCGCTGGACGCCACCACGGTCGGGACGGCGGGGACCGGACGCCAGTCCAGAGTCGGCGCTTGGTTCAGGATCTCGCGACTGCGTTGCTGGAGCGCGGGTCCGGGGTCGATGCCCATCTCCTCTTTGAGTCGTACCCGGATGGTCCGCAGCACTGCCAGCGCGTCGGCCTGGCGCCCGGCCCGGTACAGTGCCAGGCTCAGCAGTTCGCAGCCGTACTCGCGCAACGGGTTGACCTTCATGAAGGCCCCCAGTTCGGCCACGACCACCTCGTGCGCGCCCACGGCCAGCAGCGCGGCGCAGCGCATCTCGAAGACGGACAGCCGCAACTCCTCCAGCCGCGCCACTTCCGGCACCACACACGGGGCATCGGCCACCTCCGGGTAGGCCTGGCCCCGCCACAACGCCAAACCGGACTCGAACTCACCCAGCGCCTGCTGCGGATCGTCGCGGTCCCACGCGCGCCACCCCGCCGTGGCGTGCTCGCTGAACCGACAGACGTCGACGTCGACGACGCTGATGTCCAACAGGTAGCCCCAGGGAGAGGTGCGCAACACCGTCGCAGGCGTCCTCGGCGCACGGTCCGGTTCCAACAACCTGCGCAGGTTGGACACATACGCCTGAAGTGAGGTCATCGCCGACGGCGGCGGGTGGCCCGCCCACAACGCTTCCAATATGACGTCCACCGGCACCGGCTGACCCACCTGGCTCACCAGCAACGCGAGCAACGCACGCTGCTTGGGCGCCCCTATGTCCACCGGCCGACCAGAGACCGTCGCCTCTACAGGACCCAGCGCACGAAACTTCACCATGGCCTGGGAAGCCCCTTGAACGTCTGACGACTGTGCCGGTCTCTCAGCCCGTGGGATGGAACCCGACGGAGTGTGACGCGCGCCCCCGACGACTGATGTGGTAGTCATTTGCGCCTTTCCGGTCAGGTCAGTTATCGATTGGCCGCTGAACCGTAGTCGGCGCCCGCGCCCGATCTGATGGCGCGGCGCGCTGAATCCAGCTGGATATGGCGTAAGAGCACCTCTCATATGTGAATCGGGCCCACCACAGGAGCAGTGCGGTGCCGTATTTGGTTCACCGCCTAAAGGCCTGAACTGAACCGCCCGAAATGTGAAGGCGAGAGCCAGTCAGCCCCATCCAGATCCTCAAATATCGACTTCTTCGAGGCTAAGAACGCCCACTCAAAATCCACTTAAGAACTCCTAACCGACACTCTGCGGAGAGGCTGGCAGGAAACATCTGGCAGTCGGAGGATGCGGTCGGATGCTGCTGCTGCACCGGCTGGCCGCTCATACGTCGTCGCTGCCCGATGCCGGGGTGGTCGCCTTCCTGGATGTGGACTCGATGCAGCGGCGGACCCCGGTGGGAACTCATCGAGCCCATCCTGGGTAACCACTCACACCTACCTGTGAGCTGGGGTTATGCAGCGGTTCGAGGCAGGATCCAGGGCGTGCCGAGGAAAGCGGCATGCAGAGCGTGGAAGGCGTCGATGCCGTGGTTGGCGGCGGTGACGAGGTAGGTGTGGGCGCGGCAGAACGCCCGCAGGCCGCTCATGCTGCGCCAGCAACCGCTGATCTTCATCTGGGTCCTGGCCCTTCGTAAGATCCGCTCGCTGCCGTTGTTGGTCGCCCTGACGCGAAGATCGCTCAGGAAGAGCAAGGCCTTGTCCACCCGATCGTTCAGGCGTTCGGCCAGAACCCTGGCCTGGTTCTTGGGCCGTCCGACATGATGGGGGTTGAGCTTGACCCCTTGCTCGGCAAGGTCGAGGTAGCGGGTCCGGATGTCGGCGATGACCTGTGGGTTCAGATCGGTTTTACCGTCACGGACGGCCTGGTTGGCGGTGTGGACGGCCTCCTGCAGCACGGTGCGGAGCTGTGCGGCCCAGGCGCCTCGTACCGGATCGGCCTCGTGAACCCGGCAGAGATCACGTACGACGTGGGCCAGGCAGATTTGCACCCCGGCCAGCAGGCTGTCCAGGACAGTAGTAGCCCACGTAGTCGTCGCGGACCAGGATGCCGGTGAAGCCGGTCAGCAGGCCGAAGCCCTTGATGGTGGCGTGGCCGCGGGTGGCGCCGGCGCCGTACCAGACGACCTTGCCGTCGTGCATGCCGTAAATGTAGGCGGTGTTCCCGGCCAGCGCGACCGCGGTCTTGACGTTCGGGCCGTAACACGCCTGACCAGGCTGGACACCCTCGGGCGTCGCCGCGGTCGTCGCGTGACCGCACGAGCAACGCCGCACCGGCATCCGGTATTCGATCGTCTCCGGCATGACCTGCGGCAACTCGGTCACCTGGGCGCGGACGAACCCGGCATCGGCCCCGTGGCCGAATTCAGCGTCGCAGCCGCCGCACCGATCCGGCGCGGACAGGATCTGGATCCGGTCCGGGCCGGCTGTCACCTCCATCCGTGTGCCCTTACGGCCGCGCTGGCCACCCGGCGGACGCTTGGGCCCGTACACCCCGCGCGAGCCCGGCGAGGCATTCTTCTTATCCTCGGCCCGTTCCTTGCGCTCCCACACCTTCTCACTCGAGGTGGGCGTCCCGGAGCGGTTGGAGTCGATGTTCAGCCGTCGCTGCAGCTCAGCGATCAGCTCCCGCAGTTGCTTGATCTCCTCGGCCTGAGCGGTGATGACCTCGGTCTGCCGGACGATCCGCTCGCGCGCCACGGCAAGCTCGGCTTCGCGTTCGGCCAGCAACTCCCGCAGTCGTGTATTCGCGGCCCGGACCTCGGCCACGTCCTGCCGCAGGGCAGCCATCTGCCGCGCAAACTCCTCCATCGAGGGCGCGCTCGGGGACACGGGCTGCTCGGACATGATCGGCGATCACCATGCCGGACCTCGGCTCAATCACCAAACCGACAGTCTCAAGATCATGAAAGGTGTGAGTGGTTACCATCCTGGGGATGAGACGACGATGCCGTTACGGCACCCGGACCAAGGCTGAGGAATTTTCGATTCCGGACGGAACCGGCGTCGCCGGATTCCGCGGCGGTCTTACTACGACCGTAGGGCGACGCGGAAGCGAAAGCGGGAACATCAGACCGGTTCCACCAGCTTGGCCAGCGCCCGCTCCACGACGGCGGTCTGGGCCTCCGGCGGTGCCTGAAGCTGTTCGAGTCTGCCGATCTCGATCGAGCTCTCGACGACGAGCCTGCACCGCTCCTCGCGCCGGGCGGTGAACGCCGCGAACGTCTCGGCGACCGTCCCGTGGACGGCGAGTTCCTCGGCGAGCACCAGGGCGTCCTCGATCGCCATCCCGGCGCCGGAGGCCAGCTGCGGCGTCGTGGGATGGGCGGCATCGCCGATCAGGATGATCCGCCCGGAATGCCAGGGACTCGGCAGGTAGAAGGACTGCAGCGGGCGGAACGCGATCGCGGTGTTTTCGTTGATCGATTCCCGGATCTCCCGCACGTACCCCCCGTACGGTTCGAGCAGTTCGACAAGGCCGTCCGGCAGCTGGTGGCGCTCCCGGACCAGCCGCGGCGTGCGCTCGACCACGAACAGGTACATTCTGGACGCCGAGATCGGAGTCCACCCGACTTTGGCCTTGCCACCGAGGAAGTAGTGGCGGCGGTCGACCCCCGGCGGGCGCGGCACGAACATCCGCCATACGCTCTGACCGGTGTACTCCGGACCCGGCGCGTCAGGGAAGATCTGGTCGCGGGTCCGCGAGAAGATCCCGTCCGCTCCGACGACCATGTCGTAGCGATCCGCGGTGCCGTCGCTGAAGGCGACGTCGACCCCGTCGTCGTCCTGGCCCATCCGGTCGACGGAGACACCGAGGCGCGGGTGGACGCCGCTGGCGAGCACCCGCGCGGAGAGGATCTGGTACAGCACCGGCCGGGCGATCCCGCCCGAGCCGCCCACCCCGGCCTCCGACGGCATCGGTGTCGGGATGTCCCGGACGGGCTCGCCGTCGATCGTGCACACCCGGATTCCCTCACCGACATAGCCCAGTTCGGCCACCTCGTCGTACACACCGAGCTGCCGGAACGCCCGCAGCGTCGGCCCGGTGATCGTGAGGCCCGCACCGGCCACCTTCCAGTCGGGATGGATGTCGATCAGATCGACCGCGACCCCGACGCGCCGAAGTGCGATCGTCGCCGCCATGCCGGCGATCCCGGCACCGACGATCAACACTCGACCCGTCTGCTTCGACGTCATCGTGTTCCCCTCTGCGGGCATGGAGTAACCGCGAACAGTCGACGACTCCGCCACGTGCTCGATCGGGGTCCATGGGCGACAGCGCCGGCACCCGCGAGTCGGCGGGCGTGACCAGACCGTGGGTCACGCGGTCTTCGTGGCGGACAGGATCGCCTGCACGGGGAGGGCGTACGGCGGCAGGTCGGCGGGGTCCTTAGGGATCGCCTGGGTGACCGTGAACCCGGCCTCCTCCAGCCAACTGCGGTAGACCGACAGCTTCTGCGGGCCGCCGTAACCCATCGAGCAGCCGAGGAAGAAGCTCGGGAAGAAATCGATGGTGTAGTTGTCGGTGTCCTTGACGTTCTCCGGGTAGATCGGCACCAGGATGTGGACCTGCCCGCCGACCTCCAGCGACTGGTTGACGCACTCGAAAATCTTGAGCACGTCGTCCTTGTCCCACATGTCGATGAAGTGCTTGATCAGCACGACGTCGAAGCCCTTGGGGATGCTGTCGAAGACGTTGCCGCCGATGAAGGAGCAGTGCTCCTCCACACCGTGTTCGCGGAAGTTCTTCAGGCAGTCCTCTTCCCGCTCGGGTAGGTCGAACGTCGTCACCCGCAGCCCGGGAGAGGCCTTGCGCTTGTAGGTGTGGATCGCGCCGAGGCCGGTGTTCCCGGCCAGGTCGAGGACTCGCGCGCCGGACGGGACGTCGATGTTGTCGAAGAACCAGGGGTCGATGCGGGCGGTGGTCGCGTTCATCACCCTCGACCATGGGTCGCCGATGTCCTTGTGAGTGGCCGCCGCCTCGTACAGGGTGCCCTCGAACCCGTAGAACTCGCGCAGGCCCACGAGCTTGCCGGTCCGCACGCTCTCGGTGAGATAGAACAGCTGCCGGAGCGTGACGACCTTGATGAAGTGCATGAAGTCGACCACCCCCTTGAGTTCGGCCTCGGGCACCTCGGCGAGCGTGTCGAGGGTGTAGGCGCCGGACGCCTCGTCGTAGGCGACGAAGCCCTCCTTGACCAGCAGGAACAGCAGCTGCTCCACGGCCGCGGGCGTGGCCCCTACCACGGTGCCGAGCTCGGCTGCGGTCATGCCGGGGTTGGCCCGGAGCGCGTCGATGATGCCCAGTTCGAAACAGGTCAGCAGGTTCATGAACCGCGCGGGTCCGACCATGTATTCACGGAACCGCGCGAGCGTGCCTTCTGCGGTCATGTGCTGATTCCTCCCAGTCGTGCTGCTTGTGCAAGATGTGTACGGGGTGGATTCGCTATCCCTGTGTGGAGCCGGTCCCACGCCGGCCGGTCACACGGTCTTCGTCGCGCTCAAAATGGCCTGCAAGGGGAGGGCGTCCGGGGGCAGTTCGGAAGGATGCTGGGCGATCGCCTTCGTGACGGTGAATCCGCACTCTTCCAACCAGTTCCGGAACGTCGACAGCTTCTGCGGCCCACCCTGTCCCGTGGCGCACCCGAGGAAGAAGCTCGGGTAGTAGTCGACGGTGCAGGACTCCTTGATGTCTTCGGAATAGATCGGCACCAGGATGTGGACCTGGCCGCCGACCTCCAGCGAGCCTCGGACGCCGTTGAGGATCTTGAGCACCTCGCTCTTGTCGAACATGTTGAGGAAGTGTTTGATCAGCACGACGTCGAAGCCCTTGGGAACCTCCACGAAGACGTCACCGCCGATGAACGAGCACTGCTCGGCCACCCCATGCTCCCGGAAGTTCTTCAGGCACGCCTCTTCCCGGCCGGGTAGGTCGAACGTCGTCACCCGCAGCCCGGGCGACGGCTTCATCTTGAGGGTGTGGATCGCGCCGAGGCCGGTGTTGCCCGCCAGGTCGAGGACCCGCGAACCCGCTGGGATGTCGACGTTGTCGAAGAACCAGGGGTCGATGCGGGCGGTGACCGAGTCCATCAGCCTCGACCAGGATTCCCGCAGGTCCGCGTGCACGGTCATGGCCTCGTACAGGTCCCCGTCGAACCCGTAGAGCTCGCGCAGGCCCACGAGCTTGCCGGTCCGCACGCTCTCGGTGAGATAGAACAGCTGCCGGAGCGTGGTGACCTTGATCTTGTCCATGAAGTCGAGCGGCCGCTTGAGGTCGATGTCGTCCACCTCGGCGAGCGCGTCGAGGGTGTAGGCGCCGGACGCCTCGTCGTAGGCGACGAAGCCCTCCTTGACCAGCAGGAACAGCAGCTGCTCCACGGCCGCGGGCGTGGCCCCTACCACGGTGCCGAGCTCGGCTGCGGTCATGCCGGGGTTGGCCCGGAGCGCGTCGATGATGCCCAGTTCGAAACAGGTCAGCAGGTTCATGAACCGCGCGGGTCCGACCATGTATTCACGGAATCGCGCGAGCGTGGCTTCTGCGGTCATGCACTGATCCCTTCGAGTTGGTTCCATCTCAGCGGCACATAACGTGAACCCGCTACACGCCGATGGGAGCACTGTGGGGCACGCTCCGCGTCGCCACGATCCGGCGGAGACCCGGGCGGTCGCCGCTACCCGCTCTTCAGCATCGGCCACGGGACTTGGCTGGGACTGTCCGGCGAGTTGGCGTCGGCTTGGCGGCCGCCACGAAAGCGCGGTGACCGGCCAAGCGTCGCCGCAGGTCAACCGTTATCGACGGGTCGACTACGGCGATGATCCGACCATTCGCGGCCAGTTCGAACCAGTACCAATATGAGACGGTTGCCCGAAATTCCACACAGAAAGCTGACAAATTACCAGTTTTCTTGACAGCCGACTCGACCGTCGCGCATGATCTGGTGGCCGCGGCAGTGCCAAGGCGGCAGGAGAACGTGCCCGTGACCTGACCATGCGCATCTCCGGAGAGGAGGATCGTCATCCGGATTCACCTTCTTGGGCCGTTGCGGATTTTCTGCGCTGGCGGAGAGATGGCGCCGGTTGCACGGAGACCGCGGCAGATTCTCGCTCTGCTCCTGCTCAGCTATTCGCGGGTCGTGCCCACGGCCGCGTTGATAGATGAGCTGTGGGACGGGTCCGCACCGAAAACGGCGCGCGCCGCTGTGCAGACCTACGTCTTCGAACTGCGCAAGAGATTCGCCGCGGCCGCCGGCCTCGGCATGGACGCCGTCGGCAGCGAGATCTTGCGCAGGGCGCGCAACGGCTACGAGTTCGTCGCCGAAGCGACCTGGTTCGACCTACGGTCCTTCCGGCAACGCGAGCAGACAGGGGTGGCCGCCATGGCCGAGGGCGACCTGAGCAAGGCCGCTCAGGACTTCCGCGCGGCGCTGTTGATGTGGAGCGGTCCGGCGTTGGCGGGCGTCGAACCGGGGCCGAGCATGCGGGCCGAGGTGGCCGGGCTCGAGCAGTCGAGGGCGACGATGCTGAACCACTGCATCGAACTTGAGTTGAGGTTCGGCAGACACCGGGAGATCCTGAGCGAGCTGGCGAACCTGGTGTCGTACGACAGGTTCAACGAGGACCTGTACGCGCAGTTCATGGTCGCGCTGTACCGCTCCGGCTACCGCGCCCGCGCACTGGAGGCGTTTCACCGGCTGCGCAAGGACATGGTTGGCAGGTTCGGCTTGGAACCGTCCCCCAGGTTGCACAGGTACTACCAATCGGTCCTCACCTCCGACCCGGAGCTGGACGAGATGCCGGTGCGGCCGCTGCCCAGCGAACTCCCGGTGCTGCACCCGTAGCCGCCTATGGCGTCGACGGCCGCGGTGTCGGCGACCCGCATGACGTGCCACAGCCGGGAGATCCGGTCGGAAGGCGCTACGCCGAGATCGTCCTGTATGTTCCGCCGGAGTCGGTCGAACACCTCGAGGGCCTGGATCCGGTATCCCGCCCGGTACAGGGCGATCATGAACTGGGTGTGCAGCTCTTCGTGGTGCGGATGCTGGACGACGAGCCTGGCCAGCTCGCTCAGCATCTCGCGGTGCCTGCCCATGTCCAACTGCGTACCGAAGAACAGGACCAGTGTGTCCAATCTGGACTGGTCAAGTTCGGCGACGGCGGCCTGGAGCAGCCTGCCGTGGTCGACGTCCAGCAACGCCGGGCCCCGCCACAAGCCGAGTGCCTCACTCAGCACCTGGCTCGCGCCGAGGGCGTCCCCGATGTTCAGCAGTGCCTGCCCCAAGGCCCGCAGCCGGTGGAACTCGGACAGGTCGAAGGGCGTCTTTCCGACGTCGACCCGGTAGCCACCGTCGCGGGTTTGCAGCAGGTCCTGTGCGACCAGGTCGCGCGGAACACCGAGTTTTCGAGCGAACTCCGTACGCAGGCTGAAGATATGGGTCTGCAGCGTGGTCGCGGCGCGCCGTGGCGGCGTGTCATCCCACAGTTCACTGATCAGCGAACTGGCCGGCACCCGGTGCGGTTCGTTGAGCAGCAACAAGGCAAGCAGCTGCCGAGACTTCCCGGTGATGTGCACCAGGTCTTCGCCGTCTCGCTGGATGGACAGCGAACCCAACACCTGAAATTCCATACGCTCAGTCCACACAGAGACACCTGCTCGGGAATACCAGCCACGCGGCGGCCGCGCCGGCGCTGTCAGACTCTTGGAAGAACGTGCGACGACGGGCTTCACGGCGTTACGGCAAATAGCGCAATGCCCGCACCACTGAGTTTACCGTGCGAAGATCAAAGTGGTGGGCGACTCCGTCGAATGGAACGAGACGTCGTCGAAACCCGCCTCCGTGAGCCAGGCCCGGTAGTCGGCCTGCCGCCAGGTCCCACCCTTCTTGCTCTTGAGCAGCATTTCCGAGGCGAACAGGAGTGGGAAGAACGGGCCACCGCGGTCGTCGTCGACGACGTAGTCGCAGACGACCAGCGTGCCCCCGGGCTTGAGGGCTGCCCTGACCTTGGCGAAGATTGCGATGTTGTCCTCCGGCCCTTCCTGATGTGCGACGTGGGAGTACACTGCGATGTCGTAGGCGGCGGTGCCGAACTCCACGGTATGGAAATCCCCGTTGATGCAGGTGAACCGATCGGCCAGGTGCCGCTCTTTCAGCAGCCTGCGAGCGATCGCATTGATCTGCGCCCAGTCGAGCTGGGTCGAGCGGGCGGCGGGGTTGAGCCCGAGCCAGATGGCTGAGAAGATGCCCGACCCGCCGCCGAGGTCGAGGATCGAGACCTCCCCTGCCGCCGCCAGCCCCAGCAGGTCGGCGGCGACTGTCGCCACCGGGACCGACTGCGCGGCGATGGCGGGGACCACGTCCTCCCAGTGCGGGTTATCGGCCGCCTCGGTCATGGCGTCCACCGGTCCCCCGGTGCGGAACACCTCGAGTAGGCTCCCCATCTTGCCCATCTGCCCCAGTTTGAGCTTCGCGTAGCCGCTCAAGCCGGCGGGCCTGCCCTCGACAAGGAACGCGGCCGCTTCGGCGGTGTTGCGGTAGCTCGCGCCGTGTAGCTCGACCAGGCCCAAGCCGACGAGCCCGTCGAGCAGAGTCTGTGCGCCCCGCTTCGAGATCCCGGCTTTGGCGGCCAGCTGATCCGCGGTGTCCACACCTGCGTCGAGGTGGGTGAACAGTGAGTACTTCGCCGCCGAACCGAGGATGCCGGTGGCCCAGTAGCCGTTGGCGATCTCCATGATCCGGTCCGGCCTCGGTTGGTCGTTACTCACGCTGCCTCCTGAGTCCAGTGTGTAGGTGGCACGCGACCGCGCGCCGATGTTCCGGTGCCCAGCCCTCAGTGGGGCGCGGATACGGCCTCGGGAATCTGCTCTAGGCTCGTCGGCGCGTCCAGGGACCAACTGCCTACCGACATTTCCGCGGTGATGCCCGGTCCGAAACCGGCGATCACACCGATGGCACCGGGTGTCATCGTGCCTTCCTCGAACAGCCTGCGCAGCGCGTCGAGCACCACCGCGCTGGCGATGTTGCCGTACTCGGTCAGCGTCGCCCAGCTGTGGCGGAACATGCTGTTGTCGACACCGAGGTACTTGCTCAGGTCGGCCAGAATCCGCGGGCCGCCCGCGTGGATGACGTAGAAGTCGAGGTTGCCGACGTCCCAGCCGTGCTCGAGGGCGAGTGCGCGCAGCACCGGGGCGAGTGGCTCCATCGTCCCAGGCACCCGGCGGTCCAGTTGGAAGTGGAAGCCGGTGGAGCGCACAGCGTAGGAGATCCAGTTCTCGGTGTCCGGGATGATGTAGGCGGCATTGCGCTCCAGCGTGATGCCGTAGCCGCCGTTCCCCCGCACCACGGCGGCCGCGACCGCGTCGCCGAACAGCCCGTCGGACAGCAGGGACCCGACACCGTCGTCCTCGGGTTGGTAGCACAGCGAGCACAGCTCGCAGGAGACGATCAGGACGTTGCTGTCCGGATAGGCCATGCAGAAGTCATGGGCGCGGTTGATCGCCGCGCCGCCCGCCGCGCAGCCCAGCTGCGCGATGGGGATCTGCCGGGTGTTGTACCGGAATCCCAAGTTGTTGATCAACCATGCGGTCGGCGACGGCATCGTGAATCCGGTGCACGACACGAAGATGATCGCGTCGATGTCCTGCGCCATCAGCGAGGCGTTCGCCAGAGCCTCCTCGATGACCACAGGGCACCTCTTTTTCGACTCCAACTCGAAGATGCGGTTTCGCTGCTCGAAGCCGGGGTGGCGCAGCGTCTCCTCGATGGGCTGCACTATATGCCGCTTCTGCACGCCCGTGTTCCTGACCAATCGGAGCGCCAATGGAAGCTGCGGCTTTCCAGCGTGTGCCTGCTCGGCGAATTTCAGCGTGTCGTCCAGCGTGATGACATACTCCGGCACGCGCACAGACGGCTTGCATAACGTTGGCATTTCTGGAGTCTCCTCCTGTGGAAGTCCACTCTCTGTGCGGAAAGCGCCCTTCGTGTACCCCCGGTACAGATATCAGGTCGCAACGCGCTGCGTATGCCGCGCCGCGGATCGCAGTCGGCGTCGGCTCGGAGATACACATCCACTACCGTCGTTCATCTCGCTTGCCGTGGGCTTGGCATCGACTTGGCATCCCCTTTCGCGGTGGAGGCGGACGCTCGGAACGCGCCTGCCGCAACAGCGTGGCCGCACCGTTTGACGAGCGGGTTCCGGTGCCGCACGGGAGGCTGCGCCCGCGGCGGACTTCTATCCACTTTGAAGGGTGATGATCTCCTCCATTGTCCGGCGCAGCAGGGCGATCCGGTCCTGACCGAGGTGCAGTGCCCACCGCCGTTCGATGTCCACGAGGATTCGCGCGGCAGCCGCCTGGCCCGCCATGCCCCGCTCGGTCAGTCGGATGATCTTCGCCCGGCGGTCCTTCGGGTCGGTCGCCCGCTCGACGTAGCCGAGCCGCTCGAGCTCGTCGACCAGTTCGGCGATGGCCTGTTTGGTGAGCCCGGCGCGGTCGGCTAGCACGGTCAGCCGTGACCCCTCCTCGTCGATGAACCGGAAGACGGAGCCGTGCCGGTACCGGATTCCCTCGAACCCCTCCTCGCCGAGTCGCCGGTGGAGCAACTCGATTGTGATGTTCCTGGCCTGCGTGAGCAGAGCGGGAAGCGGCGCCTGGCCCGCGCCCGCCTCGCCGCGCTCCCCGGATTGCGTCATCCCGGGCGACCTTTCTGGTGTGGCCCATTTCGTCAGGCTACTTGACAATACGTTGCTCCTAGTTAACAGTAGTTTTGCCAATCCTGACAACCGTGACACGACCGCGCGATCCGTTGCGTGTTGTCGCATGGCCCGATTTAGTGGCGGATCCCAAACACCGGCAGAGGTAGGAATTTCGATGATCCGTTTCGACCATGAAGGAAACAAGGTCGCCGACGTCGACGCCGCGGCGATCGACGCTTTAGCCAAGCAGGTGGAAGGCCTGGTGCTCGCCCCTGACAACGAGCGGTACGACGCCGAACGCGCCGGGCACCAGACCACCCGCTGGCACCGGCCCGATGTGATAGTGAGCGCGGTCGGGCCCGCCGACGTGCAGGCGGCGGTGGCGTTCGCGAACGGTTACGGACTCCCGGTGGCGGTGCAAGGAACCGGGCACGCGCTCGCCGCCGTCGCAGCCGAGGGCGGAGTGCTGATCAATACCTCCCGGATGACGGGTATCCGGGTGAATGCCGAGGCGGGCACCGTGTGGGTGGGTGCCGGAGTGAAGTGGGATCAGGTGATCCACGAGGCGGCGACGGTCGGGCTGGCCCCACTGTCGGGTTCGGCCCCAGGCGTCGGCGTGGTCTCCTACACCCTCGGCGGCGGCCTGGGCCTGCTGTCGCGGCGGTATGGGTACGCCGCCGACCATGTGCGCGGCATCGACGTCGTCACGGTGGACGGCAGGCTGCGGCACGTCACCGAGACCTCCGACCCGGACCTGTTCTGGGCGCTGCGCGGCGGCCGGGACAACTTCGGCGTGGTGACTGGTATCGAGGTCGACCTCATGCCGATCACGACGATCTACGGAGGCGGACTGTTCTTCGACGCCGGGTCGGCCGCCGAGGTCCTCGGCAGCTACGTGCGATGGACGACCACCGTGCCCGACGAGATGACCTCGTCGGTCGCGCTGATCTCCTTCCCCGAGGTCCCGGCGCTTCCGGAGCCGTTGCGCGGCCGCTACGTCGTCCACGTCCGCATCGCCTACGCCGCGGACACCCTCGGGGCGGGCGAGGGCCTGGTGGCGCCGCTGCGGGCGCTCAACCCGTTCATCGACACCGTTGCCGAGATGCCCTATGCCCAGGCCGGGTCCATCCACAACGACCCGCCCTTTCCGGGGAGCTTCGAGTCCGGCACCGCACTGTTGGGCGAGTTCGACTCCGCTGCGGTGCGCGCCCTGCTCGGGCACGTCGGCCCCCAAGCGCCGGTGCCGCACGTCGTCGAACTGCGCCATCTAGGCGGGAGGCTGGCCCACCCCTCCGCCGTCCCGAACGCCGTCGGCCATCGCGACGCGCGTTACGCGATCAACGTGGTCTCCCGGTTGGAGCGTGCCGAGATCACCGACATCCGGCCCGCACACGAGCGCGTGTTCGCGGCGATCGCGCCGTGGACCACCGGCGGCCGAGCGCTGAACTTCATGAACGGCGAGAGCGACGCCAAGGACGTGGCCTCCGCGTACAACCCCGAGGACTACCGGCGCCTGGCCGAGATCAAGGCCGTCTACGACCCCCAGAACATCTTCCGGCTCAACCACAACATCCCGCCCGCCGTCACCGGGTGACCCGGAAAACAGGCAGCCCCCGGGCCCGGCAGGGCGCACGCAGACCCCGCGACGTTCGAGATCGTGACATGGATGTTCGTTGCATTCTCCGAAAACTGGGCAAAGAGGCCAAGGGGACCGTTCATGGGCCAGTCGGCGACTTGGGTTCGGAGATCAGCGCCCTTCTGGGCAAGCATGCGAACGCGGCCACGATCCGCCAGCTGGGCCGGCAGTACGGGCTGCACTCCTTTACGCTGAGCGGCGAGCCCGGCGAACTCGTGGCCAACCTGGACGAGGGCCGTACCTACTTCGATGGCACGGCATTCGAGGCTGATGCGTCAGGCCTCCCCGGCGCTATCGTCGAGGTCGTCCCTCGTGGTCCCGGGGTCGACGTCCAGGAACGTGAAGCACTCGGTGGCATGCGCGGAGCCGCGTGACCGTCCCGATCAGCGACCGCGAGCAGCAGGAGCTGACCCGTCTCACTGATGCCCAGGCCGCCGTCGCGCGGGCTGCCGGCATCGCGCGCGACGGCGTGCCCAAGGCCGGCGAGGAGCGCCTGCTCGCCCTCGCCTACGCCATGCGTCAATGCCGCGCACCGCCGGGGGAGACCCGTGAGCCATCCAGTCGGTCGGCGGATCTCTTCGCCTCGGCCGCTCACTCGGCACCGTCGACAGACTGTCCGCCGCTACCGTCGAACGGATTGGCCAGGTCACGGGCGATCTCGGGATCGCTCCAGGCCAGAGCGGTGGAGGTCCACGACCGGCGGGCCCGGGCGTAGGGCAGCAGTTCCCCGGTGTCGGCTCCGGCCAACAGATGAGCGAGGAGTTCGCGGACACACTGCGGCCGCTCGTGCTCCGGAAGCCAGGTCAGCCAAGGAAGGTCCTCGGCTAGGGCTTCTTCCGCCAGGACCCGATTGGAGCGAGCCACGATGGTCATGGAACGGGCCAGCGTGAGGAGAGCGGCACGGGCCGCCTGGTAACGCTCGTCGCGTACCAGCCAGACGTTTTCGGCGTCTCGCCGCTCCAGGAGCACATCGGCAACGTCGAGCTCGGGGAAGACCTCGTTGCGGTCACGGGCCAGCGCGCTGAAAGGGAACGTCTTCATGAATCCAGACTACCCGTCGAGTGCATCACTAGTACAACACTAATGGTGAAGAGCGCGATGGATAGATGTTGAGATTCGCGTTCGCAGGTCGGGTATCGACCGAGGATCTGCAGGATCCCACCACGTCCAGGCAGTGGCAGCGGTCCCGGGCTGAGCAACTCATCGTCGGCGCATCGCCGCCAGGACGGCCCCGAACCGGGCGGTCCACTCGATGTGCACCAGCTCTTTGGGGATCTCCCAGGTGTCATGGATCTCCGGGTCGGTCAGGGTCTGCTCACCGCGCCCGGCGGCCGAGCTCGCGCAGCCGGGCGGACTGCTCCTCGGAGACGGGGAAGCGAAGCGGGCCGACTCCGTCGACCGTCACCGACAGGTCGGTCATGAAGAGCTTCTGGTAGACGCTCCACGCGGCCTGTTGCTCCAGCTCCCCCGGCTTCCCCGGCTCACCGAGCAGCTCAGCCAGTCGCTCACGGGCCGTACCTGGCACGAAACACCACTCCCTCTCACGCGAAACCCCTAAATTACCGGGCTTACGCGCACCGACGGATGAAATCGGGCGTCATGAGTGAAAGGAAAACTCTCAGAAGGGACAGGGGCATGACCGCGACCCAAACCGAACTTCAGCTCGACACCTGGATCGGTCAGGCTCGCCGGGGAACCCGGAGACGCCCGGCCAAGCGCCGTCAGGCGGAGCCGGGGCTGCGGTTCGCGTTCTATGGCCGGACGTCGACGGACCGGTTTCAGGATCGGCGGACCTCGCAGGGCTGACAGCGGGAGGTGGCCGCGGAGTTGGTGTCGGGGCACGGGCGGGTCGTGCGGGAGTTCTTCGACGTCGGGGTGTCCCGGAGGGTGCCATGGCAGGATCGTCCGAAGGCGGCCGAGCTGTTGGAGCTCATCAGCGGGCCGGATTGCCCGTTCGACGCGATCGTGGTCGGCGAGTACGAGCGGGCGTTCTTCGCCGATCAGCTCAACGAGTTGCTGCCGTGGCTGGAAGAGCGCGGGGTGCAGGTGTGGCTGCCCGAGGCGGCCGGCGCGGTCGAGATGGGCAGCCCGACCCACCAGGCGTTGATGACCGTGCTCGGCGCGCAGGCACAGCGCGAGGTGGTCCGGGCGCGCCACCGGGTGCTGGCCGCGATGCGGGTGCAAGCGGCCGTGCAGGGCCGGTACATGGGCGGCCGTCCGCCGTACGGGTATCGGCTGGCGGACGCCGGTCCGCATCCGAACCGGGCGCATGCCCGCTGGGGGCGCCGATTCCACCGGGTATCACTACCTTCATCAGGCTTCCCCCAGCTACGTGGGACGAGCCTAGCCCAGCCACCGAGCAGCACAAGCGTGACCTCGACCTCAGCTCGCTCCGCGCATTGATGAACACCTCCGAGACCGTACGCACGCACTCGCTGGAGCGCTTCCCCCGCTCCTTCGCCGACTGCGGCTTCGACCCCGCCGCGCACCTCACCGCGAACGCCGCGTGGCTGACCCCGGCGACAATCGCGCACAACCTGCTGCGTGCCACCGGATGCCTGGCCTCGGTGTTCCATGCCAAGGCACGCGGGGCCACATCGCGCCCACCCTCCCCGACACCTCCCGGGTCAGGCTGCCGCCAACTCCAAAGTAGCTCTACCCAGAACCTTTACCGGCGTTTCGCAGTCAAACAGAACATGATGAAGACGATGATCGGGGCCTCGCTCCTCGCCGGCTCGCTGCTGGTCTCCGGCGCCACCGCGGCGAACGCCCAGGTGAAGCCGACGCTGGGTCCCCACGGTTATGGCGCCGTCAAGCTCGGTATGACCGTCAAGCAGGCCAAGGCGACGAGGAAGGTCGTCCAGAAGATGCCGGGCGGCGGCGGCTGCTCCGGCTGGGACCTGAAGAAGTTCCCGACCCCCAAGGACTCGGTTGGCGTCTACATCTCGCCGAAGGTGGGACTGGCCGCCATCTTCGCAGCGAAGGGCATGAGAACCCCGGAAGGCATCAAGATCGGCTCCACCGCCAAGCAGTTGAAGGCGGCCTACCCACACATCAAGAAAGACTTCCACGGCTTCTACTCGATCACGGTCCCCGGCAACAAGAAGGCCTACTACACCTTCGGTGTCACGCGCGGCAAGGTCACCGAGTACGGCATGGCGCTCAACGAGCAGGACTGTTTCAACTAGCGGGCATGCCACTTCCGCAATGCCGCCGAACTGGAAGCGGGCGTGGAGCAACGACGGCAACACCGGCAGTCGTGCTGAGGTTTTCGACATGCAGGTCGTCATGCGGCAGAGGAAGCGGTCACGCTCTGACCGCTTCCTCTGCCATTGTCGCTACCGGCAGGGCCGGACGAACCGATCGTCATCGGCCGCAGGAGAGCAATCTGCCGCCATATGCAGCGCACCAGCTCTGTGGTCCCGGGGCCTCAGACGACGGCAACACGTAAGACCACCCAGATGACAGGAATCAAGTGGGGTTCTTGCCCCTGGCCACCAGCCCTCGGTGCCCGGCGCGGTCGATGAGGGCCGGACAGGGTTGATTTGTCCAGGCCGAGCAACGCGGCGAGTTCACGCTTAGGGACATATGCCGTCGAGGGTGAGGCGGAGCAGGCGGCGTGCCGTCAGCGGATCACCTTCAGCGATGCGAGAGACCGCCTCTACCAGGGTGAGCAGATCGTCCGGGGAGACTTCGGAGCGGACGGCGGCCACCGTGAGGGCATGATTCACCAGGACCACGGTCGCCTCCCGCACGATGCCATGGCAGGTGTCGACGGCGGGCGAGTCGACGTCCGCCCCGGCGGCCAGCGAAGCGGGCAGGCCGCGGGTGTTCGCCGCGGCGGTCGTCAGTTCTTCCAGCCAGGTCACAAGTCCCGTCCGGGGGTCACCGCCGGCCAGTTCGCCGGCTCGTCGGCGAAGACGCTCGACCTCATCGCGGAAGACCTCCTCGAGTAACGCCTGGCGGGAGGGGAAGTGCCGGTGCAAGGTGGCGGAGCCCACGCCGGCGTCGCGGGCGATCTCCTCGAGGGAGACCTGGGCTCCGTCGCGGGCGACGAGGGCCGCGGCCGCCGCGAGGAGCCGCTCATGGTTGCGTTGCCAGTCCGACCGCTGCGGCCCGGCCTTGGGATTCGCCATTGGTATGACCTCTCATTGACAAATGGAGGGGGCCCCCATATCGTAGCGGGACATTAAACGGGGTGTGACCCCACTTTGAGTTATGGAGGATTGCCGTGCCTGAATCGCCATCGTTCGTGCTGGTCGTTGGAGCGACCGGCAAGCAGGGAGGCGCCGTGGCCCGCGCGCTGCTCCGCTCCGATGTCCCGGTCCACGCGCTGGTGCGAGACCCTGGCACCGAGAGCGCCGCCGCCCTCGGCGCTGAGGGGGCCACCCTTGTGCGCGGCGACCTCGACGACGTGGCGTCGCTGAAGGCGGCGCTCGACGGTGCCCGTGCGGTGTTCTCGGTGCAGACACCTGATGCCACTGACCTGGTGGGCGCCTCCGAAGTCCGACGCGGGCGAAACCTCGTCGAGACCGCCCGGGCGGCGGGCGCCGAGCACTTCGTGCACACCTCGGTGTCGGGCGCGGGCACCGTCGACGTCGAACGCTTCGACGAGCAGCGCTGGGGTACGCACATGCTGCACTACTGGCGCAGCAAAGCCGCGATCGAGGACCTCGTGCGCGCCGCAGGCTTCCCCCAGTGGACGATCCTGCGACCGGCCACGTTCATGGAGAACTTCATCCGCCCGTCGTTCTACTTCGCGGACATGACTTCGGATCGGCTCCTCGTCGGGGTCGATCCCGATCTCCGGCTTCCCTTCGTCGCAGTCGACGACATCGGAGCGGCCGCTGCCGCGGCATTTGCGGAACCTCGGCGTTTTCACGGCGTCGAACTCGAACTGGCCGGTGACGTTCTGAGCTTCCGCACCGCCGCACGGGTCTTGTCCGAGGTCCTCGGGACGAGCATCGAGCTTCCGGCCAGCCCGGAACACGCTCGCGCGAACGGCCTCGTGACCGAGCTCTTCCTGGCGCAGCAGTATATGAGCGCACATCCCGCACCGGCGCGTCCCGAATTCGCGGCAAACTTGGGGATACCGCTGACCGCCTTCCAGCAGTGGGCAAAGACCACCCTGGGTGGCCTGCCCTCCGGCTCGCACGGGAGTTGATTTCGCAGCCGTGGTCTTGACCGCCTCGCCACAGGCGGGCAGGTCCTGAGTAGCCCTGCGGCGGATTCTCACCCGGTTCAGGGCAGGCGCAGGCCGGTCGCGGCGGCGTAGCGCCGGGCGAGGTGCTCGAAGGCGTCCTTGAGCTCGGGCGGGCCGACCACCTCGAAGTCGACGTCGAACCTGCCGATGGCGGCGGCCAGGGCGGCCCAGGACCACGAGCCCAGGACGAGGCGGCAGCGGTTCGGGCCGAGTTCCTCGACGAGTCCGTCGTGGGTGTACCGGGACACGACGGCGGCCGGCAGGTCGAGGACCACCTCGCCGCGGCAGGGCCAGTCGCTGGAGCCGTCAGAGCCGCCGGAGCCCCGGAACCTGCCGTTCACGAAGGCGGCCACGTCGCCTCCGGGCAGCTCACGCGGGGTGAAGCGAGGTCCTGCGGGGGTGCGGGGGGTGATCCGGTCGGCGCGGAAAATGCGCCAGTCCTCGCGGTCGAGGTCCCAGGCGACGAGGTACCAGTGCCCGCCCCGGCTGACGAGGTGATGCGGCTGCACCCGGCGCGGCGGGGGCCACCCGCCGCCGTCCTCTCTCTGCGGCGAGTAGTCGAAGCGCAGCACCTGGCGGGCGTGCACGGCGGTGCTGAGCTCTATGATCACACCGCTGTCGGCCCGCGGATCCGTCCGGCTACCTGGCCGCTCGACGGTGGTGATCTGGAGGGTGTCGATCCGGTGGCGCAGCCGAGTGGGCATGACCTGCCGTACGGTGTTCAGCGCCCGTGCCGCGGCCTCCTCGATGCCGGCCCCCGACATGGCGGCGGTCTGGAGCGCGACGGCCAGGGCGACGGCCTGCTCGTCGTCGAACAACAGCGGGGGCAGGTCCGTGCCTGCCTCAAGCCGGTAGCCGCCGTCCGGACCCTTGGTCGCCACGATGGGGTAACCAAGCTCGCGCAGGCGGTCGACGTCCCGGCGCACGGTGCGCGGACTGATGTCCAGCCGTTCGGCCAGCAGTGCCCCCGGCCAGTCCCTGCGTGCCTGGAGCAGCGAGAGCAACGCCAGCAGTCGCGCGGAGGTCTTCGGCATGGCCCAATACTGCCCTGAGAAGCGGCCACAACCTGACCTCTTCCTCTGTGACTGTTGTCTCGCGCCGGACAACGGCGTCCAGAAACGACAATCAGTGGTCAGGAGCCGAATATGGCCGTCAAGTCCGTGACTCATCTGAACTTCCGTGGCGACGCCCGCGCGGCGCTCGAGTTCTACCAGTCCGTTTTCGGTGGTGACCTCGCCGTCGTCACCTACAAGGACGCCGGGAGCGTGCAGGACCCCGCCGAGGCGGACCAGGTGATGTGGGGCCAGGTGCTCGCCGGCAACGGCTTCCACGTGATGGCCTACGACGTGCCCTCGCAGATGCCGTGGGGCCGGGGCGAGAACTCCTTCTTCGTCTCCCTGCGTGGCGAGAGCGCGCAGGAGGTCACCGCGTACTGGGACAAGCTCTCCGAGGGCGCCACCGTCGTGCAGCCGCTGGGGCCCGCGCAGTGGGCCCCGCTCTATGGCATGCTCAGGGACCGCTTCGGCGTCGTCTGGGTCGTGGACGTCGTGAGCGAGTACAACGGCTGAACATCACACGTGGTGCGGGAGCGCGCCTCCCGCACCACGCCCCCAGGGCCACCGAAGAGACCGAAGGAGACATCGACGTGTCCTACGACCCACCGGCCGTCACCCGGGCCGAGCTACGCCGGCGGCGGGGCGGCGAGCGAGCCGCGGCGTGATCCGATGACCGTTCTCGACCTCCGGGCGCTCAACCGCGCGACGCTCGCCCGGCAGTTGCTGCTCGATCGCGCCGACGTACCGGTCCTCGACGCCGTCGCGCATCTGTGCGGCCTGCAGGCGCAGGAACCGCAGGAACCGTTCGTGGGGCTCTGGTCACGGGTGCATGGATTCGATCCAGCGGTGCTGTCGGACCTGCTGATCCGGCGGAGAGTGGTGCGTACACACCTGATGCGCCGTACCGTCCACCTCCTGGCCGCCGAGGACGTCCTGGCCTGGCGGGCGCGCCACGACACCATGCTGCGCCAGCGCGTGCTCGGGACCTACCGTCGTGAGCTCGCCGGGGTGGACCTCGACGAGCTCGCGGAGGCGGGCCAGGCGGTGATGGCCGACGGCGAGCCCCGCTCGATGGCCGAGCTGGCGCGGGCGCTGGCCGGGCGCTGGCCGGAGCCGGGACCGCGGGCGCTGGGCGAGATGTTGGTCGCCGCCCTCGTCCCGATGGCACAGCTGCCTCCGCGCGGCCTGTGGCGCAGGAAAGCGGGGGTGCGCAACGTTCCGCTACCCGTCTGGCTGGGCCGCGAGATCGACCCGCCCTCCCCGGACGGCTCAGACCCGGTCGGCAAGGCGCTGGTACGGCGCTACCTGGCCGCGTTCGCCCCGCCGCCACATCCGACCTGCGCGCCTGGTGCGGTCTGGCCGGGCTGCCGGCCGCGGTCGCCGCGATCCGGGACGAGCTGGTCAGCTTCCGTGACGAGCGAGGCCGGCAACTGCTGGACCTCCCCGACGCGCCGCGCCCCGACTCCGGTACCACCGCCCCGGTACGGTTCCTACCGGCCTTCGACAACGTCGTCCTCGGCTACCACGACCGCACCCGCATCATCGATGACGCCCACCGCGGCCTGTCGGTCACCGGCGCCCGCGTCGTGCTGGTCGACGGCAGGGTCGCTGCGATCTGGAACGTCGAGGGCGGCACCGTGCTGGTCAGCCTGCTGCGTCGCTTCTCGCGAGCCGAGCGTGACAGCGTGGCCGAGCAGGGGCAGGCACTGGCGTCGTTCCTGTCCGACGGAGACAGCAAGCGCGTAGAACTCACCGATGCTCCCTGAGATCAAGCCACCTCGAGGTTTCAGCGTGACCTCCTGATCACCGGCCTGCCTGCAGACCCGAGGCACCTACCTGTCTCACCAAGGCCTGTCACCTCGGTCACCCCGAACAACTGGGGTACGACGCCATGGGCACGACCGAGATGATCACCGGGGACGGCGCCGGTGCTCTAAAGCTTGTTGCAGAAGGTGATGTGTAGGCAGGTCAGGGCCGGGGGCCGTCGCAGGAGGCGATCTTGGCCGGCAGGGTTCCCTTGATCAGGAACGCGACGGTGGCCTTGTCGGCGCAGGTCGAGCCGGTGCCGTAGACGAAGTGGCCGCCATGCTTGACACCGAGGAAGGCGGCACGGTCACCCAGGGCCCTGCGCATTCCCCGGCCCGCGGCCCACGGTGTGGCGTTGTCGCGGCGGTTCTGCAGGATCAGGATGTTACGCGAACCGTGCGAGGTGACCTTGACCACCGGCTCGATCGGCTTCTGCGACCAGAACGCGCACGGCAGGATGTTGTTGGGCATGCCCGCACTCAGCGGGTACTTCGCGCGGGAGGCCGCGGTGGCGTCGGCGTAGGAGTCCACCTCTCGCGACCAGGTGGTGTCCCCGCAGAGCATGGCCAGGACCATGGTGGCCTGGTTGTCCGCCGGCACGCCCTTCGCAGCCGGGGTGTCGGCGAGAATCTGCCGGAGCACGGCGACGTCCGCGTCCGCCGGGGCCTTGCCGGCGGACAGGTCGGCCGCCGCCTTCCAGAATCGGGTGAGCGGGGCGAGCATCTCGTTGCGCTGCAACATCTGGTACGTGACGCCGCGCAGCAGCGCACCGCTGATGGCCACCGGTGTGCCCGGCATCATGGCCGGCTTCCGGTCGAGGCGGTCGGCCAGTGCGAGGAAGGTGTCGGTGACCTCGCCGACGGTGCCGCCCAGCCCGAGGCCGGCGTCGTCCGCCGCGGCCACGCGGGCGGCGTCCGGGAACCGGTCGTTCATGCCCTGGTTCCAGGTGTTCAGCATCTTCGCCCACACCTTGCCCGGGTCGACGTTGCCCTCCAGCACCATCCGGTCGGTGTTGTGGGGGAACAGCGAGGCGTAGACCACGCCGAGGTAGGTGCCGAAGGATTGGCCCCAGTAGGAGATCTTCCGCGCCCCGAGTGCCCGGCGGATGCGATCCATGTCGCGCGCTGTGTTCGCGCTGTTGAAGAAGCGGAGTTTGTCACCGATCGTGGCGCACTGCCGGGCGACGGCGCGCGCGGTGGTGACGTTGCCCTCGATCGAGCCGCCGACGCCGGGGTAGGGGAAGATGGTGAGAAGGCTGGTGCCGGACAGACCGCAGCTCATCGGGGTGCTGTGGCCGACGCCGCGCGCGTCGAATCCGATCAGGTCGTAGGAGTCCAGCACTCCCTTCGGGAGCGTCAGTGCCATCTGGCCGGGCATGTCAAGGCCCTGCAGTCCTGGACCACCCGGGTTGAACAGCAGGTCGCCGCGCTTTTTGCCGTGCTTGGCGGTGGCGATCCTGGAGACCGCGACGGTGATGGTCTCTCCGTCGGGGCGGCGGTAGTCCAGAGGCACCTTGACCGTGCCGCAGGTTTGCCTGGGGTCCCGTTTGGTGCCCGGCGCGAGGTCCGGGCACTCACCCCACTTGATCGAATTCTGGACGTGACCGGCGGCCGTCACGGCCCTGGCGTCGGCCGGCTGCCCGCCGATCACTGCCCCCGCTGCCGCGACCGCGGTCAGGGCGCCGGCGACGACGACGCGTACGCGGATGGTGTTTCCCATGGTGCTGTCCTCCGAATTGCCGATGTGCCGCGATTTGGTTTCGCGGTTGACCGTGGTTGTCGGCCGCTGATGAGAAAGGTAGGAGTGGAGGGCCCTGTCCCGAATCACCGTGTTGTGGACATTCCGTGTAGCTCACATGAGGGACAAGCGCGGCAACGTCGGGGATCAGAGATCGCTAGGCTCTGAGCCGTGCCGGGGACCTGGGCCAGCGACCGCTTGCGGAGGTCCGGACCTACGTCTCCCGGATCCTCACCAAACTGGGCCTACGCGACCGCATCCAAGCCGTGGTCTTCGCCTACGGGAGCGGCTCTGCTGGAGTGACGTGATCAAGTGGTCAGGGTGAGGTCGTCGCGGTGGCGCCGGTAGCACGGCGGGTCTTGAGGCTGGAAATGACAAAGCCCCGAGGCGATGACCTGCATCTTCTCGGGGCGTCTCTGGTGTCCGAGGGGGGGAGGCGGCGAACCAATTACACATCCCTTCGCCCTCACCGCCGGCCTCCTGCTCGCGCAGAGGTGAGCGGCTGTGGACACCGATCTTGCCCGGCCGGACCACCGCATCCGGCGTACGACGATCGCCGGTATTTCCTCGGCCACCACCGGCAGCGCTCCGAGCATCTTCTCCACGCTCGGAGCGCCCCACTGCGCTCGCTGTCTCACGAGCCACAGGAACTATCGCTCCGCCCGGCTGTGATCAACCCGCCGCGCCGGAGACGCTCCAACCACCCCGATGTGCGGAAAACGGGACTAGCAGGAGTGCTCGCCGGTGAGCGCCGAGCGGGTCGCGTGCAATGAGGCCAGGAGCTGCAGCCGGTCGGCGTCGGCGCTGCCCGGCTCGGCGGTGTAGACCAGCATGACCGGTCCGGGGCTGCCGGGCAGCGGATAGGTGTCCCAGTCCAGGACGATGTCACCGACCTCGGGGACTCGGAAGGTCTTGGTGCCGCTGACCGACTCGCGTACGTCGTGCCGGGCCCACAGCCGCCGGAACTCGGCGCTGCGGATGCTCAGCTCGCCGACGATCGCGGTGGCGCGCGGATGGGTGGGGTCGGTGGCGACGGCGACGCGCATCATGCCGATGTAGTCCAGGGCCTGCCGCTCCCAGTCCAGGCAGCTCCGCTCGCCGGTCAGCGCGTCGTCGAACAGCAGCAGGAGCATGTTGAGCCGGTGGGGCGGGTAGGCGTCCGGATCGCCGAGCAGCGCCTGCGCCATGGGGTTCCAGGCGAGCAGGTCGAGGTGCCGACCGAGCACGACCGCCGGGGTGTCCATCACCCGCAGCAGCCGCCGTGTGCTGTCCGGCACCCTTTCCGGACCCCGGTCCACCCGGGCAGGCGCTGGTCGGCGGGCGGCGCGGGCCAGGGTGAAAAGGTGTCGGCGCTCCTCGTCGTCGAGGTCGAGCGCCCCGGCCAGCGCGTCCAGGACATCGTCGGACGGACGCACATCCCGACCCTGCTCCATCCGCTGGTAGTAGTCGGCGCTCAGCCCCGCCAGCAGGGCCAGCTCCTCGCGCCGCAACCCGGTGACCTTGCGGCGGCCGCCCGGCTCCAAGCCCACGTCGTGCGGACGCAGCCTGCTGCGGCGGGCTCGCAGGAAATCCCCGAGCGCACGAGCGTACAGATTGGTCATGCCGCAAGTGTGCCGCCTGGCCGGACCTCCAGGGTAGGTCTCGCAGACCTAGGCAGCCGGGAACGATCGAGCTGGCCCGCGCTGCCTCTAACGTCGTCGACCAACCGCACCGACACCTTCAGGAGCAGCAGATGACCGGATGGACCACCGACCGCATCCCCGACCAGCACGGCCGAATCGCCGTCGTGACCGGCGCCAACTCGGGCCTCGGCCTGGTCACCGCCACTGAGCTGGCCCGCCACGGCGCCCATGTCGTGCTCGCCGTCCGCAACACCGCCGCCGGCCAGGAGGCTGCGCGCCGAGTAGGCGGCGACGTCGAGGTACGCGAGCTGGACCTGGCCCGCCTCGACTCGGTACGCGCATTCGCCGCGAAGCTGGCCGCCGACCACCCGGTGATCGACCTGCTGGTCAACAACGCCGGCGTGGTGCTGCTCGGCCCACGCCGTACCACCGCCGACGGCTTCGAACTACACCTCGGCACCAACATGCTGGGCCACTTCGCGCTGACCGGCCTGCTGCTCGGCAATCTGGCCGCGGCCGCTCAACCACGGGTGGTCAGTCTCAGCTCGATCACCCACAAGAATGCCCACCTCGACTTCGACGACCTGATGTTTGAGCGCGACTATCGAGCCGCTCCCGCCTACGGCCGGTCCAAGCTCGCCACCACGATCTTCGCCGTCGAGCTGGACCGCCGCCTGCGCGCCGCCGGATCGCCGATTATCAGCACGCTGGCCCACCCCGGCATCACCCGCACCAACCTCACTCCGCGTGCCTGGGAGCACCGCGGCCGGTTCGGGCAGGCGATCGCACGGCTCGGCCTGCTGGTCACCCAGCCGGTGGAACGCGGCGCGCTGCCGCAGCTGTGCGCCGCGACCGACCCCGGGGTGCGGGGCGGCCAGTTCTTCGGGCCATCCGGGCGCTGGGAGATGCGGGGCCCGGTCACCGAGGCCCGGCTCAGCCGCGAGGCGGCCGATCCGGCCGCCGGCAGGCGGCTCTGGGCGGCGGCCGGGGAACTAACCGGCGTCAGCTACCTGTGAACCCTGTGCCTTGAGTCCTGCATTGCCGGTCGGGGGCTTCGTTTCTCAGTCCTGACGCGGGCGCGGGGTGCGGCGCAGGAGGTACGTGTCCATGATCTATCCTTTGCGGGTGCGGGCCTTCGCGCGCAGTTCGCGGATGCGGTCGCCCACTTCGGTCACTGGCCCGGACACGAGGAGCTCGTCCGAGGTGCCCAGGTAGGCGCCCCAGTAGATGGTGTAGTCGTCGAGGCCGATGTAGGAGGAGTGGGCGTCCAGCATGACGACCGTGTCGTTGGCGGTGGGGCCATCCTCGGCCAGGCGGCGGCCGGTGGTGAGATGGACGGGCCGTCCGATCTGGGTGAGGCTGGTGCGGTGGCGGGCGGTCAGAGCGGCCACCGCGCTGATGCCGGGGATCACCTCGGGCGGTCTCAAATGGTGGAAGCAAGTTCGGAGAGCATCTCGACGAACACTTCGACTGGCGTTCTGTAACCAAGTATACGCCGCGGACGGTTATTGAGTGAGTGAGATATGGAATTTAGAAGTTCCGGATCACTGGGAATCTTTGTCCCTTTCAGAAGATACTCGCGGATAAGCCCGTTCGTGTTCTCGTTTGTGCCGCGCTCCCACGGCGAATGCGGATGCGCGAAATAGACATCGATGTCCGTCTTGACCGCCGTCGTCAGGTGGATCTTCGCCGACCGGCTGGCAGCGGTACTGATCCCGCTCGCCGTCGACGGCCTGATCGTCGTCGCCTCGATGTCCATCCTCCTGGCCAACCGGCATGGCTCCCGCGGCGGTCTCCTGGCCTGGAGCCTCCTCGTGGTCGGCAGCCTGGCCAGCCTCGGCGCGAACGTCGCCGTCGCCGAACCCAGCCTGATCGGCCGCATCATCGCCGCCTGGCCTTCGCTGGCCCTCATCGGGAGCTACGAGCTCCTGATGTCCCAAATCCGCCGCTGCGCGGAAGGACGAGCAGAGTCTGAAGATTTCCCGGCCCTCCGAGCTAATCCTGTCGCCGACGCGGAAGCTGTCCCTGGCGAGCCACAAGGCGATCAGGAGGAAGACGCCAAACTCCCTGCTGAGCACAACGGGAACGGTCGGGCGCTGCAGCGAGAGGCCTGGCGGTGGGCACAGCAGAATCGTCAGGAGGACGGAGACCTGCCCAGCGGCGTCGCCATCGCCCGAGCCTTCGCCCGTAGCCCCCGCTGGGGCCGCCTGGTCAAGAAGGCCGGCCTCGCCGGCGAGCTGAGCTGCTGCCGCGCGCTGCTGGCCCAAGATACACTGGCACTGACGGGTGATGCCCCCCATCAGGGCCTGCCTTGCCGCACCGGAGCGTGCAGAGGAGAGGATGCGCGATGAAGGCCGCCACCGCAGCCACACTGCATGCGAATGCGGCCACGATCCGCCAGCTGGGCCGACAGTACGGGCTGCACTCCTTTACGCTGAGCGGCGAGCCCGGCGAACTCGTGGCCAGCCTGGACGAGGGCCGTACCTACTTCGATGTCACGGCATTCGAGGCTGATGCGTCAGGCCTCCTCGGCGCTACCGTCGAGGTCGTCCCTCGCGGTCCCGGGGTCGACGTCCAGGAACGCGAAGCACTCGGTGGCATGCGCGGCGCCGTGTGACCGTCCCGATCAGCGACCGCGAGCAGCAGGAGCTGACCCGTCTCACCGATGCCCAGGCCGCCCTCGCGGGAGCTGCCGACATTGCGCGCGACGGCGTGCCCAAGGCCGGCGAGGAGCGCCTGCTCGCCCTCGCCTACGCCATGCTCACCTTCGGAGAGATGCTCAAGCAGGCCTCCTGGGGCGTGGTCACTCACGCCTTCAGCGGCCCCATCGCCCTGCGCGACAAGCTCGCCCACATCCCGCACCGCAAGCTCAACCCCGACGTACTCATCGCCTCCACCAGCCGCGCCGAGACCGAGATCCTCCCCTTGATCCAGGCCCGCATCGAGGACCTGGCCGCCCGACGCGGCTGACCAGCGAAGAGCTACGCCTTCCGGGCCTGCCGTGCTCGTTCGGGCTGCCTTCCTCACGACGTCCGGCTGCCATCGGCCACGGGCAGCGGTTGTGCTGTGTATGGCCGGATCAGAGAGGAACCTTCCAGTTCTTCGCGAGCCAGGCCAGGTCGGCTTCGCCGCGTTCGCGGGTGAGGCGCTCTCGTTCGAAGAGTGCATCGGTCTTGGTCAGTACCAGGGTGTACGGCCGGCCCTGTCGTCTGGTCTCGTGGCGGACCGGCAGTTCGGCGCTGTCGATCCGGGAGTGGACATGCCGTCGCTTCTCCTTGGCGAGCGGCCACTCGAAGGCACGCCGTTGCGGGTCGCGGAGGAACGCGCCGAGCGTCCCGCACAGATCACACGTGCAACCGGCGGGCAGTTCGATCGACCAGTCGCCGGACGCACGCCGCGGACGGGCGAGCACCCCCCGGATCCGTTCGGCGCAGCCGAGGGCCAGCTCGCCGAAGCCTTCTCTGTGTGGTCCCGCGGCTCGCAGCGCGGCCATCACCAGCGAGATCACCTGATCGCCGCTGGCCTGCCCGAGCTTGACGACATCGGCCAGCACGCCGGCCGATCCGGTCTGGGCGGCGGCCACGGTGATCCCGGCGAGCGGCCCGCCGAGGCCGGTCAGCCAGGTGTCCAGTCTGCTGGTGGACTGCCCGGTGAGCATGGGACGGACCCCGTCCGCCAGGCATGTCCACGACAGGTCCAGGATGCGGCAGGCGGTCGCGTTTCCTCCGCTCCCCGCGGCCGACAACGTTGTGCACAGCCGGGGGAGACCCGTGAGCCATTCCAGCCGCTCCGGGGCATGGCCGTAGCCTCCCGCCCGCCACGCGGCGGACCAGTCGCGCAGCAGGCCGGCGATCCAGCTGTCGCCGTAGTGCGCGGCCAGGGCGGCGAGCGCGGGGGCGTGGCCGGGCGTCAGTTGCTCCAGCTGGAACGGACGCAGGAGCATGGCCGCCGCCTCCGCGTCGTCCACTCCCTTGGCGGTTTCCAGTGTCCTGCCGAGGAGATCGGTCTGCGGGGCGGAACGGACCGAGGCGTTCCAGAACGGTTCCAGTGACTGCGCCGCCTCGCGGGCCTCGATGACCTGTCCAGCACGGATCATCTCGCCGAGCGCGTCCATCGCCCAGGCTGAGGAGGCCTGGGCTCTGCTGGCGAAGTCCCGGCTGCGGGGCCAGATGACCAGCGCCGCCCGCCGGTACCAGCGGTCCAGGGTGTTGCCGTAGTTGCCCATGCAGCCCTCGTACTGGGAGGTGTGGGGTGTGAGGTTGGCCGTCGGGGTCGTCGCGGCCACCTCCGCGTCGCTGATGGTCAGCGAGATCTCCTCGGGCCGTTTTCCTTCCGGGCTGACCCAGTGTGGGCGAGCGTGATGGAGGAATCGATCAGGTCCTGAAGGACGTACTGCTCATCGTCTGTGCTGTCGGAGTCCTCCTCCGCGAAGTCGTCTTCGTCATAGTCGTCTTCGTCGTCATAGCGGTCGTCGTACCAGGAATCCTCGTCGTCGGAGCCGTAGGCGTTCCAGGTTTCCTGAATCTCCGCAAGGGCCAGCGTCACCTCACAACCCGCCCGGTCTGCTGCGGCCCGCAGCAGCGCGGCCCGGGCGGCGTCGGAGCCCTTCATCCGGGACCAGCTCAATCCCCGGGCGGTGTACTCGTGATCGAGCAGGTACGCCAGCCGGATCGGCGGGCCGGCCTGACCTCTTCCGTAGGAGAGGGTGACCGGAGTCGCGAAGTGCTCGTCGAGACAGGCCGCGAGGTCGCCTGTCAGCGTGTCCTGGGCTGCGGCGCCGCTGTCTCCGGTCAGGAGCAGGTTGTAGGTGAGGGTGATCCGGTTTCCCGCCGTCACGGGGAGGACCTGGTGGTGGCAGTCGGCGTAGAAGGCGACCAGTGAGACCGCGACCTTCGATCCGCGAGCGCGGGGTATGCCGCCTGGGACGCCTCGCCGAGAGTGTCCCGGGACGGAGTACGGTGTGCCGGCGGACCGGCCCCCGCGTTCGGTAGGCCATGGAGGTCGGCCGTTCGGGCGTAGGGCCATGGAGGTCGGACCGGAGACGGGTGGTCGGACGCGGGTACGGCCGGGGTCGCGAGGGCGGCCGAGCACGCCGACCCATGGAGGTGCCCAAGCCGAAAGCGACCGCGCGTCCCGTCAGACCGGTGTACAGATTGGACACATCAACTAGTGTGGACACATGGAGATTGAACAGATTGGGATCGTCGAGGCCCGCAAGCGCCTCGGCACGCTGGTGTCCCGCGCCGTGCACGCCCATACCCCCGTCAGGATCAGCCGCTCGGCCGAGGAGAACGCCGTCCTCATCAGCGAAGACGACTACGCCGAGTTCCGGCGCCTGCGCGAGCAAGCCGAGGTGGTGGAGTTCAAGGAGCGCATAGCCAAGGCCGAGCGCGGGGAGACGCCCGCGCTGTCCTTCACCGACGCTGACGACATGTTCCGCCACTTCGGCGTGACCCGAGACGGCCAGGAGCTATGAAGCGGGCGATCCACCTCGGCGCGGTCGTCGAGGAGATCGCGGCGCTTCCCCCGAACCTGCGCGCCCGGGTCTTGCGCACGATCGAGGACCTGGCGGACACTCCCGAGCCGCTTGGCGCGCGGCCGTACGGCAGCATCCCGACCGCGTTCGAGATCGTCGCGGACTCGTTCACGCTGCGCTACACGTACGGCGATGATCACGTGTCGGTGTGGATCGTGCGCGCCAACACCTGATGATCGTCCGGCACCCCTGGCGGGTGCCAGAAGGCGGGGGCTGGGGGAGGGTTACCAGGTCATAAGGGGTGCCACGGTGTCTGGCAGGAAGATCGTGGAACCCTCTGGCACCTCCTTGCGGCACCTCTGGCAGCGAGATCGAAAGTCGCGGCGCGTGCATCCCACGCGCAGCCGTACGCGCGCGCCCGCATGTCCAGGGAAGAGATCGCCGCCCTGCTCTCTGAGATCGGCGACGTGGCGACGGCCATCGCCGAAGTCCCCACAGACCGGAAGAGCGAGGTCTACCAGCGCCTGGGCCTGCGGCTGACGTACCATCCCGGCAAAGCAAAAGTGAGAGCCGAGGTGAATCTCAGCCCTCACATAGTGAAAAGGTTCGTGTCCGAGGGGAGACACCGCCGATACGTACATACCCTTCGCGGCGTCCACCACACTCGTTCTCCCTGGTCGGGAGCGCTGAGCCTTGGTCGGACCATACGACACTCGCGCGGTACGCCGCATTCAACGTACGACGATCGCAGGTGTTTTCCTACTGGCCGCGATCGCCGCGGTCGTCTCATTCCGGCACATGCACGAGCTGTGCCTGCGCCATGGTGAGGACCACCTGGCGGCGGTGCTCATCCCGCTCGCCGTTGACGGCCTGATCGTCGTCGCCTCGATGTCCATCCTCCTGGCCAACCGGTACGGCTCCCGCGGCGGCCTCCTGGCCTGGAGCCTCCTCGTGGTCGGCAGTCTGGCCAGCCTCGGCGCGAACGTCGCCGTCGCCGAGCCCAGCCTGATCGGACGCATCATCGCCGCCTGGCCATCCCTGGCTCTGATCGGCAGCTACGAACTCCTGATGTCCCAAATCCGCCGCTGCGCGGAAGGACGAGCAGAGTCTGAAGATTTCCCGGCCCTCCGAGCTAATCCTGTCGCCGACGCGGAAGCTGTCCCTGGCGAGCCACAAGGCGATCAGGAGGAAGACGCCAAACTCCCTGCTGAGCACAACGGGAGCGGTCGGGCGCTGCAGCGAGAGGCCTGGCGGTGGGCACAGCAGAATCGTCAGGAGGACGGAGATCTGCCCAGCGGCGTGACCATCGCCCGGGCCTTCGCCCGTAGCCCCCGCTGGGGCCGCCTGGTCAAGAAGGCCGGCCTCACTGGCGAGCTGAGCTGAAATGGAGCAAGGTTCAGCGCGAGCCCCGCTGGCGGCATGGCCGGGTTGTCAGGGGAACCTTCAATGACTTACCGAATGCATCAAGGCGTCCAGTCGCGCGACGACGTCGGTCAGGGACAGGCCGTGTTCCTCGGCCACCAGAGCCGCCAGCCATCGCGCTTCCTCGCAGCTGTCGCGCACACCGACAGGTCAACTCGGAGCTCCTCGCTCATAGACGTAGTCGAACCGACCGTCTTGTCGATGACGGCATCGATCTGCCCGAGCAGTCGTCGCAGGACAGCCAGGGTTCGGCGGCTGCGATCAGGCGTTCGACGGCCTCGGGCTCAGCGGTTCACATTTCGTCATCGGTTCACCCCCTTCGTGGTTCGTGCCGGCAGAAAGCCCTGGGCGGACAGGTGGGCCCGCAGTCGTTTACGGGCGTCGTGCAATGTCTTGTATAGTGCGCGGCGGTTGGTCCCGAGCCACTCCGCCAGCACGTCGACCGGTATTTCGTCGACCAGCAACGCGACGGCGATGCGCCGCCGGGTGTCAACGCCTAGCTAGAGGAGTCCGTCTCGTACGGCCTCGGCTAGGTTGTGTCCCTCCACGTACGCCTCGAGGGATGCGGCCGATCGCCCCTCACCAAAGGCGAGGCCACCTCGCAGCCCCTGAGGCGTCAGCCGCGCCGGTCAGCGCGGCCAAGTGAGGTCGGACATCGAGGCTAGGTCAAGGTTGGCCATCAGCTCGCGGTAGCGCTTTTGCACCTCGCCGGGCCGCAACTCGCGCAGCGCGGCGTTCGTCGCGGCGTCGACGCCCATACTGACGATGACCGCGTGCAGGTCCTCGTGGGGCAGTTGCACGCCGAGGTCCTCCAGTGGGGTGAGCTCAAGGCCGGCCAGGTGAGGTGGGATCACGGTCGGCATCGCGTGCCAGATCCCGGTGTCGACCTCTCCGGCAAGGACGCGGGCAGGAACCTCGATGAACGGGCAGTCGACCGGCTCGGTCTTGATGTCGCCGAACGTCGCCTCAGTGATGGTCGTGTGATCGACTGAGGAGCGGTCGATGGCCACCCGGGGTATAGGGCCGAGCTCAACACCGGCCCGACGGACCAGGACCAGGCTGCGGTCGGCGTAGTAGCTGCCCGGCCCGAGGTTCACGCCGACGATGCCGGGGCGCGTTCCAAGCAGGTGTCGATAGGCGCCTGCGGACATCAGCGCCGCGTTGGCCCGCCCTTGGTAGACCTCCTCCAGGCGGCGGGCCGCGCCGCGCAGATACTCGACCTGCGAGGCGATCAAGATCTTTGAGAGTGCGGTGCGGACCGCGGTGTGCGTGGCCTGCTGCTCGATGGGACCGGGCGGCGGGAGGACCAGGACGAATGTCCCCAACCCGGCGGCCGACCACAGTCGGCCTACATGTCGCGCCTCGATGGTGGTGCCCTGGTGCCCGCGTGCCTTGAGCGTCGCGGCTTTGAGCGACTGCAACTCGCGCAGTGCCTTCACCACGGTGCCGGCGCCCAGCCCCGTCTCCTGTTGGAGCAACTGCGTGGACGGCAGCCGCTGTCCGACCTCACGCTCGAGCAGGATGCGCGCGAGTTGCTGCCGCGCTGCGATCACTCCCGTCGGCTCGACGTCGTTGGGGTTGGACATGGACCAAATTCTGTCCCACTGCATGCCGAGTCGTCCAACCTCTACACCGACGCCGGTGCCGCGAGACCGAGCTTGCCCGGGTTGAGGAGGCCCTGCGGGTCCAGGGCGTCCTTGAGCCGCTCGAGGAGTTCGAACCCGCTACCCAGGCTCTGCCGGGCCCAAGGAGCGCGGGCCAGCCCGCCGCCATGGTGGTGGGAGACCTCGCCCCCGTGAGCGATCACGACCTCCATCGCCCGAATCCAGATCTGCTCGAGCCGCTCCAGGGCGGTCTCGTCGTCGATGGCGCGGCCCAGGAGAATCACGTAGAGCGATACGCCGTCGTGGTAGACGTGCGAGAAGTGGCCCAGCACCTCGTCGGCCAGCGGCGAGAGCGCCTCGCGGAGCGCCCGGTACATCGGCTCGATGCGTGACCAACTGTTGGCCACCTCGATGGTCTCGGCGTAACCGCCTGGGGTGGCCAGCAGGTTCTCCACGGTGGAGAAGTCATAGCGGCGGCCCATCCAGGCGTCGACTGGCGCCGAGCCCAGGGAGACGCCACTGGCCTGGACCAGCAGGTCCTTGAACGCCGCGTGCTCAGCGCTGGCCACCTCCGAGATCCCCTCATGTCCGAGGAACAGGACTGCCTGACCCACCGGGGCGTCGGGAGCGGCATGTCGAGCCTCGTCCGCGTCGTACAGTCGCATCACGTGCGGTCGCAGACCACGCTGCGTCCCCTGCCGCATCGCGGTCAGTGCGTGGACGACGTCGGGGAACGCGAACGCCTCGCGGATCTCGAGGGCAGGGAGCTCGAAGACCTTGAGGCTGACCTGGGTGATGACGCCCAGGGTGCCCTCGCTCCCGATGAAGAGCTGCTTGAGCGACGGGCCCATGGCCGCCCGCGGGCTCTCGCCGACTTCGGCGGTTGTGCCGTCGGCGAGAACCACCCGGTAGCCGACGACCAGCTCTTCGATCCCCCCGTACCGAGAGGAGAACTGCCCGGTGGCGCGAGTGGCTACCCAGCCTCCGATGGACGAGCGGGCCAGCGACTGGGGTGAGTGACGAAGCGTGAGCCCGCGCTCCCCAAGCCAGGCCTCCAGGTCGGAGCCGCGGACGCCAGCCGGGGCCGTCACGATGCCGTCAACTGGGTCGAGCTCGGGATCCCCCGTGAGGCCCGATACGTCGAGCACCACGCCACCCGCGAGGGGAAGGGGCTGACCGGTGACGGAGGAGCCAAGCGCCCACGGCGTGACCGGCACGCCCGCCTGGCTGGCCAGGCGGAGGACGGCCACGACCTCCGCCTCGCTCTGCGCCCAGACTACGAGGTCGGGCCGGTGCGGGTGGCGGCCGAGCTTTGCCCAGGTTGTGGCGACTGGCCAGGTGTCGTGCGAGCGGCCGTCAAGCACATCATCCGCCGCGCTCACCCGTTCGGGGCTGACCACGATCGCGAGCTGCTGCAGCAGCTCCTGAAAGGTCGGGTCGTTCTTCGTCAGAGACGTGTCGGTGGTCATCGGTACCTCATCTTGCCGGACCAATATTCAAGAAACTGAGGGAATCATAGACAAGATCCCACTGTCCGTCGACCACCAGGAGCGACTGTTTCCAGCTCAGTTGAATGGAGGACCGTTGACGTTGCATGTGATGACCGCTACGTTCAGCACTCAAGTTTCTGATTGGCGTGAAGGAGCAGACGATGAAGCTGCGCGGAGCTCGTCGACGTCACCGTAGTGGCGCGTTGTTGGTCCTACTGGCACCGCTCGCGGTCAGCGCGTGCACCTCCGGCACAGAGGTGTCGAACGCGGCTGGATGCGACCTGAAGTACTCTGTGGGCTCCGACTCGAGCGACAAGCTGTCCTACGCGGACCTCGACAAAGTCGGGAAGATCGACGTTGATAAGGGCACGAAGGTGGCCGTCGTCCTGAAGACGCTGTCCAACCAGTACTGGTCGGAGGTCAAGCGCGGCGCCGAGGCGGCAGGGAAGATCCATGGCGTCGAGGTGGTGGTCCAAGCCGCCAAGGACGAGGCGTCGGAGAGCGAGCAGCTCACCATCGCGCAGACGATGGTCAACCAGGACTACGACGCCTATGTCATCGCGCCGGTGACCGACGTGAACCTAGCTCCGGCGATCCGCTCGATCAGCGAGAAGTGCAAGCCGCTGATCGACGTCATCGAGCCCAATGTCAAGGCCACTACCTACGTCGGCGCGGATGAGATCTCCGTAGGTCGTCAGGCCGCCGAGTTCCTTGGCAAGAACCTGCCCGCCGGTGCCCCCGTCCTCCACGTCGAGGGCCAGGCTGGCTCCGTCGCGGGCGAGAACCGCACCAAGGGCTTCACCGAGGGTGCCAAGGAAGCGGGTCTGAACCTGGCGGCGAGCGGGGTGGGCAACTGGGACCAGAACACCGCTTACGACGTCACTCGCCAGTTGATGCAGCGCAATCCTGACGCGGTCGGCATCTACGCAGCCAACGACACGATGGCGCTGGGCAGTGCGAAAGCCGTGTCCGGCGTGTCCGGCGAGGGCGTCAGCGTCGTCGGCACCGACGCCATTCCGGCGGCTATCGACCGGATCCGCTCCGGCGCGATGTCGGCGACCAACACGCCTTTCCCCTACTACCAGGGCTGTAAGGCTGTCGAGGCCGCGCTGCAGCAGCTGTCCGGGAACAAAGTGCCGGCCTGGCTCGAGAGCGCGCCGACCCTGATCACGCGCGACAACGTCGACACCTTCTTCGACGACCAAGGTGTCGTGAAGGACACCGGATCATGCGAACTGCCTTCGGCGTGACCTCTCGCCCGCAGCCGTCCCCGGACGCCGGGGACGCGCCGCCGGTTCTCTCGCTGAGAGGACTCGGTCGGAGCTTCCCCGGGGTCCGGGCCCTAGACGGCGTCACCGTCGACTTCCTGGCTGGGCAGATCCACGCCCTGCTAGGAGAGAACGGTGCCGGCAAGTCGACCCTGCTGAAGATCCTCAGCGGCGTGCAGCCACAGAGCGAGGGCCAGATCCTGGTCGACGGCGTCGAGCGTGCCTTCGGGGCGCCTCGGGATGCGGACGCGCTGGGCATCACGATGGTGCACCAGGAGCTGAGCATCGTGCCCCAGCTGAGCATCGCCAAGAACGTCGTGCTTGGGCGTGAGCCGTCACGGTTCGGCGTCATGTCGATCGACATCATAGAGCGGGAGGCGGCCGCCGCGCTGGCCAAGCTGGGCTGGCATGGCGACGTTACTCGTAAAGCCGGTGACGTCGGCGTGGCTACCCAGCAGTTGGTTGAGATCGCGCGAGCCATCTACCGCGACCAGCGCGTCATCATCCTCGACGAGCCCACCGCGAGCCTCGGACCCCATGAGGTAGAGCCCCTGCTCGCCGTACTCCGCGGGTTGCGCGATGAGGGCCGGTGCCTGATCTACGTCTCCCACCGGCTCGCCGAGCTCGAGCCGCTCGGGGTCGACGCGATTACCGTGCTCCGCGACGGCCAGCTCACCGGCACCTTCAACCGGAGCATGGGCTGGACCGAGGCAGACCTGGTCCGCAGCATGGTCGGCCGGTCGGTCGAGGTGCAGCCCCGGCAGCCTCGCGAGCCAGGCCCGGCCGTCCTGGAGTTGCACCGGCTGCAGCCCTCGGACGGTGAGCCGGTCGACCTCGCTGTGCGCGCGGGTGAGCTGGTGTGTATCGCTGGCATGGTCGGGTCGGGCCGTACCGAACTGCTCCAGGCGGTGTTCGGCGCCGACCCTGGCGCTGCGGGCACGGTCACAGTGGCCGGCCGGACCGTCCCTCCCCGCAGCCCACGGCACGCCATCCGCGCCGGTATCGCATTCCTGACCGAGGACCGCAAGGGCCAGGGGCTTGCCATGAACCTGGACCTGGCCGGCAACGTCACACTCATCGAGCCGCCCCGGCGGGCCGGCGTCCTCAACATGAAGAAGCGGCGCGCCGAGACCGCCGACCGCGTGGCCGAGGTCGGGCTCCGACGCAAGCCCGACGTGGCCGTCAAGAACCTCAGCGGAGGAAACCAGCAGAAGGCCGTCATTGCCCGATGGCGCCGGACCAACAGCAAGGTCTATCTGTTCGACGAGCCGACCCGCGGCGTCGACGTCGGGGCCAAGGACGAGATCTACCGCCTCATGGAGTCCCTGCTGGAAAGCGGCGCCGCCCTCCTCGTCGTCTCCTCCGAGATGCCCGAGGTCCTGGCTTTGGCCGACCGGGTCCTGGTCATGCGCGGTCACGCAGTCGTCGCCGAGCTGTCGGGCCAAGACGTCACCGAAGAACAGATCCTCGCGCACGCGACCGGGAGCACAACATGATCCCCACTCAATCACCTGTGACCGACACTGGCACGGACGCGAGCCCATCGCCGAGCCCGCCAGGCCGGAGCCGCAGCCTGGTCGGCTCCGTCTTGGCGGCCCGCCAGGCCGGCATCCTCCTCGCGCTAGCGTTGCTGGTCGTGGTTGTCGGGCTGATCCAGCCGTCGTACTGGGACCCGTCGAACCTGGTCAACGTGCTCGAGCAGGCTTCGATCACTGGCATCCTTGCCGTTGGCGTCACTTTCGTGATCATCACCGCCGGCATCGACCTCAGCTTTGGCTCGAACCTCGGTCTGTGCGCCGCTGCGTTGGGACTCACACTCGAGGCCGGCTGGCCGTTCGCCGCGGCGGTGCTGCTGACGCTGCTGGTCGGCGCACTCGCCGGCCTGGTCAACGGGGTCCTCACCACGACACTCAAGATCACCCCTCTGATCGTCACGCTCGGCACCCTCAGCATCTTCAGCGGCATCGCCCTGCTAATGACCAACGGCCGCACCATCTTCAATATCCCGACCAACCTCGACGCCGTGGTCAACTCCCGCTTCCTCGGGCTGCCCGCCGCAGTGGTGGTCCTGGTGGTCGTGACCGCGATCGCGTCGTTCATCCTCAACCGCACTGTATTCGGCGAGTACTGCATTGCCACAGGCGGCAACGCCGAGGTGGCCCGGTTGGCCGGGATCCGCGTCGGGCTGTACGTCGGTGCGGCGTACTGCCTCCTCGGCGTGCTCGCTGGGCTGGCCGCGTTCCTCACCGTCGGTCGGCTCGGCGCGGCCGATCCGCAGGCCGGGGCCGACCTCCTGCTCCCCGTGATCGCCGCGTCCGTCATAGGCGGCGCCAGCCTCTCCGGCGGCGAGGGCAGCGTCGTCGGCGCCGTCATAGGCGCGGTGTTCATCTCCGCGCTCCAGGCCGGCCTGACCATCCTTGTGATCCCGGCCTTCTACCAGCAGATCACTGTCGGAGCCGTCATCATCCTCGCGGTCACCATCGACAAGGTGCAGCGCGGCGAGATCACGTTAGGCCGGGCCCGCGCCCGGCGAGCCTGACCCACACAGAGCCCCCTCACCACACAGAGAACAGAGAGAGGAAGCACGATGTGCGACAACGAGACCGGTAAGTTCCCGTCGCCGGACCGCACCAATCTGCGCAGCCGCATGATGCGCGTCTACGACCTGGTGTTCGAGCGCAAGCTCACCAACTTCGCGGGCGGGAACATGACGGTCCGTGCCGGCGACAACACCGTCTACATCACCCGCAGCGGCGCCACCCGCAACCAGCTCGGCCATATGTCACCCGACGACTTCATCCTCGCCGACTTCGACGGGAATATAGTCGACGGCACCGGGCCGCTGTCGGTCGAGTTCGAGTGCCACACCCGGCTCATCCGGGAACTGGACGGGGTCGAGGCCGTGATCCACACCCATTCGCCGTACGCCACCATGTTCGCCGCTCGGATGGAGCCCATCCCGGCCGTCATCGACTCCGCGCTCGCCTACGGGACGATCCCCATCGTGGACGACACTTACCGCTACTCCACCCCGCCGTTCGTTGACAAGGTCGTCGAATTGCTGGCCGACCAGCCCTCGATGGCCGCGCGCGGCGGCGGCGCGGTGCTCTACCCGCGACACGGCGTGCTCGTAGCGCACCGCAGCCTTGAGCTGGCCATCGACCTGGCCGAGCGCATCGAGTGGAACGCGCTGGCCGTGGCCTTCGACCGGGCCATGGGCTCCTCGATCCCAACCGACCTGCCGGAGCACGCCGACAAGCCGGGTGACCCGGGCGTGGGTGGCTGATGGTGGGCCACGGAGGAGGCATTGGCCTCGCCCTCGACATCGGCACGAGCATGGTCAAGGCCGCCGCGTACGACGCAGAGGGGCGGCTGCTGGCGGCAGCGCGCGCCGCCGCACCAGTGCGGCGGCCCCAGCCCGGCTACTGTGAGTACGACACCGACGACGTCTGGGCCAGCCTGCGTGCCGCCGTAGCCGAGGTCCTGGCGACGGTCGGGGGGCGGGTCGAGCGGGTGTCCTGCACCGGGCAGGGCGACGGCTGCTGGCTCATCGATGCCGACGGCGCGTCCGTGGGCCGTGCGATCCTGTGGAACGACGGCCGCGCCGCAGACATCGTAAAGCGATGGACCGAGTCTGGCCTGGCCGACATCGCCTACCGCATCAATGGTTCCGCGCACTTCGCCGGATCGCAGGGAGCGATCCTCCAGTGGCTGCGCGAGAACGAGCCGACGCGTGTCGACCGGGCCCGCTACGCGCTCTTCGCCACTGGGTGGCTCGCCCACAAACTGTGCGGCGAGGCGATCATGGACCGGTCGGACGCCAGCCTCCCGTGGCTCGACCTGCACACCGGTGCGATCTCCGAGGAACTCCTGCGAACCCACGAGCTGACCTGGTCCGCCCGGCTGCGGCCACGGCTGCTCGACGGCCATCCGGTCGTCGGCGGCCTGACCGAGGCGGCCGCTCGGGACCTCGGTGTGGACCCCGGCGTACCCGTGGTCGCCGGGCCCTTCGACAGCGTGGCCATGGCGCTGGGCGCCGCGGTCCTCGACCCCGGCGACGCCCTGGTGATCCTGGGCACCACGCTGATCGTCGAGGGCGTCACAGAGCACCCGAGCCCCAGCGGCGAGCCCGCGGGGATGACATTGGCGACGGCGGTACCCGGCCGCTGGCTGCAACTGATGGGCACGCTGTCGGGTACCGACACCCTCAACTGGGGCGCTGAGCTGCTCGACATTGCCACCGCACGCGAGTACGTCGAGCTAGCCGGCGGCTCGGTGCCGGGCGCGCATGGCGTCCGGGTCCTGCCGTACTTCTCCCCGGCGGGGGAGCGGGCGCCGTTCATCGATGCCACGGCTCGCGGTTCGGTCCTCGGGCTGACCCTCGACCATACTCGGGGCGACCTGGTCCGGGCGCACGTGGAGGGGTTGGCGTACGCGCTGCGGCACTGCGTCGAGACCCTGCACGAGCCGCCCGCGCAGTTGACCGTCTGCGGCGGTGCCTCGGCCAGCCCGGTGCTGTGCCAGGTGCTGGCCGACGTCCTGGGCACGCCGATCCGCGTGCTCGGCGGGGTGGAACTCGGCACCCTCGGGGCCGACGTCGCGGCCCGGGTCGCGCTCAGCGCCGGCGAGGTGCACACGGTCGCGCGGTCCTCGCTTCCGGAGTCGGTGCTGTACTACCCGGACCCGGCGACCTCGGCGTTCTACGAGATCGAGTACAAGCGGTTTCACGAGCTTCGCGACCAGGCCCGCCCGACCTGGGCGACGCTGGCCGATGCGCGGCGCGCGGTCGAAGGAGTGGTGCAATGACGGACTCCCTGCCGACCTCAGTGGAGCTCCTGGTGGTGGGCGGCGGCATCAACGGGTTGGCCATCACACGGGACGCCGCGGCACGCGGGCTCGACGTGCTCCTGATCGAGCGTGACGACCTGGGCGCGGAGACCTCGAACTGGTCCTCACGAATGATCCACGGCGGGCTGCGCTACCTCGAGCAGCTCGACCTGGCGCTGGTGCACGAGTCCCTGCGGGAACGCGAGACGCTCTTCCAGCGGGCGCCGCACCTGGTGAAGCCGATGGACCTGGTCATCCCTGTGTTCGAAGACAGCACCCGCAACCGGGTGGTCATCACCGCCGGCATGGTGCTCTACGACTTGCTGTCCTGGCGCAAGAGCGTGTCATGGTTCCGGCCGATGAGCCGGAGAGCGACGATCGCGAAGGTACCGGGGCTGCGACGCCAGGGGCTCAAGGGCGCGGTCCGCTACACCGACGGCCAGGTCGAGCTCTCTGAGCGGCTATGCGTCGAACTCGCGCTCGATGCGATTCGCCTGGGGGCACGGGTCGTCACCCACCGCTCGGTGACCGGGCTCGAAAATGCTTCGGACGGCGTACGGGCCATGCTGTCGGATGGCTCGAAGGTCACCGCCTCCGTCGTCGTGAACGCGGCCGGCCCGTGGGTCGACGAGGTGCTCGGCGGCAGCGGCAGGCGTCTGATCGGCGGCACTCGGGGCAGCCACATCGCGCTCGCGCGTTTCGAAGGTGCGCCAACCAAGACGGTCCACTTCGAGACCGAGGATGGCAAGCCGCTCCTGGTCATCCCGTGGCGCGGCGTACTGCTGATCGGATCGACCGACCACCTCGACGACTCGCCCGACCGCAAGCCTGCGGTCAGCCCGGAGGAACGCGCGCTCCTCGTTCGTCAGGTCAACCGGCTGTTCCCTGCCGCGAGGATCACCGAGGATGACATCCTCTTCGAGTACTGCGGCGTCCGTCCGCTCCCGTACGTCGAGGGCAAGGCAGCCACGGCAATCACTCGCCGTCACTACCTGCACGCACATTCCGAGTTCAACAACCAAGTCATCTCCGTCATAGGCGGCAAGCTAACTACTCACCGCAGCCTGGCTGAGGAGGCGGTTAACGCCGTCCAGCAGCGGCTCGGCCCGGTCACCCCGTGCGCCACAACGCTGTTGCCGTTCCCGGGTGCCACGACCCCGACCCGGGTCGAGCACGAACTCGCTGCTTGGGCCGACCTCGGTGTCGCGCCCGAGGTGGCCCAGTCGGTGGTAGACCGCTACGGCGCGCTGTCGGCGTCAGTGCGGTCGGTCGTCGCGGAGGACAAGGCGCTAGCCGAACCGATAGACGACGCGTTCGTACGCGGCGAGGTCGTACACGCGGTACACCGTGAGCTGGCCGGCTCGTTGGCTGACGTAGTCCTTCGCCGCATGGTCGTCCGCTTCGACCTGGTCTCGGAAGACCTCGTGGACGAGGTCGTCAAGACCCTGGTCGAGCACTGCGGCTGGGACGACACCCGCGTCGCCGCCGACCGGGCCGAGCTGATCGCCGCCTTGACCAGAGTCGGCGTCCACACTCTCACAGCCGCTACGAAGGAGTAGGTAGGTACACATGCAGCAGGTCCAAGCCGTGGTCGCCAGAGCGAAGGGTGCCCCGGTCGAGCTGGCCACGATCAACGTCCCCAACCCGGGTCCGGGTGAGGCGGTGGTGAAGGTGCAGGCATGCGGGGTCTGCCACACCGATCTGCACTACCGGGAGGGCGGGATCAACGACGACTTCCCGTTCCTGCTGGGCCACGAGGCCGCGGGTGTGATCGAGTCTGTTGGTCCAGGCGTCACCACAGTGGCACCGGGTGACTTCGTAGTGCTGAACTGGCGCGCGGTGTGCGGCGACTGCCGGGCGTGCGACCGCGGGGAGCCGTGGTACTGCTTCGCCACCCACAACGCGACCCAGAAGATGACGCTTGCCGATGGCCCTGACGCCGGCACAGAGCTGACCCCGGCGCTGGGAATCGGGGCGTTCGCGGAGAAGACCCTGGTGGCTGCCGGGCAGTGCACCAAGGTGGATCAGTCGGCGCGTCCAGCAGCCGTGGGCTTGCTGGGCTGCGGGGTGATGGCCGGCCTTGGTGCGGCGATCAACACCGGCGCGGTCACCCGCGGGAAGTCCGTCGCCGTCATCGGCTGCGGTGGGGTCGGTGCCGCCGCGGTCGCGGGCTCCGCGCTGGCCGGAGCCTCGCCGATCATCGCCGTCGACATCGACTCGAAAAAGCTCGAGACCGCGAAGAAGATGGGTGCCACACACACCATCGACTCCTCGCAGACCGACCCGGTCGAGGAGATCAAGCGGATTTGCGCGCAGACCTACCGTGGCGCCGACGGCGCCGACGTGGTCGTCGAGGCGGTCGGGCGGCCGGAGACGTGGAAGCAGGCGTTCTACGCCCGTGACCTCGCCGGGACGGTGGTGCTGGTCGGCGTACCGACGCTGGAGATGAAGGTGCCCGACCTGCCGCTGATCGACGTGTTCGGCCGTGGTGGGGCGTTGAAGTCCTCCTGGTATGGCGACTGCCTGCCCTCGCGGGACTTCCCGATGCTGGTCGACCTCTACCAGCAGGGGCGGCTCAACCTGGACGCGTTCGTGACCGAGGAGATCGGGATCAGTGACGTGGAGGCGGCGTTCGAGAAGATGCATCACGGTGACGTGCTGCGCTCGGTCGTGGTCCTGTGACCGCTCGGATCGACCACGCGGTCTCGTCGGGCACGTTCAGCTTGGACGGGGAGACCTTCGACGTCGGGGTGTCCCGGAGGGTGCCATGGCAGGACCGTCCGAAGGCGGCCGAGCTGTTGGAGCTCATCAGCGGGCCGGATCGCCCGTTCGACGCGATCGTGGTGGGCGAGTACGAGCGGGCGTTCTTCGCCGATCAGCTCAACGAGTTGCTGCCGTGGCTGGAAGAGCGCGGGGTGCAGGTGTGGCTGCCCGAGGCGGCCGGCGCGGTCGAGATGGGCAGCCCGACCCACCAGGCGTTGATGGCCGTGCTCGGTGCGCAGGCACAGCGCGAGGTGGTCCGGGCGCGCCACCGGGTGCTGGCCGCGATGCGGGTGCAAGCGGCCGTGCAGGGCCGGTACATGGGCGGCCGTCCGCCGTACGGGTATCGGCTGGCGGACGCCGGCCCGCATCCGAACCGGGCGCATGCCCGCTGGGGGCGCCGGCTGCACCGGCTGGAACCGGACCCGGCCACTGCCGCCGTCGTCAGGTGGATCTTCACGGTGCGGCGGGCCGGGCGGAGCATCGCGGCGATCGCCCGGCAGTTGAACGAACGGCGCATCCCGTGCCCGTCCCGAGCGGACAGGGCGCGGAACCCGCACAGGTCGGGGGAGGGCTGGACGGTACGCACCGTGGCGTCGATTCTGGAGAATCCCCGCTACACCGGCCGTCAGGTGTGGAACCGGCAGCGCACCGACCATGATCCGCACTCGGTGAGCAGTCGATCCTGGAATGACCACTCCGACTGGGTCATTTCAGACGGTCAGGTGCATCCACCCCTGGTGAGCGAGGCCGACTTCGTGGCCGTGCAGGCCGTACGCGCCGCGCGGGCGACCGTGGACGGCGACCTTCGCCGCTACCGGTTGTCCGGGCTGGTCATCTGCGGGCTGTGCGGGCGGCGCATGGACGCGCACTGGGCCAACCAGCGGCCCGGCTACCGGTGCCGGCACGGCCACACCAGCGCCAAGGCCCGGACACCTGATCAGCCCAGGAACCTGTACATCCGCGAGGACCGGCTCCTCGACATCCTTGCTGCTCGCCTGAACCTGACCGACCACGAAAAGATCAGCCCATACCTGAAGACCAGCACGATCGCGATCGTCTGTGGTCCCGGCGTGGTGGACATCCGCCCGGCCGAAAGCACAAAGCCCGGTCCGTAGGCCGGGCTCCAGCTTCAACAATCCATGGGGTAGTTGCGTGTCCGAGAGACACCGCCGATACGTACATACCCTTCGCGGCGTCCACCACACTCATTCTCCCTGGTCGGGAGGGCTGAGCCTTGGCCGGACCATACAACACTCGTGCGGTACGCCGCATCCAACGTACGACAATCGCAGGTGTTTTCCTACTGGCAGCGATCGCCGCGGTCGTCTCGTTCAGGCACATGCACGAACTCTGCCTGCGTCACGGTGAGGACTACCTGGCGGCGGTGCTCATCCCGCTCGCCGTTGACGGCCTGATCGTCGTCGCCTCGATGTCCATCCTCCTGGCCAACCGGTACGGCTCCCGCGGCGGCCTCCTGGCCTGGAGCCTCCTCGTGGTCGGCAGCCTCGCCAGCCTCGGCGCGAACGTCGCCGTAGCCGAGCCCAGCCTGATCGGCCGCATCATCGCCGCCTGGCCATCCCTGGCCCTGATCGGCAGCTACGAGCTTTTGATGTCCCAAATCCGCCGCTGCGCAGGAAAGCGGGCAGAGGCTCAACACCCGCCTGCCCTCAACTCTGCTCCTGCTGCCGACGCGGAAGCTGACCCTGTCGAGCAACAAGACGATCAGGAAGAAGGCACCGAGCTGCCCGTCGAGCTCAACGGGAACAGCCGGGCGTTGCAGCGAGAGGCCTGGCGGTGGGCGCAGCAGAACTGTCAGGCAGACGGAGATTTGCCCAGCGGCGTCGCTATCGCCCAGGCCTTCGCTCGTAGCCCCCGATGGGGCCGCCTGGTCAAGAAGGCTGGCCTCGCCGGGGAGCTGAGCTGAAGCTGACGCTTGGTGAAGAATCCGCCTCGCATGACCCATCTTGCTGTATAAGGACCTTCTCAGGTCCTGTCGCATCAAGTTCCGACGGGATTCCCAGTCTTGATCGTCGTGCGACCGATCTCAACAAGATGGGTGAAGTGCCGACCAGCGGCGATCCCATGGAGCACGTCGATGTCGCGGTCGTGCTGCACCTGCCGCCGGGCCACGTGTGGCGGTAGTCGTCAGAGCGACGCTACCAAGACTGTGAGTTCAGGGTGGCGGGGGAAGTCGGCGAGCGCGGTTTCGAGCAACGTCCGGATGCTGATTCCGTGACCGCCGCCCCCGAGTCGGAGAGCGCGGAGTGCGGCGAACCAGTTCGCTCGCCCTGTTGCGGTTAGCGTGAGGCGCGAGACATCACCGCCGGCCCGTGCCCATATGTCCTGGTCGGTAGGGCCAGTGGGATAGAGGTCCGCCATAATCTGTTCGAGGTCGCGCCATCGCTCCGGAATCGGTGGGCTTGGGTTAGTGGGTGATTTCTTCCCGCCTAGGTCGAGGGCAACCGGGAAGTTGTCCTCAACGTCTGAGGCCTTGAAGATAGGGTGCTGGTTGGCAACGGTACGGGGGACTTGTTCGGCGACAAAATTGAAGATGTCGAAGACGCGAATAAGGCCATCGCCATTTGTTCGCGCCTTGCCCTTGAGTGCCTGGAGCAGGTGGTTGGTGAAGACGCTATTGCGGGCACCGGGCAGCACGAATGACACTTCGCTTGCCCGTGACGATGAGATGATCACGCGGCCAATACCTTGAGCGAGTCTCTGCAGAGACTTCTCGTCGAATCCTGATCGAGGCTCTACTGGTTGGCTCCCCTTCAAGATGCCTGCGCCACCGGAATGACAGGCATCCAGAAGAACAAGAAGCCGCCCTGCTCGTATACTACTGAGCGCTTCGGAGAACTCTGCTTCCAAAAGTGAGGTTCCCGTTAGATTGTCGAGGCGGCAGTCGACGGGTATGAGAGCGCTGGTTTCTACTCCGCAGGATTCGAATCGGCCACCGTGACCAGAGAAGAAAATCACTACAGTGTCGTCCGAGCTAGCCGACAATGCGAGTTCGCTCAGCTCGGCACGGATGGCGTCCAGCGTGGCCTCCTGGTTCAGTAGCATGCGCACGCATTCGGGAGGAAAGCCACAATAGTCAGGCGCTTGAAGGACTGAGGCGATGTCCCGGGCATCGTCCAGGACGGCGTCGGGAAGGACGTTAGCCTCGTGGTAGTCGGCGACGGCGATGATTAATGCTCGGCCATTACTGAAGGTCACGGATTCGGTACTCCGTTTCTGCAGGGTTGTCGCGTGTGAACGCTCATCGACGGTCTCCGAATTCTCGGTCATCCGCTAGAAGACTGAGGGAGGAATTGTCAGGGAAGTCGCTTCGCATCTGATGTAGAAGGCTTTCTATGCGTGGTTGCGTGCTTCCATGCCGGGTCCGGGCGAGAGCTTCCCGCCACTGAGTACGTCCGCTTTGGGCCCATGCGAGGTCGGCGTCACGCCCGCCAGCGCGTTCCCAAAGTCCGTTGTAGCCGGGACCCGTTGGGTAGAGCTCAGCGGCCAAGGCTTCGAGCGACTCCCACTTTTCGTCTGCGCTGATCTCCGTAAGGTCGTATCGCCAGCGGTCCCACCAGCCAATCAGCGACAGGCAAGCACGCAGCGCCGGTCGGGTGTCTTGACGGCCGTGACGCAGCATCGACAAGAGTTCGTCTGCGACCGATTTCCATCGGCGTTCTCGTGTCAAGCGGCCGATCGCTTCCGAATCTTTTTCTGGGAGAGGACACGTACGGATTGCCGCGGTGCGGAGCCAGAGGCGGAACCGGTGCTCCCTAAAGGCGGCAAGGGCCCCTACGACCTTGACGGCTTGGCCGACGCGACCGCTCGCGAGCCGAGTGAGCAGCTGGTCGAGTTCCGGGTCGGCGAGGACCATGGTCTGGAGTTCCGGTTCTACCGCGGCCCCGGAACCTGGAGCTTGGTCGAGCCAACCCCGGGCGGTCGCCCGGAGCATGTCGCTCCGAGCTGGCTCCCTCAGTTTTGGCCAGAGTTCGGTACGGCGGACGAAAGCGGACAGATCGGCTAGGGGTGTGAGCGACAGGCGGGTGATGAGTTCGGGTAGGACAGCGCGACCATCGAGCAGATCGAACAGGATCGTTTCACATGCCGAACGCGGATCGGTGGGCCCGCGCCAGGCCTCCGGATTGTGTTCCAGACTGGCCGACCAAATCACCTGCGCCGTGTGACCGGACAAATCTACGTGGGCGAGCAGCCCCGGGTCATCCGCCACGCATTCGGCGGCGAGACCTATGACCCGCGAGTCAGCGAGGCTGATTGCGCAGTTGACAATCTCGCCTGGCACGGCGTGTCTAAGTGCCAGGCGAATTCCTTCCACCCCGGGCGATGGTTCGGTTGCGGCTTGGAGGCGTACGGCGTTGGCCGGCTCGAAAGCGGCTGCTGCCGTCGCTCCGTGCAGCCGGTAGAGACACTGCTCTCGTGCGAATTCTAGGATTCTGTGAGCAGCCTCGAGGCTCAGCGTGCGAGGGGCGGTGTCGATAAGAACTTGCTCCAGCGCTTCGTCTGCCTTGATCGTGGTCAACACTGGCTGGACGATGGCGGGGTCGGCCTCGGCCCATCGCCAGAAGGCTCGGGCGAAGTGGTCCGCCGTGCGAGCGGCGGCCGACATGCCGTTCAGGATCGCGTCCCGCCAATTCTCCGTGCTTCTTGACGCATCTATTGCATCAGCGAGCAACAAGATAAAGAAAGCGTCCTGAAGCGGAGAAAAGGTGTTCTTCGCCAGCCACCGTGACAGTTCTGCCCACACGCACTCGGTTTCCTTGAAACCTTGCGGTACAAGGTTGCGGAGCGATAGGACATCCTCAACCGAGGCTTCACCAAGGTGCTTGACCAGCCGGTCCAGCAGGTCCGCTTTGCGGATGGCACCACGAGCCGGGTCCGGTGACAGCCGGTCGATCAGACGAACGGCTGCGAGCGTGCCGCCGATGGTGCTTGATTCCGAGATGGAGAGCTGATGAGCCTTCTCTAACAGGATAAGGTGGTTGAAGCTCGAAATGTCTGCGCCTATCTCCTCGGCGAAAGCGCGCAACGACTCGCTCTCGCGACGCCCACAGAGGAGAGCGGCGGCCAGCGAGGTAGCGGGGGCAGACCGCGCGTCGAGCAACCGATGCCCTCGCCAGCGTGATACGAGCCCGGGGGGCGTGCAGACCAGCGTAGGCTGAGGGGTCTCGACCACATCGGCGGGGCCGAAGCTCAGCCGAAAGACGAAGCTCCGGCGAATTGCTGGCCAGAGTCTTCCCCAGAGCGAAATCACGAGATCATCAAAGCCGTCAGTGCCTGGTCGTACGACGGGTCCGGCTCCATGCGTAGCGAGGGCCGCCGCCGCTGCTGGCAGATCAGGTGCTTCTGGCGGGACCTTATCTCCGAGCGTGAGGTCAAGTGTCCGGAGGTTCGCGGGAGCGGTCGGCTCGCTGATTAGCCGAGCGAAGAGCGGTCGGAGATCTGACGCGACGACGATCTCCTCTAGCGGCGTGATGAGGGCGTGGGACAGAACCATGCCCGCCCTGACGACCCCCGGGTCCAGGAAGATGCGTGCGAGCACATAACGGTCCTGGTAGGGGAACCCTACGACGAAGGGTGACCAGGCCACCCCGAGTGGCGCTGTATCCGGCAAGTCGAGGCGCGAGGCGAGTTCGGCAGCGGTCCTACCGTCGCCGGTGGCGACCCTGAGCGTGTGACCGCCTCGCACCTCGCCGAACACCGCCTGCTCGACGATCACTCTGGGGCCCTTTGTCCGCTCTGCCGCTGCCCGAGACTGTCCAGGAGCAGATGGATCGGCAAGGTGAGATCCGTTGACCGATTCCCGTCCGGCTGGACTACGTAACCGAAGTGTTCGGCGCCACGGGCGACGTATTCGTCGTCCTGCCGTTCCGGGCTGAGCGAGCGTCCCAAGGCCGACAGTCCCATGACGAACGGTGTGTGCCAGGTGGAGCGGAGGAATTCCCAGAGCATTGGCAGGCGGGCTTCGAGCGCCACCGTCGGTGCTAGGTCGAGGCCGAGTTCGTCCCAGCAGGTGAGCAGCATTCCAAGCCGCGGCCGGTCCAGCGGGCGCCTCCCACCGGCGCCTGCCACGTAGATCAGCATTTGCAGCAGTTCTATGAGGCGCGCCTGATCCGAGATTGGTATCTCTCGGTTCTCAGCTGACGCGTCGCGGAGACAGACTAGCGGGCGGGAGAAGATGTCATCATCCGTCCGCGTTTGCTGAAGCCGGATCAAAAGCAGCCATGCGCGGGCATTCCGCACGCGCGCCAGCCAGGCGTTTTGCACGCGTCGAGACGAGATCATAGTCCTGATCTGCTCTCCGCCGTAGTCGGGCCAGACAAGGTCTGCTCGCCGCCCCGCCGCGTCACGTACGGGCCAGAGGCTGTCGACATAGGTCGTGGTGGCCGTATGTCCAGCCGCCATTCCCTCATCGAGGCTCGCGAGCGCAGCCTCGAACGGGTCGAGGTTCGTCGCGTGCCCGTCCATGCGCAGGGCGCCATCACCGTTCGTCAGCCGCCTGAGTAGTTGGGCACCGTAGTGCGTCTTCCCGACGCCGCTTTCGCCAAGCAGGAGGATCGAGTCCCCGGACAGACTCACGCGGATCACACCCCATACAGGAAGAGCGGGTCATCATTGATCACCGTGCGGGGCGGCAACTCGACCCTCGGCCGCCGGGCTTTCAGGGCCCAGTCCAGAAGGTCGGTCCAAGTGGATCCAGCCTCGACAACGCTGACCGAGAACTCCACAGCGTCAGGCATGAGTTCCAGCACCGACCGGCGAACGGAGTCTTCTATCTCCGGAGCGATCTCGACGTCCGATTTCGTCCACACCAGCGCGATGGGACGCGCCCTTCGCTCGGCAGCTAGTCGGTGGCACAGCCGCTGCAGCGCGCCGCGCCCTGCGCCCCTGCGCTCGCCGGCGAGCGCCTCGCGATCCGCGATGAGAAGCAGGACATCCGCGTGCTCGGCGACCCACCGTGCCCCCTCGGCCTCGGGCGTGTCGCGGTTCATCGCCCACCGCTGAAACCATTCGCCCGGCGCGTCGGTCAGCAGGTAGTCCCTGGAGCGCTCGCCGACTGCGTCCCAGAAGGACAGATGCAGGAGACCCGGGGCGCGACCACTCCGGCTGGTTGTGTGCGGTGGAAAGCCCGGCAGCTGACCGGGAGACCAGCGCAGCGATCTCGCGACAGCCTCCCAGCCGTCGAGGGAAAAGGAGCCAGCGAACCGGCGGTCTTTGAATCTGGCCGTGCCATTACCGAGGAGTAGGTACCAGGCTCCGAGCAGCGTGGTCTTCCCCGCGTTCTCCAGTCCGACGATGCCGACAATCACGGGGCGGGCGCAGCCCGCAACGAAAGCGAGATCAGCGAGCCCAAGCGCGCTTCCCGACCACGGTAGCAGCGCATGATCGCCCGGCTCAGCTTCCGCCGAGTCCGTGGCGGGCTGGGCGATCCAGTCGGAGCAGTTCGATAGGTCGACATGGCCGACACCGCAACCGGTGTCGGGAGCGAAACAGTTCTGCCTCCCGCATCGCTCCATGCCGACTAGCCCTTCCGCCCGCGGCGCTTGGCGGTTGTGTAATTCGTCACGGCCTTGACCGCCTGAAGCTCGCGGAACACCCAGATCGCCCAGCTCGGCAAGGTGAGCTCTGTCTCCGGAGACAGGCCGGTCAACCGCCTGAACTCCTCTTCAGTATGCGAGGCACGGACTTCGGGATGAGAGATCAAGGCTAGGACCGAGCACCGACCTGCGGGAACAGCAACCAATTCGGTCCCGGCAGCGCGGAGTACCGCAAGTCCGGCATGCTCTCGCGCCGTCGCGACCAGTTCGCGGATCGAATGGGTCTCGCTCGGGTCAACGCTAGGCAGGCATAGGACGGCTTCCGATAGGAATGCCGCCACACTCGCCGGGGAAAACGTGGGAATCTGCTGGTGAAGGTCGAAGGCCATCAGAGGCGCCGCGACGTCCTGCGGCAGGTCACGGTAGCTGAGCCGGGCGGACGGGGAGAACAACGCTTCCTTCCACCACAAGAGGTGGGTCCGGCGCTGGAGCCCGGCCGTAGCGGTGCTCACGGCTCTGAGCGTCTCGTCGACATAGGCGGAGATGCCGACTACCAGGCTTTTTAAGGCACCTGTCAGATCCGCTTGATCAACCATTGCTTCACTCACGACCGCCTCGACGGTGTCGGCTGTAGCCTCAGCCAGGCGCTGGCCAAACTCGGTTACCCAAGGTGCGTTGTTCTGCGGCCAGTGCGGATTCCCATTCGTGGCGATGGTTGTTCCTTGTTGCGGGTTGTGGAACTGCGGACCCGCGGCTGCCCGGTACAGCTTCCTTAGGTGGTCTCGGTCGACTGGCTCGACCGTCAAGGTCAGTGGGTTCGACTCTGACAGCTCGATCTGTGGTGCAGAGACCATGATCGATGAAGGCGTCGCCCACTCCTCCTCGGCTCTCGTGTCCACCCTGCGCTCGATCTCCGGGACGACGTCTGCCCAGATCGCCTGCTCACCGGCAGCCTCCATATGGGGGAGAATATTTCGCGCCAGCGCAACGAAGGCCGCCCCGATGCGTCCGTCTGCTGCCGCTGCCTGCGCTAGGGCTTCCAAGAGCATCGCTCGGATGAGGGTCGTTGGCGTGCCGGAGAAGACGTTGGCGTAGGTAGCCCAGCGCTTCCTCAGCACGTCCACAACCTCGCTGACGATTGGATCGTCGTCGGGGATCTGCGGGTCGAAGGACACTAGGGAGAAGGGAATCGTCTTCGACGGCGTCTTCCGAAGGGTTGCAGCGAGGTCGCTGGCAGCCTGCTGCAGCCTTTCGAGCTTGCTGTCGTCCCCGCGGACGTCGAGGAGCCCTCTGTGGAGAAAGCGAAGCAGAACGTCCTCGACCAATCTGGCCCCCATGCGCTGCACGCCGAGCGTGACCCAAACCCCCGACCTCACGGCGACCCAACCGACAGGGTCGAGCCGAAGCCTAGCGAACATGGTCCGTTCTCGGCGAGCGTGAAAACTTGCGCTGCGGCGTCCCTTCGCATCTCACTTGAGCTTTGCGCAGAGGGATCAGGGGTGCGTGGTGTTGAGGTGGTTCGCCGGCGACCTTTACGTCGAATAGTCAGAAAAACCCACCACACGTCTGGTTGCGAGGCCAGACGGTCAGCCGACCGAGGACCGACTGTTACCTGGGCACAGCGATGGACTGAGATATTCAAGTAGATGCCGTAGCATCCGCTCTAATAGCCCACGTGGCAAATGATCTTCGAAGCGATGTGTGCGGAGGATGCCGTTCAGATGGACTGCATAGTTGCAGTGACTCGTCCCGCGCCGCCATCTCCCCGCGCACAAGTTGGTCTCCGGTTCGCTGGCCTGTCAGCTACCCCCTGGCCTCGGCGTAGCGCCTCCATGTGGGCTACAGACTACGATCTTCCGTCGGGGTCCAACCGCCTGTGAACGACCGGTACACGATCTTCGACCTTCTAAGCACCTCGGCACGAGCCCGAACCCTCGTTGACCCCCGAGTGGTCCGCACGATTGCCGGGCTTGTTCGAAATGGCCTCGTCTCAAAGATGCCGGCCGATGCGGTGCTCGCTGCGGCATCTCTCGGTGATCCGGTTTCAGCCGTCCGCCGCCTCACCGACGTCGGCGTTCTCCCTGATGAGCTACCGGAAGAGCAGCGCCAGACACTGTCGGCACGCCTGTCGTTGGGGCCGGCTGAACTGAGCACGCGAGGGATTCTCGCGAATCCCGGTCGCGTTGCGGTCTTCCTCGGATTGCCGGAGGCCCACAGCGACAAGGCGACAGCTCTGCCCACCGGGGCCGCTCCGACATACGGACTTTTTCCCCATCAGCGGCGCGCCATCGCGCAAGCGCGGTCGTTGCTAAGGAAAGGCAGGACCCGTCTTCTGCTGCACATGCCCACGGGCTCCGGGAAGACCCGTACGACCTTGAGTATGGTGTGTGACTTCCTTCGAGAACACGAGGGACGACCGGTGCTCTGGCTTGCGTCCACGCGCGAGCTTCTCGATCAGGCGGCGCGGGAGTTCCACCGTGCCTGGGCCGCACTGGGCAACCGCGAAGTCCCCATCCTGGCCGCATGGAGCGGTCAGGAGTGGCGCAGCGATGACCTGACAGACGGTCTCCTTGTGGCAAGCCTGCAGACGCTCTACTCACGTCGGGCCGAGCCCGGGTTCCTCCGCGACCTTGGACGCCGGGTGGGACTGATCGTCTTCGATGAAGCTCACCAAGCTATCGCCCCTACCTACCGGAAGGTCGTGCAACAACTGTCCGTAGCGGGGCAGCCGATTACGCCCATCGTTGGCCTGAGCGCCACGCCGGGGCGTACGTTTGTCGGTTCCCCTGCCGACGAGGAACTCGCGGCGTTCTTCGAGCACACCAAGATTGAACTAGACGCCGCGGCGGATGGTGGCGCAGTTGGCCCTGTCGAGTACCTGATACAGCAGGGCTACCTTGCCAAGCCTGAATTCCGACTGCTGGGTGAGCTGCCGGACGATGAGGACGAGCCGGCCGCCGACAGTGACGACCCGGCCGAGTTGGGGATGGACGAGGACGACTACCTTAACGAAGTCACTGCCGCAACACTGCAGCTGGTCAAGGAGTCGCATCGTCGGATCATCGTCTTCGCGGCTTCCGTTGAGTTGGCCCATATTATCGCGGCGACATTGCGAGCGGCGGGGGTGCTGGCTGACGCGGTTGACGGCACTACGGCGCCGGAGATCCGCGACACTGCGATCCGCATGTACAAGAACACGGCTCCCGTTGCTCGCGTGCTGGTTAACTACGGAGTGCTTACTACAGGATTCGATGCTCCGCAGACGAGCGCGGTCGTAATAGCCCGCCCCACGCGTTCACTTGTGTTGTACAGCCAGATGGTCGGCCGCGGTATTCGGGGCCCTAAAGCCGGCGGAAACAAGAAGGCCGTAGTCGTCACAGTTGTCGACCCATCCGTTCCTGCATTCGGCTCTATAGCTGCTGCTTTCACGCACTGGGAGGACTTGTGGTAGTGCCAGATATCAAAGGGAAGGAAGCGCCCCTCCTTTCCGGTTCGCAAACTGTGAAGTCGATCCGGGACACAGGTTACAAGGGCACCGACTATGCCCTAGCCGAATTGATCGACAACTCGTTTCAGTGGGGCAATGCCAACACGGTGCTGCTGGTGATCGTGCAGCGCACGGTGCAAGGCAAGGCGCGAGCAACGAAGCGGGTTGATGAAATCTGGGTCATAGACGACGGCGAGGGCATGACGGACGGGGCGCTGAACCTCGCGCTGTCCTTCGGCGGCTCCGGCAAGTACGACGACCGGTCCGGCATCGGCCGGTTCGGCATGGGCCTGCCACAGGCGAGCGTCTCGCAGTGCAAGCGGACAGACGTGTGGACCTGGCAGAAGTCGCAGCCGGAAAACGCATCGCACACGTACCTCGATCTGCAGAAGGTCGAAGATTCCGCTAAGGAAGCACGGCTGACGGTGCCCTGGCCGACCTATCCCTCAAGCCCGGACTACGTCCCTATGCCTGACTGGGTCCTTGACGTCTTCAAAGAACATGCCGTTCCTGACACATCCATGGGCCAACCGGTCTACAGCGGTACCGCGATCCGATGGACGAACCTCGACAAGCTGCGTTGGGTGCGCGCAGAAGCAATGTTCACGCACACCGAATATCTTCTCGGTCGCGTCTACCGCAACTTCCTGACCTCTAAGAATCGACGGCGCAGCATCAAGGTCGCCGTCATGGAAGGGGACACGTTGGGCGGGCCCGACGTTTTCAAAGACGTTAGGCCCAACGACCCGTTGTACCTGCATCCGGTGGCTGAGACTACGCTGGAGTACTGGGAAGCGGCCGCGGAAGACGATAGAGACGGCCTGATTCGAATCACAGACGAGCCGCCCTTTGCCGAGCACTACACGTCCCGCGATTTCGTCATTCAACGGCCGGACGGCCAAGGCACCTCGACCGTTCACGCCCGCCTGTCGTTGGCGAAGCCCAAAGCGAGGCCCGGACGCAACCCTGGAAAGGACACCCACCAGGGACGCCACGCCCGCGAGAACTCTGGTATCTCTGTCATGCGGGCTGAGCGCGAGTTAGTCCTGGAGAAGACCCTGGCGCAGGAAGCTACTGACCGCTGGTGGGGTGTCGAGATCGCGTTCGCCCCGTGCCTCGACGACATTTTCGGAGTCACCAACAACAAGCAGGACGCCCCTTACCTTACACAGGCACTACGTCTGGCCCGTGAGCACCATCTAACTAAAGACGAGGCGATCGAAGAGGGGCTGTTCGACGAGGAACACCCCATCGCGGAGCTGTACGACATGGCGCACCAGCTCGTCGCCCTCGTTAGCCAGATGAAGCAGGAAGGTAAGAACGAGAAGCAGGCTGCCACCAACGCTCGACGAGCCCAACCAGCCGTCACGAGCGTCGCCTCCAACGCCAAGAAGACCCGCTCCGCCGTCAGCCCAACACCTGGCGAGGCCGACTACGCCAACACCAAGCCGGACCCCAGCAAGGCAGCCAAAGCGATCGAGCAAAAGCTGGAAGAGCAGGATGTGCCGGCCGAGGTCCGCGAAGCGATCATCGCCAACTACCAACGTGGCGTAACAGTGCAGGTGATTGACCGCCCCGTGAAGCAGGCACCAGCGTTCTTCTGGCCCGACGAGGCGCTTAACCTTGAGATCTTATGTATCAACAACGCTCATCCGGCTTACAGGAGTCTAATCGAGCCACTCCGCGTCTCGAACGAGGAGATCGAGGCGATGAGCGAAGACGAGGCCAAGAGGCTACTGGTGCAAAGCGCAGATGCCGTGACGTGGCTTCTGCTGGCGTGGTCGCGCTACGAGAACGAGCACCGGACGAGCCCGCTCATTGGGAAGATCCAGGAAATCCGCGAAGGGTGGGGTCGCCGCCTCGCGGAATACGTTGAGGACCAAGCCTTTAAAGCAGCCTCACTATTCGACGGAGAGGATGAGACCCAGGACGGGGAGGGCGACACGTGACCCCGCCGGAGTTCGACCCCCAACGCTGCGGTGAACGCCTCCTGGCGCTCGTGCGAGATGCGAAAGTCGTGACGATTGTCGCGCCCTTTATCACCGTCTCGGGAATTGAGCCCTTGCTGTCAACGCTTCCCGCTGAGTGCTCACTGGAAGTGATCACCCGATGGCGGCCCGACGAAGTGGCGGCTGGGGTGAGCGACCCGCGCGTGCTCGATCTCGTCATCCAATGCGGTGGGACTGTGGCGCTTCAGCCTGTCATGCATGCGAAGGCGTACTTTGCCGATGCCCACGCCCTGGTCGGTTCCGCGAACGTGACCTCAAACGGTATGGGATGGCATGGCCCAGGTGCCGTTGAGCTCCTGATCGAGACTGCAGCTGATGACCCCGCACTCATGTCACTACTGACCGTGCTAAGGGGGACGTCGGTGGCGGCCACCGAGAGCGACCGCGATGCCGTCCTTGCCGCTGCAAGGATCCTGCCACTTGCGCCGGTCCGTGCACCTATCGAGGCAACAGAACGTAGCGACTGGCTGCCTACCTATCGGCCGCCCGAAGTCCTCTGGCGGGTATACACCGGTCAACGTGAAGAAAGCGTGGCGGAACTTGTCCGACCAGAACTGGCCGCATTGGGAATACCCACCGGACTGGCAACAGAGGAAGCATTCAATACATATGTGGGGGCCATTCTCCGGCAAGGATTCACCGGACGGATCGCACGCGAATGTAGCAACCTGACAACCATGAAGGCCGTCCAGCGGCTCGTTGATCTCTGTGGCGAGATGGGCCGCACGATCGACGATCCCGCGGATTCATGGGAGACCCTTGCAGCCTGGATCGCCCATTTCCTGCCCTACTATCAGCGCATCATGGGAGGCACCAGACTGGTCGGCTAGCGCCACATCCCAATCGGTCGCCCGGTCTCCGGATTCGGGACTCTTTTGTGTTCAGGAAATGAGGGCGATTCGGCGAGCCCAACGGGGTGTTGAGGGATGCTCTCGCACCGTTCAAGAGCCGCACGCAGCAGTTCAGCTGCTCTTATCATGCCAGCTGTCTCGGCCGCGGCGAGAAGACGGTGCGCGCTTGTCGTTGCCTCGGTCTCCAACAGGCCACCTAACCCGCCAACGTCGAACAGCATACCTGAGCCGGATACTGGGCCGCTGATGCGTCCTCGAAGACGCGTAGCCTCTTCTTTCAGGACTCCATCGAACTCCGGCGTCGCGGGCTCGTTGTCGCATCGGGGTTCCTGAACGATCGCGAAGAGCCGGGCCACCGAATCCGGTACGCCGCTGCGGCGGGCACGTTCCAGGTTCCTCGCACGCTGCTCCTCGAAACGACCGCTGCTCACGCCAGCCATCTGCCCCGCTCTCGCCTTACGTCGATCGCGCACCCCGCCTGCATCGGTGAGTAACGCACGGCCCTAAGGGCCATCAATGCGTTACTCCGCCAAGGTCAGCACCCGTGCGGGTCAGGGACATCCTCAGCGTAGCGGAAAATCGAACTATGTTACACTTAAAGCTTCGACCAAGATCATCTGCTTCCTGGTCTCCAGTGCATGATGACACCCCCTAGAGGGCGTTCGTTTGGATGGCGTCGCGAGGTGAGCCGCTCTGCCGGCCCCGGAGCGGGGCATGCCGCAATGTTGCCGTTCCCCTGCCTGCCCATGGAGTGCCGCCGAGTTGTCGATCACAGGGCGAGCGGCGGTTTCGCGCTAGGGACTTACTTCCGTTCTCCCGAGGCTACCCATGCTGTCGTAGGGGTTAGCTAGGATCTCAGCGTGCTCCTGGCGAGTTGGAGGTTGCCCTACGAGGGAGCCCGCCAGGAGTGGCTAGAGGGTGACATGGCAGCATTTGGAGCTGAACATGGCAGGTGCGGCGGAACATATGGACGTGGTGTATCTGGACTACAACGCTACGGCTCCCCTGCGTCCAGAGGCGCTCGAAGCGACTCTGGACGCTCTCCGAAGCGTCGGCAATGCTTCTAGTGTCCATCAAGCGGGCCGAGGCGCGGCTTCACGCGTCGACCTAGCTCGTCAGCGCCTCGCCCGCCTGCTCGGCTGCGCACCGGGCGAACTCGTTTTCACCTCTGGGGCGACCGAGGCAAACAACCTGGCGCTTCGTGCAGTTCATTCAGGCGGCGGCGGGGCCATTGTCACAACTGTCGTGGAGCACCCTGCCGTGCTGGAGGCGGCCCGTGCCATCACCACAGGCGGACGCGGCCGGCTCATCGAGCTGCCTGTGAACCGGGACGGGGCCATCGAACTGGGGCCTCTGGAGGCGGCATGTCAACGAGGCCCGGTTTCAATCGTCTCGGCCATGCTCGCCAACAATGAGACCGGAGTGTTGACCGACCTGACGCCCGTGATCAAGCTGACGCGGGAGGCAGGCGCGCTAGTGCATACAGATGCGACGCAGTATGTCGGCCGGCTTCCACTGGATCTGAGCGAACTCGATGTTGATCTTCTGTCCCTATCGGCTCACAAGTTTGGGGGACCGCAAGGGGTCGGAGCACTGTTTGTGCGCCGCGGGGTGCCGTTTCCTCACCGTCCCCTCTTGCTCGGAGGGGGGCAGGAACGGGGCTGGCGCGCGGGAACGTTGAATGTCCCTGGAATTGCGGGGCTAGGCGCTGCGGCCGAAGCAGTGAGAGTGCGCCTGCACGATGAGGCGGCCCGTGTCGCTGGGTTACGCGATGCACTCGAAGCTGGGCTGACCTCCCGTCTGCCGGGCTGCCGTATCAACGGGATCAAGTCTCCACGTCTGCCTGGTGTCACCAGCGTTACCTTTCCGGACATTCCCGCAGACGCGGTCCTGGCTGCGATGCCGGACGTTGCTGCTTCTGACGGCAGCGCCTGTGCGTCGGGCGCTCCAAGCCCGAGTCATGTGTTGCTTGCAATGGGACTGAGCCGAGAGGACGCGGACTCTACGGTGCGCTTCTCTCTCGGATACGCCACCACGGAACACGACATCGAACGGGCCCTCGACACCGTAGTCCGAACTGTCAGAGAGGTTCGCAGACTCATGGGGACCTCCGCGGAGCCTTAAACCACCCGCCCTGCAGGGCGGTTCGCTCTCACCATCAAGCCGTACTATGAAAGGTCCCATCGCATGTCTGACAATCGGCTCGCCGAGGTGACCGAGCCGAAATTCTCGCGACACGAAACTTTCGCTCCTCGCTTTGGCTGGCTTCACAAGGCCCACACCGAGATTGTGAGGGACGGCACGAGGGGCAGCGATATTTTCCACCGTGACAACGCCCCTGTGCTCCTGGGGGTCGGCAAGAACATGGTGAACGCGATCCGGTTCTGGATGCAGGCGTTCAAGCTCACCCGAGAGCATCCGCACCACGACCCTGCGAATCGCGCCTATATCGCTTCTCCAACATGGCGGGCTGAGTGGCTGCTGGGAGAGCACGGTGCTGACCCCTACTTGGAAGACACTGGGAGCCTTTGGCTGCTGCACTGGTGGCTGCTGTCCAGCGAGCAGGGCGGGTATGGGGCCAAGTGCATGGTGCCAAGCTGGTACGTGATGTTCCACCTGGCGCCCTTCTCCAAAGTCACTACGGCAGAGATGATCACGTTGATCACCCGGTATGTGAACGAAAGCTATCCCGAGGATGACGTGCCGGCCGCGGAGTCGATCAAGCGTGATGTCGAATGCCTGATCAAGATGTATGCCCAAGACTTGGAGCCTAACCCACTGTCGCAGGGCAGCTTTGAAGACCAGCTGATGAGCCCGTTCCGGGAACTTGGCCTGCTGGAGGGGCAGGGGAAGGCCAAGGAGCGCGTATGGCGCTTCACCAACCGACCCCGAGGCAACCTGTCACCAGCCGTCTTGCTCTACGCGTGCCTGGACTATGCCTCGCACTTCACCGGCGGCAACTCCATCTCACTGGCACGGCTAGCCAACGAGCCGGGTGCACCGGGGCGTGCCTTCCGCATTCGGGAACCCGACCTGATCAAGGCCATTGAGCCGCTCGTCGCTGACAGCGCCGACCTGCAGCTCACCGACTCGCTGGGGCAGCAGAGTCTATCTTTCAGTGTCGATCCACAGAATCTGGCCTGGGATGTGCTCGATCAGCACTACGGCCACATCCGCCGCCAGGAGGGCTTCCCAACCGCTGAAGAGTGGATCCAGCGCTATCCGGGCCTTATCCAAGGCAGGAAAGGCCGCAAAGCCGAGAAACAGTCTGAGACGGCTGAATCGCTGGAACTGATCGAGGAGCACGCGTGACCACGGCGAACCGCCCTCTTCGAGGCACTCTTGAAGATCGAACGATCGTTCAGCTCCCAGCAGGAATCAAGCTGGTCGGTACGGAACTGCGCTCCACCAACCTGGAGCGTGATGTCCGTGAGCCACATTTGAACTCCCCTTATGTAGGAGCCAGAGCGCTGGACGTTCTGGATCGCGTCGGTAATGCGATCGCTGATCTGCGGCGGACGCGCGCCTGGTCCTTCACCGGACCTTACGGTTCGGGCAAGTCGACGCTGTCGAACCTGCTCGACGCCTTCCTCGGACATAACACTGAGAGGCAGGCCGAGGCTCGCATAGCCGTGGAGGCCACCAGCGCCAGCTTGGCCGCACGCCTTGCCCAAGCGCGTGAGGCTCTCTCCCCCAAGGGATTCCTGGGCGCGGTGGCGACCGCTCGCCGCGAGCCGCTCGCCGCTACTGTGTACCGCGCACTGGAGATCGCGGCGGAGCGTAAGTGGAAGAGGCGGCCTCCGAAGGCGGTCGCTCAGGCCCTTCACACGTGTGCGGAACGAGAGGTTCCGAGAACGGAGGACCTTCTCTCCGCACTCACTGCTCTATGCGACACGGGCCACCCGGTACTGCTGATCATCGATGAGTTCGGCAAGTCGCTGGAATACCTCGCTGCCACAGGCGACTCGGGCAACGCCGAGAGCGATGTATTTCTGCTGCAGATGCTCGCCGAGAAGGGTGCCGGCCGCTCAGGGCTGCCACTGTTCATAGTCACCCTGCAGCACCTGGCGTTCAGCGACTATGCTGCGCGATCCAGCGCTATCCAGACCAAGGAATGGGCCAAGGTTCAAGGCCGCTTCGAGGACGTCACCTTCGCGCCGAATCTCGGCGATGCAGTCCACCTGCTTAGTCGCCGCCTCGATCAGTCCTCTGTTGGTGAGGCCGGTCAGAGTCTGATCCGCCAGCAGGCGCAAGCAGCTGCCGATGCTTGGACAGAACATGCGCTGAACGCGGTTGTGCACGTCTCACCGGAGATGTTCGCCGATCTGTACCCCCTGCATCCCCTCACAGCCGTCGCAGCGCCACTCCTGGCGTTTCAGATCGGACAACATGACCGCAGCCTCGTTGGATTCCTGGCCAACGACGAGCCGAACACGGTCCGCCGCACCCTCGATGAGGCATCAACCCCCGCACCTGGACGGGCCTCCACCATCCGGCTGCCGCAACTGTATGACTACTTTTTCGCCTCTGGCCGCACCACCATCCTGGCCTCAACCAACGCCAGCCGCTGGCTGGAGGTCGACACCCGACTCAACGAGGCGCACGGACTTCCCTCCGAAGATCGGAACCTTCTCAAGGCGATCGGCATCCTGAACCTCATCGACGTCGATGGCCTTCTGCGTGCCACCCCGGCAATGATCCAGTTCGCTCTGCATAACCCAGTCGACGCCTCGGATCCCGAACGCTTCAATGACCTGCGGCAGCGCCTACAGCACCTCGTCGAATCCGGCTTCCTCACGCACAGGGCCTACAACGATGAGTACCGGATCTGGCAAGGCACGGACGTTGACATCGATGCCCGCGTCAGGGAAAAGGCCCGCCATATTGCGCCCAGTGACGTCATCGATTACCTCAGTGATCATCTGGCCACCGTATTGCCGACTGAAGTTGTCGCAGGAGCGCACACGCAGCGCACGGGCATGCTCCGGTACTTCCGTACCGCGATCAGTCTCCAGACCGACAAACTCGACGGTCCCGACGTAGTCAGCGACGCCACCGACGGCATGATGATCGTCCATCTCGGCGAGCCCGGATCCCCGCCACTGGTCAGCTCACCGTTGCCTGTGCTCATCGGGACTACCCAAGACCCCGCGACCATCTTGGAAGCAGGCATCACCCTCAGGGCCCTTGAAGACCTACGTCACGAGGTCGACATCGACCGTGTGGCGAAAATCGAGATCAATGAACGCATCGCCGAGATCTCCTACACCATCGGCACCCAGCTGGACGAGGCGTTCAACCCTCGGAGTGTCCACTCCACCTGGCACCTATGGCATAGCGGAGAAGGAACCCGCACCGAGCAGGGCGAGCCCATCGAGGCCCGTAGTTACGCCGCACTGGTATCGGCCGCCTGTGACCGGGTGTACTCCCAGACACCGCACATTCGCAATGAAATGGCCGGCCGTCACGAACTCACCAGCAACGGTGCGCGGGCTCGCCGAGTGCTCCTGTCGGACTTGTTGACCAACACTGGCCTGCCTGTCCTTGGATACGACACTGCCAAGTACTCGCAAGAGCGCGCAATGTATCACGGAGTGGTGGAATACCTCGGGCTCCACCGCGCCGTCAATGAAACAGACGGAGCTATACAAGCCGAAAGCATTGCCACACACGGCGTGTCCCGTCCGAATCCACAAAAGCACCCCGAAGTCATGCCAGCCTGGGAGTTCCTCGAGCACTCACTCAGCAATGCCACCCAGGCCACCCCCCTCGCTGACATCTACCAGCGGCTCATGGCGCCCCCATTCGGCGTCAAAGCCGGCGTCGTTCCGATCCTGATCGTGGCAGCCCTGATCTTGCGAGGTTCAGACGTCGCACTATTTGAGGAGGGAAACTACTGCCCGAGGCTCACTCCGGAGATCATCGAACGCCTCCTTAGTCCTGGAGGACCTGACCGCTTCGCCGTCAAGTCTGTGCCCGTCGGGGAGGGACAGCGCAACCTGGTTGTCGAAGGACTTGCTGCAGCTCTCAACGTGGATATCCCCCGTTCTCGAACGGCCCGTAATCCGCAGTTGTTGGCGGTGACACGAGCCATGCTGGAGCGGATCATGGTGCTGACCCCCTACGCACGCCACACCAGGCGGCTCTCTCCACAAGCTCTGAAGGTCCGGCAGGTGCTCTCCTCGGCGACCGATCCCGACGAGCTTGTTTTCAGTACCCTTCCACAGGCGCTCGGCTTCGAGCCGATTCCCGCCGCCGCACCTCAGAACAAGCAGGCAGCCCGATCATTCGTTGCTGGCTTGACCAACGCACTGGACACTATTTCGGGTGCGAGTGCCGTGCTGCGGCGGGACGTGGCGGCAGCGATCGGTGAGGCGTTTGGCATCTCCGGCGATCTCGAACAGTTGCGCGCAGGCTTGACGGAGGCACTGGGTGGGTTCGCCACCGCCCCGCTCGAAGTAGATCTGCAGGGATTCATCTCGCGCGTGCTCAACACGAGCTTGCCGGACGAAGACTGGCTCGACCCGATCATCATTCGGCTCACCAACAAGGCCCTGGGCGACTGGACCGACCAGGACCTCGCCAACTTTCCCCGGCGCGTCAAAGACATGGCCCGCCGACTCGATCGCGTCGGCCACCTTTACGAGGCGCAAGAGCCGCAGACCGATCAGGGCAAGGCAGAGCCCAAGCAGATCGAGACCCACCTGCTCACTCTCACCACACCCCAGGGAACCGAGCAGCGCACGCTCATCCACGTGCCCAAGGACGTCAGGAAGACCGTCGACGGCCTGGTTGTCAGTGTCATGCGGCAGGCTGAGCAACAGCTAGGCCCCGGCGGTGCCCGCATCCTGCTCGCCGCCCTAGCTGAGCGGCTCGCCGCGACGAACTCCGACCATGTCCCCCTACGGAAGGAGGAGCTGTGACCGAGACGAACGGCTCAAACGGAAAGACGCGCCACGTCCTTGGCATCTCCGGGGGCAAGGACTCTTCTGCGCTGGCCATCTATATGCGCGACCGTGTTCCGGAGATGGAGTATTTCTTCTGCGACACCGGCGCAGAGCTTCCGGAGACCTACGAGTACCTCAACCGACTTGAGGCCGCACTGGGCAAACCGATCGAGCGTCTCAACTCCACCCGCGATTTCGACCACTGGCTTGAGGTCTACCAGGGGACCCTGCCTAGCCCGCAGATGCGCTGGTGCACCAAGAACCTCAAGATCAAGCCGCTGGAGGCGTGGGTCGGCGATGATGACGTCATCTCCTACGTGGCCATTCGCGCCGATGAGAACCGACTCGGATACGTCAGCACCAAGCCGAACATCAAAGCGGTCTTCCCCTTCAGAGAAGATGGGATCGACCGCGCCGGCGTTGATCGCATCCTTGACGAAGCCGGCATCGGACTGCCGGCCTACTACGAGTGGCGCACCCGCTCCGGCTGCTACTTCTGCTTCTTCCAACGCAAGCACGAGTGGGTCGGCCTCAAGGACCGGCATCCCGAGCTGTTCGAGAAGGCCGTCGCCTATGAGCAGAAGGTCAACTACCAGCAGACGGCGATGAAGGACCGCAAGTACACCTGGTCCCAGGGCGAATCGCTGGAGGAACTGATCGACCGACGCGAGGAGATCGAGGACAAGCACCGCGCTGCCATGGAACGGGCTGCCAAGCGCACCAAGCCCAACCGCCCCCTCTTAGAGATCCTCTCCGACGCCCTCGACGAAGACGACGACCAGGTTGGATGCGCCGTCTGCCACCTGTGACGCGACGTGAGCTTTGATCCCTCCTCCGCCGCAGGGGGAGGGATCAAAGCTCACGGTACCCCCGTAGCCCCCCTCTGTCCGCCCATTGACCTTCCTTGAAACGCGACTCGTCAGACAGATGCGAGCGACGCATCACCGCAGCCTACGGACAAGGCACGCTACTGTTTTCCTCAGCAGAGGATGGTGAGGCTCGAAGCAGCGTTGGGGTGAAGGCGGCCATGAGCACCGGGCAGATCCCATACCTGCTGGGCTACCACGAGATCGCTCACCTCTTCCGAGTGGCACGTGACGCCCCACTGCAGTGGCGCAAAAGAACGCTCCTGAGAGAACCCGATACGGTGATCTCCGGGAGCCCCTACTGGCTGTTACCTACGGTCCTCGCCCTCGTGAAGCCAGGTCAGCGGGAAGTGGACGAGCATCGACTCGCCGACTACAAGGCGGGCATCCCCGGCGGCTATGTCGCGCATGTTCTGGAGGAACCGCCACCCTTGATCGGGCTTCAGGAGGTCTCCTGGATCTTCGACAAGACGAGTTCCGTCATTGGGCAGTGGCGCAACCGCGGCACTCTCCCCGATCCCGATCTCGTCCTGTCGGGCTCACCACTGTGGAAGGTGGAGAAGATCCTTGCCGACGCCGAGATGCGAGGCCGTTCCGTCTTCCCCGGCGCTATTGCCCGCATCCGAGCTGGGGAGAGAGCACAACCGAAATCCCGGCAGCCACGTCGGCCTGACACAGAGCAACAAGGAGTTCTCCCCGCGGAGCGGATCTTCACGAGTGAGCAAAGCGTGGCCGCGACAACCTACGTTCGGAGTGTGCTGAACGCCGGTCACGCGGTCGAGATCCGGCCCCGTCCATCCGACTGGGCAGTCCCAACCCCGGAAGATCCGCCTGAGCGTGATTCGCTAGACGACGCGAATCAATAACCAGCCTGTACTCAGATTCCTCATTTTCTTCGCATAACGGTCGCTGTAGTCATGTGATTGTGGATAACGCTTGCCACGTTGACCATAAAAAATTATGGTCAACGTGGAGGTGGAAGATGCCTGATTCAGGAGGGACGACGGCCACTGGCCGTGAACCAGACGACGCGGCGAACCCCGAGCGAGCCGAGGCGCTGAGAGTCGTCTCGTATGGGGGAGGAGTTCAGTCGACCGCATTGCTGGTGCTCGCCGCGCAACGCCAGATCGACTTTCCGACGTTCCTGTTTGCAAACGTCGGCGATGACAGCGAACACCCCGCAACGCTCGCTTACGTCCGTGAGGTTGCCATGGCGTATGCCCGGCAGCACGGCATCGAGATCCACGAGATACAGCGCCGACGCCGCGACGGGAGCATCGAAACTCTCTGGGAACGCCTTCACCAGCCTCAGTTGCGATCAATCCCTATACCCGTGCGCATGGCCAACGGCGCCCCCGGCCGCCGATCTTGTACCTCAGACTTCAAGATCAAGGTTGTAGCCCGATGGCTGCGTGAACACGGCGCGACCGCACATCGTCCCGCGGTGCTCGGCATCGGGATCTCTCTGGACGAGATTCATCGAGCCAACAAGCGCCGAAGCGATCCTTATGAGCAGATCGAGTACCCTCTCCTGGATCTCGGTCTTCGCCGGGACGACTGCGCGCAGATCATCTCCGCCGCCGGCCTGCCCGTACCTCCCAAGAGCGCATGCTTCTTCTGCCCATATAAGACCGTGGACGCATGGCGAGAGCAGCGACGCGATGAGCCCGAGCTGTTCGCCAAGTCCGTGCAACTCGAGGCTGTGCTGAACGAGAAGCGCGCCATGCTCGGTCGGGACGCCGCCTACCTGACCCGCTACGGCACTCCGCTCAACAACGCTATCCAGGTGATGGCGCCTTCATCGTCTGAAACCCTCGACTCCGGCTGCGACTCGGGCTGGTGTATGACTTGAAATCGCAGCTGCGCTGCGGCGCTTCGGCGAAGACCTGGTGCTTCCTCCAGCGTAGCTGTGGGGCCAGGTCGGGCATCGCGACGTCGGAGGCGATCAGCGCGGCGTAGTTGAGGACCCCGCTGGCGCGGGCCACCAGATCGCGGTGGCTCGCTCCGGCGGGCTCGACGGTCAGCTCGGTGAGGTGAGTGATGCGTTCGGCCAGGGGCAGCCCGGCAGCCTTGGGACGGCTGACCAGCGGGATACGGGCGGCTATCGCGGAGATCATCGGCTCAGCTCCTGCGCGGCCAGTCGACGACCAGACGGCTGTAGGTCTTGTCGATGACGAAGCGCCCTTCGGCGGCCGTCAGCTGGTCGCGGGCATCGCCTACGGCCATGCGGAAGCCGGGTTCCGGGGCGGTATTGCCCCAACCGCGGTCCCATTCGCCGATCTCGGTGGCGACCTGGTCGGCGAGGTCGGCGGCGCGCCGGCCGTGGCCGATGACGCCGATCTCCCAGAACCTGCCCTGCTCGTCCTCGCCTTCGCGGACGGTCAGGTAGGCCAGGGTGTCGCCGTCGAGCGCGGCCATGGAGCCCCAGCCGAAGTGCGGGGTGAAGCCGGGGCGGGACCCAGGCATGCGGGACAGTCCGTTGGGCAGCACACACGCCAGGTACAGGTACAGCCACTGCCAGGGGTCCCCCTGACGGAACTTCACACCGGAGTAGACCTTGGCCTGCGGCTGGTCCAGGACGGTGCACATCGCCTCGCGGTCCACGTCCTGCTCGCTGAAGGTCTCCAGGCGCACGTTCCCCTCCCCAGCCATGGACACGAGGGTGTAGATGTCGTCGCAGACGCCCTTGCGCAGGGGCACGAACGTCGCCATCTCGCACGAGACGGCCTTCCAGGCGTCGCCATCGCGTTCGAAGGCGAAGGATCGTGAGATGCTGCCGCGGATCCGCATCGGGATGACCAGCCGTCCGCCGGGGGCGAGCTGGTCGAGGATCCTCACGGGGATGTCGCCGGCGCCGACGGTGAACTGGATGCGATCGAAGGGGGCGTGGTCGGGAAGGCCGGCGGCGCCGTCGGCCAGCACGACGGTCACGTTCGACGACTCGGCCTGCGCGAGGTTCTTTCGGGTGCCCTCGACGAGGTCCTGGTCGACGTCCACGGTCCACACGTGGCCGCCGGGGGTCACGAGCTCGCTGAGCAGGTGTGCGTTGTAGCCGGTGGCGGCCCCGGCTTCCAGGATTTTGTGGCCGGGCTTGGCGCCCAGCTGTTCCAGCTGGGTGGCGACGATCGAGGGTGCGGAGATGCAGGAGATCATCTCGCCTGTCTCGTCGTGTTTGATGGGCACGGCGTCGTCGACGTACGCGGCCTGAAGGTCGACGCCGGGCAGGAACCGGTGGCGTTCGGTGTTCCGGAAGGCGGCGATGGCTTCGGGGGTGCGCAGGTGGCCGCTGCCGATGAGGCGGGTCACGAGCGCTTCACGCAGCTCGGCGGGGCCGGTGGCCGGGGTCACGGCGGTCTCCATTCGGGTGAGAGTAGAGGCTGGGGAGGAGGACCGGCAGGTAGACACGTCGGCTGCCTCCCTCCGTGGAAAGGCGGCCGGATCCCAGGGGATGACGGCTGCTCATTGCCGCGCGCCCCGGCGCGTCAGCGAGGTTCATGGCTGGATGCGTCACCGATGATCTGTAGTGCGAGATCGGCGGCCTGGGCCGGGGTGAGCGTGGTGGTGTCGATGACGTGCGCTTCCTCGGTGAGCCATTGGTCGTACGCCTCGTCGTAGCGGGGCAGGTTCTCCAGCCGGAAGTCGATTACCCGCTGCGATCGAACGGGGTCGTCTGGGAACATCGAATGGCCTGTGATGCGATGTCGCACGGTGGCGGTGTCGGCGTGCAGGACGATGTGGCAGACGGTGATGCCGTGTTTGTCGAGCGCGGAGAAGATCTCGTGAGCGTAGTCCCTGCGGAGCAGGCTCATGGGGGCGATGAGCGTACCGCCGGTGTAGGCGAGGATCTCGGCGGCTGTGGCGGCGACCAGGGGTCGCCAGGGCGGGAGGTCCTGGAAGTCCTTCTCTCGTCCGGGCAGGATCGTCCGGAGCATGAAGCCGACTTCTTCGGGGTCGAAGAGCGTGCTGCCCGGGATTCGCGGCAGGAGTTTGTCGGCGACGGAGGTCTTGCCTCCGCCGAAGGGTCCGTTGAGAAAGACGATCATCGCGGGCTCCTCGTGTGCTCATGGTGATGTCATCCGCGTCAGCATCGCAGGCGGGGAAGGACTGCCGAGTTGGTTCGGGCGGCGGTGGTTGCGGCGGACGAAGGTGCCGGTGGCCGACCACTTGACCAGCAGATGGGAGAACTCCTCAGGCCCTACGCGCGGTACTCGCCCATCACGTCCTGTTCGCCTGGAACCGGGTGGGCATTCATGTTCAGCAGCAAGCCCTTCTGGCAGCGGCAGCGGCCGAGGTCGTCTTCCGGCAAGAACGCTTCCACCGAGCCGCGCCGATCTCTCATCTCCCCTCACCCTCGCCTACTACGCTGAGCGCGGTGACATCCGACATCGCCAACACAATCCCAGACGCCGAGCAGCTGCGGGATGCCCTGATCGAGCAAATCCGCGATCTCGGAAAACTCCGATCTGCCCAAGTCGAGGCCGCATTCCGCGCGATACCGCGGCACCTGTTCCTACCTGATGTGGACCTGCCGACGGCATATGCTCGCCGTCCCGTCATCATCAAGCGCGGCGACGATGGGACCGCCCTGTCGTCGGCCTCCTCACCCGATCTGGTGGCAGCGATGCTGGAGCAGCTTGATCTCCGGCCCGGCCACCGAGTGATGGAGATCGGTGCCGCTACCGGCATCAACGCCGCCCTGCTGGCCGAGCTGGTCGGTCGGAGCGGCCAGGTCGTCACCATCGAGATCGACGGTGACCTGGCTGATGGAGCCCGCGCTGCCCTGGCCGCGGCCGGATATCACCAGGTCGAGGTTGTCTGCGCGGACGGCGCGAGCGGCTACCCCGCCCGCGCGCCGTACGACCGGGTCATCGCCACCGCGGGGGCGGGGGATCTGTCCACGGCATGGTGGCAGCAGCTCGCCGCCGGTGGGCGGCTGGTGGTGCCACTGCGCCTGCACGACAGCGGCCTGACCCGCTCCATCGCGTTCGACCTCCAGCAGCCGGACCGGATGGTCAGCAGATCGGCTCTGGTCTGCGGGTTCGTGCCCATGCGCGGCACCGCGTTCTACGGCGGACGCTCCCTTCAACTCGCCGATAACGTCGTCCTCCACCTCGATGCCGGAGACCTCGGCGACGAGGCAGCGCTGGGCCGGGCCCTCGCCTATCCAGCACATGGGCACTGGACTGGCATCGAGATCCACGACGATGAGCCGGTCGAGCACCTCGATCTGTGGCTGGTCACCACCGGCAGCCGCTTCGCCCGCCTTTCCTCCGGATCGCAAGCACGTGACAGCGGCCTGGTTGCCCCGGCCCTGCGCTGGGCAGGCGCGGCCCTGCACGACGGCGGGACCATCGCCTACCTCACGCTGCGCCCGCACGGCAGCGGCGTCGACGAACTCGGCGTGATCGCCCACGGTCCGGACAGCCGCCAGTTGACCGATGAAACCGCCGACCTGCTGCACCAGTGGAACCGTCAGCGGCCTGCCCAGCCCGTCATCACCGCCTATCCAGCCGAGACGCCCGAAGAGCATCTCGCCTCCGGATACCGCATCGACAGGCCAGACACCCGGTTGACCATCGCATGGTGATCGAGGCGCCTCGTAAGGGAGGGCACGAACGTGGGGAAGACCCGACCCGACCAGGCACCGGAATCGCTGAGCCTGCACGACATCATGGCCCAGCGGTTTCCTCCGGATACCCTGGGCCTTCTCAGCTGACAAGCTGGACCTAGAGGCCACCGGCGCCAGCGCTGCCGTCCACTGTCACACCCGGATCCGAGTAGCCAAGTAGGGCTGCGAGTCTGCCGGACAGCCGTTCTCCGGCCTTGATCGCATGCACAGGCGTCCACCGGATGCCATTGATCTCGCTGATGTCTGGCCGCAGGGTCTGGGCAGCGTCTACGTGAACGGCGAAGGCGAAGTCCAGATGCCAGTGCGCAGGCTCGTCTCGGCTGGGCCGAGCGGGGACGTCGCCTAGCAACACCTCGACCGGGCCTGCCGCGGCCGGCGAGGTATCGGCGGGGCGAATACCGGTCTCCTCACACAGTTCCCTCAGCCCAGCGTCGAGTAGGGAACCATCGCAAGGGTCCAAATGACCCCCAGGTGGCAACCACAGATTGAGGAACCGGTGATGGACCTCCAGCATCAGCCCGCTGGGATTGATGGCCGCCACACTGCACGTGACATGACCCTGAAAGTGGGAACGGGGGGTGATATCCACGCCATCGAGGAGCGCGCGGACAGCGATCTCAAGGTCCTGCAGCTCATCCGGATAGGCGGCAAGATAGGCCAAGAGCGCTTCCTGCACTTCCCGCATAGCGACCGCCACGGGGACTCCTTCTCTAATGCCAGTAAATGCAACAGGCGTTGATCCAACCAGGTAGGTGCCGCCGCAGCTCCGCAGAACACTCCCCCCTCCGCTCCTCATCGCCACTGAGCCAGTTCAAGCCGCCTTCGGCGACACCAAATCATGATCGTTTGCTAGCTCGGAGAAGCGCACTGCCGCGGCGATCAGCGTGGTATCGGTCGGCTCGAGGTGACCCCCGGGCTGCAACGTGATCCCATACGCGCGGTGCTCGACAAGCAGGATCTCAGCGTTACCGCGGACCAGCAGCGCACCGACGGTCACGTGCATCGGGAAAGTCCGCCGCGAGGCGAAATCCCTTCCCTGAGACAGCAGTCGCACCGGCTCGGACAGCAGCGCGGCCTCGTCCGGGTAGCGCTCAAGGTAGGCGGCGACCTCCCTGTCGTGCAACATGGTGATCAACGCAGTCTGGGCGGGCGTGAGACCTTGTTACGGAACTGGACGCCAGTCAGGCCAGGGGCGCGGACCTCGCTCGCCACGGATGGAGGCCAGGCGCCGTACGACTTCACCGTGGCGGGCCGGGTTCTCTGCGGCTACCTGGGCGGCCATGCAAGTCATGCGGAACTCGCGGATGTCCCGCAGGGTCTCGAATCCCTCCCAGGTGGTGACGTCGTACCCGTAGACGCCGACGAAGTCTACGTAGTCCTCGACCGGGATGCCTCCGAGCGAGAACACCTTCACCGCCGTAGATACCAGGTCCCACTCCGGCGGGCCAACCGAGCAGCGTTCCAGGTCCAGCAGCACGACCTGGCCGCCCTCGGTGGACACGACGTTGCCCACCCAGGCATCCCCGTGGACCACGCACTCCGGTCGGCCGGGCGGCAGCTCGGCGTAGCGCTCCATCAGATGCTTCAGGTGGTCGTGCATCCAGGCGCGATCGGGCTCCGGCAGCGTGCGTGCCCGGTCGATCCGCTCGGCGAGCCGTACGAACGGGTCCAGTGGGGCGATGTCGATGCCGGGAGGAATCGGCAAGTCGTGTAGGCGCCGCAGAGCGGTCGCGACCTGCCGTGCCGTACCGTTCCGGTGCGGCGGCAGCTCGCGCCAGAACGTCACGGCCCTGCCGTCGACGTCGACGGGCTGGGCCACGTCCGGGAGTACCTGTACAGCGGGCACACCGGAGGCCTCGAGCCATCGGGCGATGCCGACCTCGCGAGCGGCGGCCGGGGCCTGGCCCGGGCGAGTCACCCTGGCGATGACCCCCGCCCCCAGCCGGTAGATGGTGTTCTCACTGTGGCGGACCAGCACGGCATTGCCGGCGTCAAGGCCAGCCTGCAGGCAGGCCTCTTCCAGCACGAGCCGAGCTGGGGCGTCGGAGGAGCCGGTCACGCCTGTATGGCCTCCTTGATGCTGTGCCGGAGTTCGGCAACCGAGCCGCGGCGCTGGTGGGGTACGGCGGTGCGGTGGAGCTCGCGTAGGTCGTCTGCGGCGCGCCGGGACCGGATGGCGCCGGCGTCGCGAACGGCATGTGCGCCGATGGCAGCGGCCTCGTCGGGATCGCCGGTGGCCATGGTAAGGGTGGCGAGCTTGATGCCGCTGATCGCGCGGGACCGGACGTAGGCGGGGGCGTGGCCAGCTACCGCAGCTGCGAGCCGTCGGGCCGCCTCGTCGGGTGACCTGCTGCGTATTGAGAGGTCGAACAGCGCATGTCCGGTGTCGCCGGCGTGCTGGGCGGCGTCGTAGTAGCGCATCCACGGCGCTTCCTCGTTCGGCCGGATCCGGGTGAACGCTTCATCGGCCAGCCCGACCGTGGTCAGGGTGTCCTGGTGCCGGCCGAGTTTGGCCAGGGCACGGGCGCGGGCCGACAGCAGCATGGCGCGTTCGGCAGGGGTCAGCTTGTCGGAGCGGACCAGGGCCATTTCCACCAGGGTCAGGCCGGTGTCGGGGTCGCCGCACCAGATGGCCTGGCGGGCCATGCTGGACATCACCTTCGCCCGCAGGTGCCAGTCGCCTGCCTCCTCCGCGCAGGCCAGGGCCAGGCGGAACATGCGCCGCGCGTCGTCGTGCGCGTAGGCGTCGAACGCCATGAACCCGGCCGCGTGGCCGAGGAATCCCACGGCCGCGTACAGGTCGTCATGGAGCCGCGCCGGGCAGCGGGCCTTCTCCAGCAGCGCGACCGACTGCCGTAGCTGTGCGTTGACGGCCTCCCGCACCAGGCTCCCGCCGTAGGTGTGGTCCCAGGTGGCGAAGACGGACGCGATCGTGCGGATCTCCTGGATGTCCTGCTCGCCGACCACGGCAGGCAGCGCTGCCGCCTCGACGGAGGTCAGCAGGTTGGTGAGGGGAATGGTCAGAGCGGTGCCAAGGGCCGTACGGAGGAAGGCTTTACGGTCCACACCGGAAACGCTAACCCCGACCGGTGCCTGTCGGCGAGGGCGGTGAAATCCCAGATCTCCGTCGGTACGAGCCTTCAGGATGTGCCGCAGGGCTGCCCGGTAGTCGGAGTTCGGCCAGCTCACGAGCCCTCGTTCCAGCTTGCCGACGTAGTTCGCGGTCAGGCACGCGACTCGTCCCAGATGCTCGTGAATCCAGGCGTTGACCAGGTCGGCCAGCTCCTGGCGTGACATGGGCTCACCGGGCACATGGGGAGATTCGCGCTGTTCACGGGCATGGCGGAGCCGGTCGTTGGGCTCGGGCATGGCGGCTCTCCTCTCGGGGGGCGGCGCGCCGTCATGGTCGCACACAGTCACCGCCTTGTCTGGCGAATCTGCCCCCAATCTGCCCCCGGACTGCCCCGCTGTACGGCGTTCCTCATCGGCAGCCGGGAGCGGAAAGTTGACCTGTTCCGCCCGACCTACCTGGATCACCCCCGAACCGGAGTTCATCGTCATGACGACCGATCCCAAGCAGGCCATCGAGCATCTGGAGAAGCTCATGGCGGAGCTGGAGGCGCGTCGCTTCGCCGTACGGGTGCATGCTCCGCCGGGCCGCGCGCCGCACTTGGAGGTCATCAACCTCGCGGCGCCTGTCCTGGCGGAGAAGGTGCTCGCTGCTCAGGAGGCCGATGGGGTCTGGGCCTTCTACTTCCCCTGGCCCCAGCTCATCGCCCCCGTCAACGACATCTCCACCGCTGTCGACCGGATCGAACGCGTCCTGGCCGAAGTCGGCCGCGCCGACCCGTGAACCGGCTCACGATGAACGAGCCGGGGCCCGCCCCGCGCAAGCCCCTCCACCTTCCACCCCATCGGTACAACAACGAGGACAACCGCGTGAGTGAAGACAGGAAAGACGACGCCGCTGACACCCGACGCGCCGCCGAGCTGCGCGGTCGACTCGTAGACGAGCTCGTCGCCGCCGGACACATCACCTCCGCCGAAGTCGAGACAGCGTTCCGTACGGTTCCCCGACACATGTTCGCCCCCGAGGCGAGCCTGGAGGAGGCCTACGCCCAGGACATCGTGGTCGTCAAGCGGAACGAGCACGGCACCCCGATCAGCACGGTGTCCGCCCCGGAGATCCAGGCGTTCATGCTGGAACAGGCGGCCATCGGCTCGGACATGCGGGTTCTGGAGATCGGCTCCGGAGGGTTCAACGCCGCGCTGATCAGCGAGCTGGTCGGCCCCACCGGCCAGGTCACCACCGTGGACATCGACCCCGACGTCACCGACCGGGCGGCCAGGTTCCTGCAGGCGGCCGGGTACTCCCGAGTGAACGTCGTGCTGGCCGACGCCGAAGCCGGAGTGCCGGAGTTCGCACCGTACGACCGGATCCTTGTCACGGTCGGCGCCTGGGACATCCCGCCGGCCTGGCGTGAGCAACTGGCCCCGGGCGGGCGGATCGTCGTACCGCTGCGGATACGGGGCCTGACTCGGTCTCTCGCTCTGGACCGTGACGGCGACCACCTGGTGGCGCAGTCGGCCATGATCTGCGGATTCGTCAAGATGCAGGGCGACGGCGCCCACCATGAGCGCCTGCTGTTGCTGCGCGGCGAGGAGATCGCCCTGCGCTTCGACGACGGCTTCCCCGAGAACCCGCACCTGCTGGACGGGGTGCTGCGCACCGAACGGATCGAGGTGTGGACCGGCGTGACGGCCGGGCGCGGGGAGTCGTTCGCGACACTGCAGCTGTGGCTGGCCACCACCTTGGCCGGGTTCTGCCTGCTGGCCGCCAGCGGCGACGAAGCTGACGGCATCCTGGTGGCCCCGGGCAACCGATGGTTCAACCTGGCCATGGTCGACGGCGACTCTTTCGCCTACCTCGCGCTGCGCCCTGTCGGACCCGACGGGATGTCCGAGTTCGGAGTGCACGCCTTCGGGCCCCATGCCAAGCAGATCGCCGAGACGATGGCCGACCAGATCCGCACCTGGGACCGCGACCAGCGACACGGACCCGGCCCTCAATTCGCCGTCTGGCCGATCGACACCTCGGACGACCTCCTGAACGCCAGCCCGGACGGCAAGCCGGAGAACGTCCTAATCACCGACAAGCGGCACAGCCGCATCACGATCTCCTGGCCTGCCGCGGGCTGATCCCGCTGCGCCGGCCAGGCCGTACCCCCTCACTGCCCACCGAGTAAGGAGAGTGATCGCAATGGTCCCAAGCCCGGCCGCGCTCGTCGAGGACGTCCCCCTCGACGTCGCCGACCTGGACGCCGAGTTCGAACTGGACATGAAGGTGGTCGAGGCGACTTACCCGATCGCCAAGCTGTCCTGCGACACCAGCGACAACTGCGGCGCAAGCTGCAGCGGCAGTGCCTGCAACTCCAGCATGAACGACCCCTTCTAACGGCCGCCACGCCGTCGGCACCGCTTCTGAGTCGCCCACGCGGTGCCGACGGCACTCGCCATGTCAGCTCCAGAAACGGACGTGAGGCCAGTAAGGGAGGGAGAGAAGACAGCAATGAAGTCGGCAACGCTCTACCAGCACGTCGGCCCGGTGCTCGTACGCGCCACGACCCATGCCGGTGGCCTGGACATGCCCGAGGGTCTCGGCCTGTTCGACGACGAGGCCGTAGGGGAGACCGGGCGCCGTTGGCTGACGACGCTCTGGCAACACGACGAGATCCGCGCCGCCATGCAGACGGCGAGCCCCGTGCTGGCCCGGCAGATCGACAGGGTGACGGCCGGAGAAATCACTGAAATCCGGCAACTGCGGCGGATCGTCATCTCGACGGCGTCCTACATGGTGCGGTGGCAGCGGCGGCCCACCCCCTTCGGCCTGTTCGCGGGCATAGCCGCAGCGGGAACGGGGAAGCCGAAGGTCCGCTTCGGCTCGGCGCATCAACTGGTCGCTATGGCGGACGCGCAGTGGCTCGGGCGGATCATCGACGACCTGGAGCGAAATCCCGCCCTGCTCCTGCGGCTTCCGGTCGTCGTCAACAACACCGGTTTCGTGCGCGGTGACCGGTTCGTCGTCTCCGGCCGATCCGGTGAGGCCGGACCGGAGTCGCTCGCACCGCTCGAGTTCTCCATCCGCTACACGCGTCCGGTACGCGCCGCCCTCGCCCACGCGGCCGAGCCGATCCGGCTCGGCGAACTGGACGAACGGCTCCGCGCGCAGTTCCCCGCCGCACCGCCGGAGCGCATCACGTGCCTACTTGCTGACCTGGTCGAGCGCGGCGTCCTACTCACCAGCCTTCGGGCCCTGATGACCAGCGTCGACAGCCTCGACCACCTGAAGGACCAACTCCAGGCGGCAGGGGCCCGGGATCTGCCCGATGTCGCCGAACTGCTGGATACCCTCACCGACATCAGTGCGGAGCTTTCCCACCTTCGCCAGATCACGCACCTCGCCGAGGTCGAGCCGATACGGCAACGCGCGGCCGAACGCATGACGACGTTGTGCTCGGCCATCGAGCAGCCGCTCGCCCTCCACGTGGCGCTCGACTGCGACATCACCATCCCCGACGCGGTGCTCGCCGAGGCAGAGGCCGCCACCACGACGCTGTTGCGCCTGACCCCGAACCCGTTCGGCTCCCCAACCTGGAAGGACTACCACTTCCGGTTCCGCTTCCGATACGGCCCCGGCGCGGTTGTCCCAGTACGCGAGCTGATCGCCGACTCCGGACTCGGCTATCCATCAGGGTTTCTCGGCGCACCACGCGAGCGGGCCGCGCGCACCCTGACCGAACGCGACGAAACACTGCTGGCACTCATCCAACAAGCCGCCGCCGACGAATCGCCGGAAATGGAGCTGACCGAGCGAGTGATCAGTTCGCTGGCAGTCGGCGACCATTCCGGGATGCTCCCACCCCCACGAGTTGAGCTGGCCTTCAACCTGCTGGCTACCTCCCCCGATGCCCTGTCCCGAGGGCGGTTCCAGCTGTGGGTGACTGGAGCCCCGAGTCCGGCGAGCAGCATGGCCGGGCGGTTCGCCCACCTGCTCCCCGAGGAAGACCAGCGCCGTCTGGCCGGCTCCTTCGCCCAGACCGCCAGCAACGCCCTCGCGGCACAGCTGTCGTTCCCGCCTCGGAAACAACGCAATGAGAACATCGCCCGGGCACCGCGACTCCTGTCGGCCACGATCCACCTGTCGGAGCACCATGACACCGACGGCGTGCACATTCGGCTGGACGACCTCGCGGTAACCGCCGATGCCTCCCAGATGCACCTCGTGCAGCTCTCCACGGGTACTGTGATCCACCCGCGGGTGCTGCACGCACTGGAGGCTTCCGTACAGACTCCGCCGCTCGCACGTTTCCTCGCCGAGATTTCCCTGGCGCGCTGCGGCGTCTATGGGCCATTCGACTTTGGGGCTGCCCGCCGCCTACCCTTCCTGCCTCGAGTACGGCATGGCCGTACAGTGCTCGTCCCAGCACGCTGGCTGCTGGCCGCCGCCGACCTTCCCGCGCCGACGGCAACGATGGCCGAATGGGAGAAGGCGCTGGACGCCTGGCGAGCACGATGGCGTGTTCCGGCGGCCGTCGTACTGTGCCAAGGAGAGCTGCGCCTCCCGCTCGACCTGGACCACCGCCTACACCGAGGGTTGCTGCGCGCCCGTCTGGATCGCGCTGGCCGCGTCGAACTGCGGGAGACCCCGGCACTCGAGGAGTTCGGCTGGATCGGAAGAGCTCACGAACTCCTCGTCCCGCTCATCACCACCCGCACATCCGTGAGCGCCAACCAGCCGATCACGGTGTGGTCGCCTGCGGTCGCGGCCAGGGACACCGAGCTGCCAGGGTCGTCGTCGTTGCTGTACGCGCAACTGTTCGGCCATCCGGCACGCTTCGACGAAATCCTCACTACCCACCTGCCACACCTGCTCGACCAAGTCGACGACCTGCTGACGCGGTGGTGGTTCCGCCGCCACCGAGACCAGACACGGCCCGAAGAAGAGCAGCACCTTGGGCTGTACCTGCGCCTGCGGGGACCCGAACACTTCGGAGACGCCGCCGAACGGCTCCCACGTTGGGCTGCGGACCTTCATGCGAGGGGCCTGCTAGCGCATATGAGCCTCGCCACCTACCAGCCGCAGACCGGCAGGTACGGCCACGGCGCGGTGATGGACGCCGCCGAGGATGTCTTCGCCACCGACTCCGCCGCTGCCCTCGCCCAGCTCACGATCGCAGCCGGCACCAGCATCCCCGGCCAGGCCATCGCCGCCGCCTCCATGACCGACCTCGCGACCAGCTTCGCCGCCAATTCGGAGGCAGGGTTGCGCTGGCTCATCAACCAGCTCCCGCGAATACAGGGCACGCTGGAACGCTCCCTGCGCGACACGGCACTGCTGCTCACCGATCCCGCCGACAACCACGCCGCACTGCGCGCCCTGCCGTACGGCGAGACCGTCGGCGCAGCCTGGAAACGACGGAGAAAGGCGCTGTCCATCTACCGACGGAGACTGGCGAAGGACCGTGACCCGGACACAGTGCTCCGCTCGCTGCTGCACGACCATCACATACGCGCTGTCGGCATCGACCTCGAACGCGAACGCGTCACCAACCGCCTGGCCCGCGTCGCCGCGCAGCGCCAAGCCGCCCTCATCGAGAGGGGGACGCGCACGTGACACCCCGGACAGCCGAAGGAATCACCGCTGCCGACCGGATCGCCGCCCGACTGGCGGAGGCTCAATCAGTGCCCGATGCCGCCAACCAGCGGTGGCAAGCCCAGTCCCTGTCGCGGGGTCCAGGGGGCGTCGCGCTACTGCACATCGAGCGCGCTCACACGGGATCGAGTTCGTGGGAGACAGCACACACCTTGGTGAAGGCGGCCACCAGCACCCAGATCAGCGCAGCCGATGACGTGGGACTCTACATAGGCGCGCCAGCGATCAGCTTCGTGCTGCACGCGGCCGGAGCCGACGGCGTGTCGCGCTACCGGACCGCCCAGACCCGGCTGGACGAGCATGTGATCAGGCTCGTCCATCGCCGCGTGGACGCCGCGCTCGCTCGGATCAACCGCGGCGAGCCAGCGGAGTTCGCCGAGTACGACCTGTTCTACGGTCTGACCGGAATCGGGGCGCTGCTGCTCCGGTTCCTGCCAGGCAGCGACGCCCTCGGACGGATCCTCAGCTACCTGGTACGCCTGACGGTACCGCCGCGCGGCGACGAGAGCCGCGAGGTGCCCGGCTGGTGGGTGACCCACGACCCCGACCCGATCCTGCCGACTCCCGGCGGTCACGCGAACCTCGGACTCGCCCACGGCATCAGCGGTCCCCTGGCGCTTCTCGCTCTGGCGACGCGCCGCGGAATCGTCGTGGACAGGCATCTCGAAGCCATCGAACGGATCTGCGATCACCTGGACCGCTGGCGGCAGGAGAGCGATTCCGGTCCCTGGTGGCCGCAGTGGATCGGCCGCGAGGAACTGCGGATCGGCGTTCCGAGACAGCCCGGTCCGGGCCGCCCGTCGTGGTGCTACGGCACTCCCGGCCTCGTCCGTGCCCAGCAACTCGCCGCCATTGCCACCCGGGACACCACACGTCAGCTGCTGGCGGAGAAAGCCTTGGTCGCGTGTCTGAACGACCCTTGCCAGCTTGAGCGGCTCACCGACATCGGGCTGTGCCACGGCTGGGCCGGGCTCTACCAGACTGCCTCACGCGCGGCAGCGGACGCACTCAGGCCAGATATCGGCGAGAAGCTTCCGTACCTTGCCGAACGACTCGTGCGGTGCGCCGACAACACAGAGCGCGACCCTGACGGGTTCCTCGACGGCGCCGTTGGCCTCGCTCTCGCCCTGCACGGCGCGACCCGCACCGCGCCACCGATCTCCGGATGGGACTCATGCCTTTTGATCGCCTGACCCGGCCACGGAACACGACCGACAACCCGCAGACCGAACCGCGCACGCTGGCCGAAGGGGTTCTGGCGGTCCTCGCTGGGCTGCCCCTTGAACAGGCAGCCGCCGAGATCCGTATCACGCCCGTCGACCTCTCAGAAGCGATCGCGGCGTACCAGGCCGCCGGGAAGGCCGCCCTCGATACCCAAGCCGCGGATTGCGACTGGTACCAGGTCCACGTTCAATTCCCCGACTGGAACAGCGCCGAGCACGCCGCCACTACCGGCCTGGCCCAACAGATGAACCGCCTCCGCGAATCCGGCGCCATCGTCGGCTGGTGGTTCATCCGCAAGCACCCATGCTGGCGGCTACGCCTACGAGCCGCTCCGGCCATCGTGCCAGCCGGCCTGCGGACCGCCGTGGACGCCGTCCTTGACGACCTGACCGCGGCAGGCACGATCTCGCGCTGGTGGCGAACCCGCTACGAGCCAGAAACCGCGGCCTTCGGCGGTGCGATCGGCATGGGCATCGCCCACGACCACTTCTGCGCCGACAGCGGCGGCGTGTTGGACTTCCTGGCCCGAGCCGAGCCTCTCGTCGGCCGACGAGAACTGTCCGTACTGCTGTGCAATGCCATGTTCCGAGCAGCACGGTTGGACGGGTTCGAATGCGGCGATGTCTGGCACCGAGTAGCCCAACTACGTCCTCTCCCCGGCGACGTCCCGACGGACCGACTGAAGGAACTCACCGACCGTCTCCGCACGCTATTGATGGCCGACGTACGACCAACCGGTGCCCTCTTCGGTGCGATCGGCCCGCTGGCCTTCGCGGCCGACTGGGCCTCCGCGTTTGAGCGAGCGGGTCACGCCTTGGGCCAGGCGGCAGGCGACGGACGGCTGGAGCGAGGAGTACGCGCCGTCCTCACACATCTTGTGATCTTCCATTGGAACCGCCTCGGCCTGTCCGCCACCACGCAAGCAATCCTCAGCCGCGCGGCACGCGAGGTCCTACTTCCCGGGAGCTGAAATGGACGTTGCGGATCTTCACCAGATAGCACGGCGATTTCCTCTGGTCGGCCGTCCCCGACCCGCCTGCCCGTCCCTGGAGGAGCGGATCGGCGAGATCAGCCGCATCGCGCACGAGTCCACGCGAGCGGACGACCCGCTACCGGTCGCCGGCCACGCGCTCAACAAGGCCGCGTTGATCGCGAGCGACTGTGGGCTGCCGGATTTGGCGCGCGAGCTGTGCTGGCGTCACATCGACCTCTACCGAAACGCCGCACCGTTGACCGTCCGAGAGGCTGGCTACATGCTCGAACCGGTCGTCAACCTCGCCCGCCTGCTCATCCGCTCCGGCGATGGGAATGCCGCGTGGGAACTGCTCGGCGCGCTGCACCAGGCGGTCAGGACCAACACCGACGCCGACATCGAGGGCAAGCCCCTGCCACTCAGCGATCTCACCGGCAGCCTCGACGAGCATCGAGAGCTCTGCCGGTGGATGTGGGGCGTCTTCCTGTCCGAAGGCACCCGTGCTCTGTTGAGCCAGGGCCGATGGCAGGAGGCGCTTGCCCACGTCGAGCAGCACAAGGGCATCGGCCAACACCTGATGGACGGACGGCAAGTCCAGATCGTAGCCCGCTGCCTCGCGGGCGACCCGGACTCCGCCTTCACCACCCTGAAGGACAGCACGGCCACTGAGCCGTGGGAGAAGCCCGTCGCAGCGTGCCTCACCGTGCTCTGCCTCGGATTTGCCGCCAGGCCAACGAACTCCGCTGTCGCCAACATGATGGACGCATACCTCAGTCTCGGATCTGCATCCGAATTTGTGGTGTTCCGCACCCGCCTGGGCCTCACGGTGATCGACTTGGCTAGCGGCACCGCACATCGCAACGCCGAACGAGCGGCCACCCGCGCCGTGAGCGAAGCCGTGGCAGCCGGAGACGGCTACGTCGCCCGGGACATCCTCGCCCACGATCTGTGCAGGGCCGTACTCACCGATGCAGAGGAACGCGCGCTGACATCAGCTGTACGATCCTCCGGCCTCGACCAAGGCACGATCCCCGAACATCTGCTGGCCGATCTCCTGCCTGCAGTGGAGACCAGCGAGGCAGTAGCGGCCCGAAGCCTTGCGGTGTCGATTGAGCTGTAGCTTCCGTCGGTGACGGACAGCTCCCAAGTCACGGAGATCTTCATGTGCGTGCGGCAGCTCGCGAGTTGGCTCGCCCGCATGGCGGGTAGTGCGGCCTCAGCAGTTCTCGATCTCTGCCATCAACATGCGCAGGGTCAGACTGTGCTTTTCAGCGGGAAGCTCGTTCAGCGCAGCGCGGGCGTAGCTTATGCCCCCTGGGCGGTCACCGGAGCGCACCATCATCAAGCCTCGGTGCATCTCCAGATGGGTGGCGAAGCGGGGGAGGGACGGGGGGAGGTTCTGAGTCGCTACCTCTTGAGCCGTCAGCGCCGTTCGCTCGTCCCCGAGCCGAGCGGCGAGAAGACTGGTAAAGACGTTCATCCTCCACAGAGGAACCGCATAGTCGGACTCCTGCTCCTCCGAGCCTGAGACGTCGAAGACTCGTCGGCCTTCTTCCAAGAGCGTGAGAGCGCCCTTGGCGTCGCCTCGGATCGCCGCGATATGGGCTTTGCCGACAAGAGCGTTGAGTCTGCCCAGTGAAGGCTTCTCTGAGATCGCCAGTGCTTGGTTCGCCAACGACTCGGCGACGGACAGGGAAGCGCCCTCGTAGCCGAGTGCGATGGCGGCTCGTCCTCGTACCCAGACCCGGGCTGTATCGTCGTCGGATCTGTCGGCGGCATGCGTCGCCATCATGTACCAGTTGACCGCCTTCGACCCGTCCGCGCCGGGGAAGGTCTTGCCGTACAGGGTCATGAGCTTGGCGGCGACGCCCCACATGCCGGAGGTGTCGAGCTGCTGTTGGAGTACGACGAGGTCGCTCGCCAGCCGGCGTTGGATCTCGGCAGCGCCAAGAGCCATGTAGTCACTGCCGTACGCCGCCAGCTTCTCGTGCCAATGGTCCAGTGTGGGGCGCTTGCTGAGGGCGGCGGCGAACCCGTGCTCAATGAGGTCTGATGCCGCGGCGGGAGCAATAGAGAGGGCGGCGACATCGGTCAGGAACGTCCGACGCTTCACAGGATCGGCCTCCAGTGCCGTGAGGGGTACTTCCAGCACCGTGGCCAAATGCCGAAGCCAGAACGCTCCGGGGGTCCGCTTGCCGCGTTCCCAGCGCGACACGTCTTCGCGAGTGATGGTCGCGTGCTGGGATACCTCGCGCAGCTTGGCGGCCAGTCGTCCCTGGGACCAGCCGTGGGTAAGGCGGAGCTCACGAATCACGGTGCCGAGATCCATGACGCCAGTATGCGCCTGCTGAGCGGCACAGGGACTGCCATCTCTTACCGAAGAAGGGATGCTGGCCCCCTCCTGGCCCCTAACGCGATCCGGCTATGGCTACTTAACGGTGCGACAGAGGCCACTCCCCCGAAGCAGAGCCATGCGCTTTGCTGGTGCGGGTTGTTGTCATCCGGGTCCATACCGGAGAACGGAAACACCTTTCTGAGCTTGGGGGTGTGCGACTGGCTGGAGACCGAAAATCCGGCAATTAAGCAATAAACAGTGGATAGCAGACAGGCGGTGCCGCGTGACCGAGACGGTTGACATGTCCGAAGACTCTGAGCGGGCGGTGGAGATCCGTAACGCCCTCACGGACAAGCGAGCGCGGCATGAGTGAGCAGAGGAGCACGCTGTTGGGCGTGGGGGTGCGCGACGGTCTGGAGGCGGAGTATCAGGCGCGCGCAGGGGTGGTCTACGTTCGCGATCCAGATGATGAGGAGCGGACGTCAGTACGGGTCAGCCTGGCGCGGTGGAGCCGCTTCCTGGCCTCGATCAAGGTGGGCCAGTTCGTCCCGCAGCAGGAGGGCGATGTGGTCACGATCACGATCGGCGACCTGTCACACACCGGGGTCATGCAGCGCCCAAGTTTCCTGGCGACCAACTGGCACACCTGGGAGACCTTCGTGAAGGCCGTGAAGACCGGCGCATTCGATCACCTGGCCGACCAATGAGCTTGTCAGACCTGTTGGATGTGATGCCGGGTGCCGATGACGCAGCCGAGTTGACGGCTGACGATCTGCGAGGCATGTGTCAGACGCTCGTGTGTCTGAATGAGGCTGTTGCCGAGGTGGTGGCGCGCGAGCACGAGAGCCGGTGTCCGCAAGGGCTGGTAACAGCTGGTGGGCGGTTGACCCGCGCAGGGGTGGACGCCGCGCTCACGAACCTGGGCCTGCCGCTGGTGTCCGATGAGGAGTGGTGGGAGATCGGAGGTTAGGCATCGCTCGGAGGCCTTGGGCTGATCACGTGGTGTGGGTTGCTGGCTCGGTCGCCGCCGCCTGTAGGGCGGTGCGGCCGGAATCTTCCCCGGACTGCGGACCGGCCCACCGGCTGCCCTTGAGTGCACCCTTGACCTTCATGAGGACGGGGGCGAGGCGCCGCTCGCGTTAATCGAGAAAGCGACACTTTGGATACGAATGGGTGATATGACATCGAGTAATCGGTAAATCTCTTTGAAGCTGTTTTCGCCACCGGGGCAGGCCTTGGTGGCTACTTCAATGTGTCCTTCGGGTTAGTTCTCTCCTCTGGCCCTGTCAAAATTGGCCATCTACCCTGTAGCTCTCTGCAATGGTTCGATTGCTTTGAGTAAAGGGCGCTGGTAATGGCGATGGTCCGGCGATATTCCAGACGGCTCGTGCTGGCCGTTCTCGCGCTGTCGGCTTCAGCCTGCGCGGTAGACGAGGGGGCAGTGCCGAAGCCGTCTCCCTCGGCGGCGACCGTCTCGGCGCAACCTGTGCCTACACCCACCGGAGTGACGGCGGAGGAAGCGGTGATCGCGGCCTACAAGGGCATCTACTTTGCGGGCCGGCGTGCCGAGCACACTCCTGATGGGCAACGCAAGCCGATCCTCGCCCCGTACGTGACCGAACCCTTGCTGAGCAGGATGCTTCGGGGCATCGTCGCACTTCGGGCCACTGGCAGATTCACCTGGGGAATGCCAGTGTTACACCCTTTCGACGTGAAGATCAGGGGACAGAAGGCCACGCTTCACGACTGCCAGGATGACCGGAAGACCGGGCAGATGGACGAGAAGACCTCTCAGCGTCTTCTCCACGGCGTGGAGAAGACGCATCTCGTCGCGACGCTGTTATTGGTCGACGGCGCCTGGAAGGTATCGACGGTTGAGCAGGTGAGGCAGCCGTGTTCGGTCGGCTAGTGATCGCTGGCTTGCTGTCTGCCGTGCCGGTGCCTGTGCCCTCACCTTCCTCGGACGGCAACGCAGTCCAGGCGATGTCTTGGGGTTATTACCTGACCGCCACCAAGGACCCAAGCTTTGGCCAGCAGGTCATCAGCGGGAGTGCGGCTCATCGTGGGTCCGGGGTGACGTGCTCCTATACCCCGTGGCACGCCGACGGTACGGAGAACGGCGGTCTGGAATGGGTCGATCCGGCGTCGAGTCCCAGCGGTGTACCCAGGGGTGAGGGCGCCTATTACCTGGTCGACTGTTCCGACGGCTTCCGCGATGTTCGCTGGGTTCGCGACCGCGCCCTGTCCGCTGCCCAGGTGACGCCCGAGGAACTGGCTCGGCGGGCGTGGGCGATGATTCCGGTGCGCGAGCCGAAGGTCTTCACCGCTCCGCCCCGCGGATCGAGTGGCCTGGTCGGTCTGGATGAGTGGGTCTACCTGGCTCAGGGGGAGTGGAGCCCGAAGCACAAGCGGGTGGAGACGGCCGGCGTCTGGGCGGAGGCGACCGCCCGCCCGCAGAAGATGACCGTCGTGCCGGGTGACGGCAGCGGGACCGTCACCTGCGACGGGCCCGGCCAGCCGTACAACCCGCAGCTCCCGGCGCGCCGTCAGAAGCCGACCTGCTCGGTGAAGTACCTCCGGTCGTCGTTCCGCCAGGGGCAGCAGAACGCCTACCGGGTTACCGTGACCGTCACGTGGAGCGGCACGTGGACCGGGTCGGGCGGGACCGGGGGCACGCTGCCGCCGATCACCCGATCGACTTCCTTCCCGCTCCGCGTCGCGGAGGCTCAGGCACTCATCACCAAGGAGTAGGGCATGCTCCAGCGATCTTCAGTGGCTACGAACAGTCCGCCGCCCGCGCCGCCCGCGCGGCCCGTGCCGGGCAAGCGCCGCCCCGCGATGGCCGTCGTCGGTGTCCTGGCCGTGGTGTTGAGCGCGGTTGTGGGGCTGCAGTTGTACCAGGTGGCGGCGCATCGGACGCAGGTCCTGGTCATGGCGCGTGATGTGCCGATCGGGCAGGTCATCGAGGCTCAGGACCTGACGAGCCTCGCGGTCGGGGTGGTGCCGGGGATGCAGTGGACCCGCACGCAGGACCGGGACGGCGTCATCGGCAAGCGGGCCACGGCCGACCTCAGGGCCGGGACGCTGCTCGCGCCGTCTCAGTTCGGCACGGCCCTCATCCCCGACGACGGTCAGCAGATCGTGCCGATCGCGCTCAAGGCGAGCCAGCTTCCCGCGCGCGGCCTCAAGCCCGGGGACTGGGTCGTCGCGGCGGCCGTAGCGGAGGAGGGGCGGCAGGGCGTTGACTACCGCGCGCTGGTCGACAAGGTCGGCCAGGCGGACGCCGACGGGACGGTGGTCGTGGACCTGCTGATGCCGGCCACGACCGGTACGGCTTTGGCCCGGCTGGCGGCGGAGGGGAAGATCGCGATGGTTCTCGGCTCGAAGGCCGGCCGAGCCCGTTTCGCCGCCCAGGCCTGCCCGCCCGGCTCCGGGTCGCCGACCGGGACCTCCGCCCCGGCGGAGGCGGCATGCTGAGCGTGATCTGCTCGGGTGGGCATTTCGCCGGTTCGACCACCAGCGCGCTCGCGCTCTTTCTGGAGTGGCCGCGCCCGGTGCTGCTCGCCGAGGCCGACCCCGGTGGCGGCACGATCCTGTCCGGTTACCTCGCCGGGACGCCGCGCGACCGCGGCCTGGCCGAGTGGGGTGTGAAGATCCGCAGGGGAGTCGCCGCGGCCGAGGCGCTGCGGGAGCAGCTGTACGCCCTCCAGGAGGGGAAGCTGATCCTCCCCGGCCTGGCCGAGCCCAAGCAGGCCGAGGCCCTCCAGCCGCTCTGGCCGGAGATCGCGGGTTGCCTGGCCTCCCTCGATGAGGACGTGATCGCGGACGTGGGCCAGGTCGGGCGGCCGGACACGCCGGAGCCCCTGCTGGCCCGGGCCGATCGGGTGTTCGTCGCCACCCGGCCCACACTGGTCCACCTGCACGCCACGACCTCTGTCGTTCGTGATCTGAAGGAGCTGCGCGGGCATCTGCCGGATCCCGAGCTGATCGTCGTCGGGAATGGCCGCTACCAGCGCAAGGAGATCGCCGAGACGCTCGGCGCCACGGTCGCGGCCTGGCTCCCGTACGACAAGTGGTCCGCCCCGGCGCTCGCGTACGGCGTCGGCCAGGTCCGGCCGTTGTCGCCGCTGATGCGCAGTGCCCGGGCGCTCGCCGCCGCCGTCGCCGAGCAGAACGGGCAGGTGACGGTGTGATGGATGCCCAGGACTTCCGCCGTGCCGTACGGGAACTGCAGCAGCAGGTCAACAGGGCCCTTGACGAGTCTGGTGTGACGGGTGCGGAGGCGACCCTCCAGTACGGCAAGGCCGCCATCACCGACGTGGTCCGTACCTACGCCGACAACCTCGTCCTGCTCGGCAAACCGGCCCCCACCCTGGATGAGGAGGAGGCGCTCAAGAAGGCCGTCGAGAACCGGATCTTCTACCTGGGGGACCTGCAGCCGCTCGTGGATGATCCCCAGGTTGAGAACATCGACGTCAACCGGTGGGACATCGTCTGGGTGACCTACAACGACGGGCGGAAGGCGCTCGGCCCGCCGGCCGCCGACAGCGAGGAAGAGCTGATCGAGAATGTCCGCCGGTGGGGCATCTACCAGGGGCAGAACGCCCGCGACTTCTCCACGGCCCGGCCGATCCTGCACAAGGCGCTGTCCAACACCGTACGGCTCGCCGCGGCCACCGGCATCACGCCGAACACGGCGTTCTCCATCCGTAAGCACGGCATGCTGGATGCCAGCATGTCGGATCTGGCCGCCCGGGGGACCATGTCCTGGCCGGTCCGGCATTTCCTGCGCGCGGTGATGAACGTCCCGATGAACGTGATCATCGCGGGGGCGATGAACTCCGGAAAGTCCACCCTGGTCCGTGCCCTGGCCGGGGACATCGACCCGTACGAGCGGGTCATCACGGTCGAGAATGAGCGTGAGCTGTTCCTGCACCTGATGTCCGACCGGCACCATGACGTGCTCAGCTTCGAGGCCCGCGCCGCCAACTCCGAGGGCGAGGGCGCGGTCACCATGCGCCGGCTGATCGACGACGCGTTCCGTTTCAACGCACGCCGCATCCTGGTCGGCGAGGTCCGCAGCGACGAGCTGGTCCCCATGCTGGTCGCGATGAACTCCGGCGGCCGCGGCTCGATCTGCACCATGCACGCCGACTCGGCTGAGGAGATCTTCCCCCGGATGGAGATCCTCGCCGGGACGATGCCCGCCGACGCGCTGTTCCGGCTGGTCGGCAAGGCGGTCGACTTCATCGTCTACCTCCGGCATGAGGTGAGCCATGACCCCGACGACCCGGTGAACGCCCGGTACATCTCGGAGATCTTCGAGGTCCTGCCGCCGACCGACTCGGTCGTCCCGGCCGTCAACCGGGTCTTCGTATCCGGCCCGGAGGGGCGGGCCGTCCCCAACATCACGCCCCAGTGCATGGACAAGCTGGTCAAGGCGGGCTTCGACCCTGCGATGTTCATCCCGAGAGCGGGTGGGGCATGGAGCTGATCGCCGCACTCTCTGGGGGCGTGTTCACCGCCGGAATCATCCTGCTCGTCACCGGCCTGCAGCGGGTTCCGGTACGGCAGTCCCGCCGCGCACGCCGACATGTGAAGCTCCCGACCGTCCCTCTCGCGCTGGCCGTCGGAGCTGCAGCCATCGTGCTCTGGCTGACCGGATGGCCGGTCGCCGCCTTCTCCGTCGGGGCTGCCGTGCTGCTCTTGCCGCGGGTCCTGTCCGGCCGCGAGGCGGCGCGCAGGATCGCCCGGCTGGAGGCCATCGAGACCTGGATCCGCCAGCTCGCCGACGCCCTGTCCGGCAGCGCGGGCATCGAGGAGGCCCTGGCCATCAGCGCCCGCAACGCGCCCGAGCCGATCGCCGCTGAGGTCACCGCGCTCGCCCGCCGCCTGGCGCTGCGCGTCCCGGCCGACACCGCCCTGCGCGCCTTCGCCGACGAGCTTGATGACCTGGTCGGCGACATGGCCGCCGCCTCCCTGATCCTGGCGGCGGAGTCCCGGGGACGCGGTCTGCGGGAGGTGCTCCAGGGGCTCGCCCGGACCATCAGCATGGACGTCTCCGCCCAGCGTGAGGTCGAGGCCGAGCGCTCCCGGCACCGCACCACGGCCCGCTGGGTCATCGGCGCGCTGCTCGGCTACACGGGTTTTTCCCTGCTCAACCAGGACTACGTGAAACCGTTCGGCACCCTCGCCGGGCAGCTCATCCTCGCCGGGGTCGCCGGACTGTACGCGGTGACGTTCTTATGGATCCACCGCCTCGGCGCCGCACCCGAGGCTGATCGCTTCCTGAACGAGGAGGCCACGGGATGACCTGGGTCGTACTCGCCGCCGGGGGCATGATGGGCCTCGGACTGTTCCTGATCCTGCTCGCGGCCCGGCCCGGCGCGCCCGAGTTGGCCGCCTCGCTGGCGCGCCTTCAACCGGGCGGTGGCCCCGTCGAGACGTACAGCCTCCAAGAGAGCGTCCGGCGTTCTGTCATCGGTGTGCTGGGGTCGTCCTGGCTGGGCAACCGCGCCACGGCCGCCGATCTGGCCATCGTCGGCCGCAGCCGGGAGGCCCATCTCGGCCGCAAGGCGCTGCTCATGGCGGCCGGTCTGTGCGGTCCGGCGATCCTGTGGACGTACGGCTGGTTGCTCGGCGTCACCTTCCCCGCGATCCTGTTGTGGGCGGCGTCGGCCGTCTTCGGCGTCGTGATGTTCACCGCGCCCGAGCTGTCGCTGCGCGTGGAGGCCGCCAACGCGCGGCGGCGATTCCGCCGAGCCTTGATGTGCTACCTGGATCTGGTCGCCCTGTGCCGCCTGGCAGGCCGCGGACCCGCCGATGCGCTGGACTCCGCCGCCCGGGTCGGGAAGGGCCGGACGTTCAAACGGATCGCAGCCGCGCTCGACCCTGCCTTCCGCGGCACCGGCTCCGCCTGGGACGAGCTCACCCGCCTGTCGCAGGAGCTCGCGGTGCCCGAACTGGCCGAGGTCGCCGCGATCGCCAAGATGGCCGGCACCGAGGGCGCCAGCATCCTCGACACCCTCAAAGCCAAGGCGGCCAGCCTGCGTGAGAGCGAGCTGGCCGCGCTGCTCGCACGGGCCAAAAGCCGCACCGAGACCATGACCGTCCCCATGTCCCTGACCATCATCGGCTTCATGATCCTGCTGGGCTACCCGGCCCTGGCTCGTATGACCGGTGGTGGATGACCGTATGAGAGAGGGGTCCTTCACATGCTTCGTACCTACGGCCGCCTGCTGGCGCTCGGCGCCTGGCTCGGCGCCTGGTTCACCACCAACGTCCCGCTCCTGCGATGGTTCCGCGCACGACGCGGAGACGACGCCGGCGAGGGGCCGCTGGGGTTCATCGTCATCGCCGCGGCGATATTCCTGCTGGCCATCGCGGTCGCCGCGAAGATCACCCAGGTCGTCAACGAGCACATGGCCAAGATCAAGTGATCGCGGGTCGGCGCCGCTGGAGGCCGCCATCCTCTATCCGGTCGTCCTGACCTTGATCCTGCTCATGGTCAACACCGCGCTGTGGTTCCACGCCCGTGGCGTCGCGCTCGCCGCCGCACAGGAAGGCGTCCGCGTCACCCGGGCGTACGGCTCCGACCTGTCGGCGGGAACGGCGGTCGCCGAGCGGTTCGCCCGAAAGGTCGGCGGGTCCCTCCTGGTCTCGCCGCAGGTGAGCGTCGACCGCACGGGTGACACGGTGTCGGTGACCGTACGCGGGGAGGCGCTCACGTTGGTGCCGCTGCTCAAGCTGCGCGTCTCCCAAGTCGCCCACGCCCCCATCGAGAAATGGTCGACGCCCGGCCAATGAGCGTTCGAGTTCGTAGAGGACCTGTTCATGGTCACGGTCATGGCAATGGGTGGGGACACGTGCGTGTTCTGCATGGAGCCGTCTCCGAGCGTGGGTCGATGACATTGGAGCTGGCCATTCTCGCGCCCGCGCTCATCCTCGTGCTCGTCCTGTTGATCGCGGCCGGGCGGATCGTGATCGCGCACGGCGCGGTGGAGGCGGCGGCGCGGGATGCCGCACGCCAGGCATCCATCTCCCGCGACCCCTCCTCGGCCCGTACCGCCGCCCTGGCCAGCGCACGAGCGGCCCTCGCCCGCGAAGGGCTCCAGTGCACCCCGACCGTCTCGGTGGACACCGGCGGGTTCTCCGCTCCACTGGGCAGACCGGCCACGGTGTCCGCCACGGTCACCTGCGACGTACGGCTCAGCGACCTGGCCCTGCCGGGAATCCCCGGATCCAGGGCCCTGACCAGCCACTTCACGAGCAGCCTCGACCCGTATCGCGCCAGAGGAGACCGGTGATGCCCGACCGCGACAGGGGATCGATATCCGGGTTCGTCGTGGTGCTCATGCTGGCCACCCTGGTCTGCCTCGGGCTGGTCGTGGACGGCGGGCAGAAGATCCGCGCCTACCGGGAGGCGTACGCGGTCGCGGAGGAGGCCGCACGAGCGGGGGCCGGCGTCGTCGACGTCGACCGCGCCTACGCCCAGGGCGGCCGGTTCGAAATCGACACATCACAGGCGCTCACCGCGGCACGCGCCTACCTCGCCTCATCGGGAAACCGGGGCAGCGTCGCGATGGGGGGCGGGCGGACGCTGCGGGTCACGGTGAAGGTGTCCCGGCCGACCGCGCTGCTGTCGCTGATCGGGGTGGGCGAGGTCACGGCCACGGCGAGTGCCTCGGCCCGGATGTTGCAGGGAATCGAGCAGGGAGAGTAGATGCACAGCAACCGCCCGATCGCCGCCGCTACGTACTCGGCGCTGGTGCTGGCCGCGCTGATCGTCGGGCCGCCCGTGATCCTGCTCGCCTTCCTCGACCCGCCGCACCTTCCTACCAGGGCGGAGCTGGCCTCCCCGGGCGATCCGGCCTTCCTCGTGAACGCGCTGCTGGCCACGGCGTGGTTGTGCTGGCTGATGTTCACCTGGTCGGTGCTCGTCGAACTGGTGCGACGACTCAGGAACCTGCACGAGCGCGCCGCGATCCGGACGCCGTTCCAGCGGCTCGCCGCGCACCTGGTGACCACGATCGCGATCTCAGCCGTCGCCCCCATCCCACAGGCCTTCGCTGCCACGGCCACCGTCACCGCCGCCCCGGCGGACACCCCGACGACCGCGAAGGAGGACACCACGGCGAAGGCGGACGCCGGCCAGCAGCACACGACGTATCGGGTCAAGCCGCACGACACCCTCTGGGAGATCGCCAAGAAGCATCTGGGTGACCCCATGCGCTACCAGGAGATCGTGAAGCTCAACGACGGCCGGGTGATGACAGACGGCAGCACCTTCACCTCCGAGGGCTGGATCCGGCCCGGCTGGCTGATCCGGATGCCGGCCGACGCCACCGACCTGGAACCCAAGCACACGCCGAAGTCGGCCCCGCCCCATGCCGACGAAGAACCACTCCACGTCGTACGACAAGGCGACAGCCTGTGGAAAATCGCCGAGCGACACCTGGGGGACGGCCACCGCTACGGCGAGATCTTCAAGCTCAACAAGGGACGGTCCCAACCGGACGGCGGACGCCTCACCGATCCCGGCCAGCTTGAGGCCGGATGGCGCCTGCGACTGCCCGGGCGCACACGATCACCGTCATCATCACCATCGCCGGAACCTTCGCCCATCGCCGAGTCCGCCCCGACCCAAACGACCGCTCCCGACGCTGAGTCTCCGGGGAATGCCACCCCTCGCGTCACCGAGACTCCGGCAAGTCTGCCCGCGCCCGCCGTCCCCGGAGTGAGCATCGCCCTGCCCAGTGGCGGGGTGGTCGGGCTGTCGTTCGCGGCGGGCATCGCCGTGGCCCTGGCCACCGCCCGGGTGCGGCGACGCGTCCGGCGACGGATGCCAGAGGCGACGGAGGCCGTACAGGTCGTGGCCGTGCCGAAGCCGGAACCGGCCGTACAGGCGGTGGAAGAGGAGTACCGGCAGGCCAACGACCCGGTCCCGGACGACTACGACCTCGTCAAGGACTCCTTCACCACCGAGCCCCCTGCCACGTTGGACGTCGGCGTACGCGCAGGCGAGACCGCGGCCGTGAACCTGCCCGGCCTGAACCTCTGCCTGACCGGGGACGGTGCCGAGGACGTCACGCGGGCGCTGTTCGTGGCGCTCATCGCCCAAGCCGAAGCGCATCGGGTTGAGGTCGTCGTACCGCAGGATGATGCGGTCGAACTGTTCGGGGACGACCTGGAGGCGCTTGCTCCGCACCTGCCGGGACTGACGCTCGCACCCACCTTCGATGACGCGGTGACGCATATCGCGAGCGAGCACATCAGCCGCGCCGAGCTGTTACGAGACGCTGAGGTCGACGATCTGACCGAGTTGCGGGCCAGCAGGCCGGACGAGTTGGTCCCGGCACTGGTGATGGTCGGCCGACTGACCGGGCGGGACCCGTCATACCTTGAGTCGTTCATGGGGCATGCACTGAGCTTCGGAATCGGCGCGATGGTGCTCGGTGACCGGCTCGCCGGGGTCAGGTGCGAGGTCGGTACAGACTTCAGAGCCGTCGCTGATGGCGACCTGGACGGCGTGGACTTGTTCCATCTCCCACGCCAGGAGGCGATCGCCTTCCTCCGCCGGATCGCCATCCAACACGGTCACGAGGAGCCCGCCGCAGAAGCCGCAGAGGAACCCGCCGACGCCCGCGAGATCGAGGCGCCGAAGGTCGAGGCTCCGAAGCTTGAGGCAGCGGAGGTTGAGGCCTCGGAGGTTGAGAACGCATCGAACGCCGCCCGCGTCCGCCTGTTCCTGCTCGGCGAGATGCGCATCGAAGTCGACGGCGAACCCAACGACATCCCGACCGCCAAGGGACTGGAGATGCTCGTCCTCCTCGCGGTCCACCCCGCCGGCCAGACGAAGGAAGAGATCTGCGCCACCCTGTGGCCCGACGTCGAACAACCCCAGGCCGGATACCGCTTCCACGCCGCGCTCAGCGACCTGCGCAAGCGGCTATGGGCCGCGACGGGATCGAACCGCAAGCTGACGAGCTTCGTCGAAGCGGAAAACGCGACGTACCGGATCGACCGACAGCACGTCTGGATCGACCTCTGGGAGTTCCAGAATGCTCTCGCCGACGCCCGCAAGGCCACCGACCCAGAGGCTAAGGCCGCCGCGCTGGACAGGGCCGCTGAGGTATGCCGAGGACACCTCGCCGACGGGGCGCCATATCTCTGGATCGACCTCGACCACAGAGATCCCCTCACCCTCGCCTCGGTCCGGGCACTGCTCCAGCTCGGTGGCATCCACGAGAAGGCCGGCAGGCCCAAGCGGGCTCTGGCGGTCATGGAACAGGCGCTGGCGCTCGACCCCATCAACGAGGCCGCCGCAGCGTCCGTCATCCGCCTGCTCACCGGACTCGGCCGCCGGGACGAGGCCCGCCTGCGCGCCCAGCACCTCAACGCCCACCTCGCCAGCCTCGACCTCGAACCCACCCCCGCAACCCAGGCCACCCTCAGACAACTCCACGTCCGCCATAGATCTTGAGGGGGAGTGCGGCACACCGCGCGGCGGCGTGTCCAGGCGGAGGCGCCGGCGTTCCGGGAGTCGAGAGCGGGGCTGGCCAGGGGCCGAGAAAGGCACGACGGTACGGGCAATACGGGGGCTTGCCCGTACCGTCGCGCTGGGCCTGTCGCACGTCAGACCGCGTGCGATCAGGCCTTATTGCGGCCCTGCTTTGGGGGAAGGCAGAGACCGCGACCGTGCCGCCGAAGCTAGGGGTGAGCAGGACGGCACGGAGCTTCACCGAGTCATCTCACGGAACAACGGCAGCCACCGTTGCCGGGGGCATGCCCATCCGGAACCAGACCGCGTTCCCAACCCCATCGTCGTGGTGGAAGCCCCAGGCGTCCGCCATCGCGTTCACCATCCACAGGCCCCGCCCGCCGTCGCCCTCCAGGGACACCTCGCGGATGCCCGGAATGCTGGTGTCTGAGCCGTCGTCGATGACCTCGCAGTACGCCGCTCCGTCTCCGACAGCCAGGAAAACGATGACCTGCCCGTCCGGCCTGCGACCGGAGTCCGAATGGACGACGGAGTTGGTGACCAGCTCGCTGAGCAGCAGCACCACCGTCTCCCGCACCTCGTCGGCGACCCGCCCGGTCAGCAGACCGTTAGCCCACGTCCTTGCGGCACAAACCGATACGGCCTGGCCGGCGAAGTTGGCCTGGCCCACGCCGTGTAAGTCTTGATTGTCCACGAATCGAGGCTGGCGGTCTGCCCGCAACTTGGCCGTTTTCTGCGTTTTCATGCGCTCACCGCCGCTTCGACTCTTATGGCCGCCTTCTTGTGGAGCATTCCGGCCGATTCGTGGCGTCTCCGGAAGTGTGACCAGTACGGTCTCCGGGCGAAAACCCCGCTATACACCCGTCGAATCGCCGCGACCCGAAGCGGCCTCTCCGCCGCCCGTAGGACGTCCAAGGCGGGGTGTTCTGTCGGGGAAAGAACGACAGCGGTAATGACCTCCATGCCTCGCAGCTTCCAGGCGGGCCACACCAGGAGGACGAGCTGCTCCCGAGCATGTGGCGCACTCCCCGAAGCCATGTGATCACCTTCCAATGGATACACCGACGCTCCGATCACGGCTGATGCACGGACAAGCGGCCGGGGTTTTTGTCCGGTTGTTGTCATTGCCTAGTCGTGGAGTAAACATCTGGGATTAGATTGCCCTCAGTTTCGGTGGACGTGTAGCCGCAACCCGTCGACAATCAGACGACAGAAACTTTCGTCCGATGTAGCGGTCTGTCAGAAACCGTCATGGCATCAGGAAACCGAGGAGAGGAAGGGCATGGCGAACGATCTCGATCCCCGGCTGACGCCCGTTCAGCGCTTCGGGCGTGAGCTGGCACGGGTCCGCAAGCAAGCCGGTCTATCGCAAGAGCGGCTCGGGACACGGTTGGGGGTCTCGGGGTCACTCGTAGGGCACATCGAGGTCGGCAGTCGGACACCCAAGCCAGACCTGGCAGTTCGATGCGATGAAGTGTTCGGGACGGGCGACCTGTTCGCCCGGCTCTGCCGGAACATCACCTCACCGTCGGCACCTCACTGGTTCCTGGGATGGTCCGATGAGATCGAGCCCCGGGCGCAGGTGCTGCGAAGCTGGGACCCGCTGCTGATCCCCGGACTCCTTCAGACCGAGGACTATGCAAGAGCTGTCTTCCGCGGCGACCTCGCCACCTCCGAGGACGAGATCGAAGAACAGGTCGCTGCCCGAATGGCCCGACAGATCATCCTCGATCGAGACCGCCCGCCCACCTTATGGGTCTTGCTAGATGAGATGGTCCTGCACCGTCTCATCGGCAGCCGCCAGATCATGTACGAGCAGCTCAACCGTCTCGTAGCCCTTTCGGCTAGACAGAACATCAAGATCCAGCTCGTTCCGAGGGATACGTCATGCACATCTGGCCTGCTGTCGAGCTTCATCATCGCGGAGTTGCCGGACGCTCCTACCTCCGTCTCTATAGAGTCGTCCGCGACCGGCGAGGTGTCAGCAGAGCATCATGTGGTGTCTCTGGTCTGGGGCAGATATGACAGGATTCGCGCTGAAGCCTACAGGCCCAGCCATTCGCTAGACATCATCAAGGAAGCGGGGATTCGATGGAACTCAATGATCTAACTGGCGTCGACCTCTCCAAGGCCGCATGGAAGAAGAGTTCTCTCAGTGGCGGTGGCGGGGGCAACTGTGTCGAAGTCGCAGCGAACCTTCCCGGCGTCGTCGCCGTTCGTCACAGCAAGAACCCGGACGGCCCCAAGTTGCTCTTCACGCCCGCCGAGTGGCGCGCCTTCATTGGGGGCGTCAAGGACAGCGAATTCGACATCGCGTGAAGGCAAAGCGAGTGCCCGACCAGGGCACTCGATTGCCACCCTTGATGCGAACCTCATGGGCGCATGGCGATGCTGTCCGGCCGCCATCCCAGAAATGAAGAACAACACATACGGCCAGATCGCCCATGTGGCGACGCACATGAGCCAGCATTCCTGCATGAGCAACCGCCGTCTGACCGCCATTCGACGATCCAGCGGACCGGCGTGATTGATGGGCTCCCCGGTGGCGGCGTCCAGGTCTTCGCCGACCAGGACCACCAGGGGTGGGCAGTACGATCCGCACCCCGTTCAAGTGCCACAGGCGCCGGCTGGCCTGTCGCGCCACCAAAAGGCCGTCGATCGCTCCCACGCCCGCATCCGAGCGATCGGGGAACGCGCCGCCGCGACGCGATCGAGCGAATTCAGAGAGCGGCCAGTCGCATGGCCAATGCTCGGCCAGTGGTTCGCCACTTATGACTGGTCATGATCCTAGCAGTATCGCCGCTGGTCAGCGGCTTGCGCTGTGGCCTCTCGCTGGCCCGACTCTATAGGGAACCTCCCTGATCGAAGGGCTGCGAGAGTGGCGTGCTCGCGATGTTCTATGACTCCAGAATATTGAATTTCTCTCGGCGTCATTTCTCTGACTCATTTAATTTCCTAGCTTGCGGCTTGAGGGCGAATCGCCGTCCTTATTGTCCCTTTCGCCGCCGCGCCTCCGTTGCCTGTTGAGCCTTTCTCTATGGCTCATCCCCGCCTCTTGACCAGGGAAAACATCGTAAAGACGCGCGGGAATTCATTGCGCCGGTCTCCGTTCTGCGGTTCAATTGAATTGAGAAAAAGAGAAGGGCGGCGCGGTTGCCGCGTCGCGGTGATCGGAGGAAACATGTCGAATGGAGCTCCCGGTAAGTGCGTCCCTTCGAACGTTCCGGGTGAGAAACTCACGCCGGAAGACATGGCGCGCGTGACGCCGGACGATTGGGCGGAGATTCAGCGGCTCGCACGGGGCTACTGCCGTACGGTCGACGCCACGCGGTCACGTAAGCGCATGGACGGAAGCGCGACCATCGTTAAGCAGGGGCACGCACCGTACGGCACGGATGACGTGTCAGACGACGTCACGCAGGATGCCGTTCTTCTGTTCGCGCAGCGTTTGCGGGACATCATCACATCGTGTGCGAGGGCATCCGAAAGCACGGTTGACGCACCCGCGTGGGTCTACGTTCGGCGCGACGGTGGCGAGATGACCATCACGCGGACAACACTTCAACGGTGGGCGGTTCGGGACGCTGCCGCACGCAACGGCTACCGGATCGACGTTCCGGCGGATCAGATCGACGCCACACCCGGCGCTCAGCTCATGCGCGGTGTTCCGCGCGCGGAGACGGTCACGGGGGCCGCTGTGGCGTTCTGTGTCGCCCAGAACAGCGCGACCATCTTCCGTCAGGCGTTCGGCGACGGTCGGGACTTCCCGATCATCGCTGACGTCATGGAAACGGCGTCTCAGGCTGATGATTTGGGGCGCGCGGGGATCCTGAGCTCGATTGCTCAGGCGCGCTACGGCGGCGCGTACGGCTCTCGCCGGAACGTGATTCGGGTGCGTGACGCCGGACGGGCGGAGTGGCGGGAACTGTCGGAGCGTCTTGACGACGTCAGGGGCACGATGGCTCACGTTGGCATCCACAACGGTACGGAGGACTGACGAAAGCTCGGGAGAGGGCCCTAGAGAGCGTTCTAGGGCCCTTTCTCATGCCCGCGATAATGCGCCTGTTACCCCACCTGAGAAGCTAAAGAATCTTGCGAGGTGTGGACGCTTGGACCGCTACGCGCCCCGTATTTAGATGAGAGCGGAATCCGCCGGTACGCGCGTGACGTGCACCGGCGCGATGCCCGTTCTCACACGCCGTTCAGCAGCGTTATCACTGCGCTGTGGAACGGCTACGGTAACCGGAGCGTCGACCGTCGGCGCGACGCGGAAACGCTGAAAGAATGTTGCCGCGTGCGGACGGTCGGGTCGTTCCGGTCACCGTATTTAAGTGAGAGCGGAAACCGCCGGTACGCGCCTGACGCGTTCGGCGCGATACCCGCTCTGACGTGCTGTTTCGCGACGGATGTTGCCGTGTCGCGGACGGCTACGGGGCTGGAACGGTCGACTGCCCGAATATCGCGCGGTGACATTGAAAAATGTTGCCACGTGCGGACGGTCGGGCGGTTCCGGTCCCCGTATTTAAGTGAGAGCGGAAATCGCCGGTACGCGCCTGATGCGTTCGGCGCGATGCCCGCTCTCGCATGCCGTTCTACGGGGTGAATCGTCGCCCTGTAGAACGGCAACCGGTGGCCGGAACGGTCAAACCGTCGAAGTGCGGCGCGCGCGGCAATGCTGCGGAAATTGTTGCCGCGTGCGGACGGTCGGGCCGTTCCGGTCACCGTATTTAAGTGAGAGCGATTCGCGCCGGTGAGAGCGTTGGTTAAACCATGCTCCGCCGGACGCGCGGAACGCCGCTGTCCTGATTCCCGCACATCCGTACGGACGCAGGTCGCCCGAACGGGCACCCGTACGAAGGGGGCAATCTTGTGGAGGTGAATGCCGCCGGCCCGCCCGGCTGGGCTGTGGGGGACCTGTCGGTCTCCAGCGGTGGCCGGGTGATGCGGGTGATCGCGTTGGGTGAGGTCCGCCCGGATGTCGCGACTCTGGTGTGCGCCGCCGATCCCGGCGGCGTACGTGAGTACGCGGTGACGCTGGCGCTCACGCCGATGCCCATGGAGGCCGAGGTGATCACCTGTCTCGGCTGCCTGGCCAGCACCCATCTGTGGATCGACGCCACGCACACCAACCGGACATCCGGGGCGCGCGTGCGGTTGATCCGCTGCTCGCGGTGCTTCATCTCGGCCCTGGATTTCCGGGACTGCGAGATCCACACGGTCAGCCCGACCGTGCGACCGCATCATCTGGCCCGCCGTCGCCCCTGGTGACGGCCGCCATTCCATTCCATCTTTCCGAGTCTCTTGGAGTCGCCATGGCGATGACGCATGCCCCGACGCATGCCCTGACCCTGCCGCCGGGGTGGATCATCAGCTCCCGGCTGGTGCCCGCGTGGCAGATCGACGCTGATCACCTATTGGAGGTGGAGGCCGCGGGGCGGACCGATGAGGGCCGGATCCGCTGGCGGTACCGGCTGTCGCGGCGCCGCCGTACGATCTTCACCGCGTCCGACGTCTGCTCGGGCGTCGGCGCGGTCCTCACACCCGATGAGCTGATCGACGCCGCCCGGACGGTCCTGCGCTTCCTGACCGTGCAACCGGGTGACACCGACGCCGACTATTTCGACTCCTACACGGCGGCCCAGGCCGATTGGCGGGACCAGTACGCCGAGGAACTGTCGATCTACGCCATGGACGAGTGGTGCGGCTACTGCGGCGGCGACCACGCCTCGCCGGGCTGCCCGTCCCGCTGACACCGCCCGACAGGAGACGATCATGGGACGTTGGTTCGGTCTGTGGCACGGCGGCAGCGGGTACGGCCCGCCGGAGCCGGATGATCTGGAGGAGTTCTCCTCCCTGGCCGAGGCCCGCAGCAAGCTGCTCGACCGGTACCACTACGGCCACTGGCAGCGTTCGCGATTCGCGTTCACCGGCCGTGAGGTCGCCGAGGTGCTCACCCCGTGCGTGGGTGATGACTGCGAGATCATGCTGTACGGCTCCCGCGACGGGCTGGACTACCCCGATCGGCGGATCTTCCTGGGACCGCGCGGCGGCGTCCGCGTTGAGCGCTGCTGACCCGTACTTCCTTTACAGCTTTTCGTTCTGTTCTTGTTCGTTCGCCCCCGGCGGTAGACCCGCCGGGGGCTTTGTCATGTCTGGAGGACATCCATGACCGCTCGCCTGGATCACACCGTACGGCTGAGCCGCCCGGCGGACTTCATCGCGATCGTGCCCTACATGCTGGGATTCCATCCGGAGCGCAGCATCGTCGCCCTGGCCTTCGAACCCGACCGGGACCCAGGCTCCGGGGTGCGGGGGCTGCGGGTCAGCGTGCGGTTCGACCTGCCGGAGGATTCGGAGGACAGCCCGGAGATGGCCCGGCACGTCGCCGAGTTGCTCACCCGCAACGACATCGGGCGCGTGCTGCTGATCGGGTACGGGCCCGGATGGCACGTCACACCGGTGATGGACGCCGTGCGCGGCACGCTGACCGATTCCGACATCGAGGTGATCGACGCGCTACGCGTCGAGGAGGGGCGCTACTGGTCGTACCTGTGCCCCGATCCCGAATGCTGCCCGCCGTACGGCATGGCCTACGACCCGACGGACAACCCGGCCGCCGCGGCGGCGGTGTTCGCCGGATACGTCGCCCGGCCCGACCGCGCGGCGCTGGTGGCCACACTCACCCCAGCGGGCGGGCAAGACCGCCAGCAGGTGACGGCCGCGACCCGTGCCGCCTGCACACAAGTCCGTGCCACGCTCGCCCGGGATGGGGGCCAGGGCTGGTATCAGGAGGGCCTCACGCAGGTCGACGCCGCGCTCGACACGGTCAAGCAGGGGCAGGACCTGCCCCCGGACATGGTCGCCTGGCTGGGTGTGCTGCTGACCTCGATCATCGTCCGGGACGGGGCGTTGACGTTCATCGGCCGGTACGACGACGACACGCACATCAGGCTGTGGACGGAGGTGACCTGCCGGGTTGAGCCGGAGTTCGCCGCCGCTCCGGCCGCGCTGCTGGCGTTCGTCGCCATGCGCACCGGTGACGGGCCGCTGGCCCGCGTCGCGGTCGAGCGCTCGTTGTCCGCCGACGGTGACTATCGGCTCGCCCGGCTGGTCCAGCTCGCCCTGAACCATGGGCTGCCGCCGGAGGTGACCTCCGGGATCGACTACGCAGGGATGGCCGAGGAGATCGGCGCTCAGGCAGCGCAGCATCCGGCGGGGACGCGGCCGGTGCTGCCGGAGGGGTGGTGACCGGGGTTGACGACGGGGTATGCGTCTACCCGGTCGACGGTGCTGGTCGGCCTCGATGCCCGCGTGGTGGACATCGAGGCCGACGCCGTACCCGGCGCGGCGGAACTGCACCTGATCGGCCTGCCCGAACTGTCGGTCTGGCCGGCCCGTGCCCGGATCCGCTCGGCGATCTTCAACAGCGGTACGGCGTGGCCGGAGGCCAAGGTCACCGTCAGCGTGAGCCCGGCGATCCCGCCGGTCTACGACGCGGCGGCCGATCTCGCGCTGGCCGTGGCCATGCTGGCCGCCTCCGGTGTGGTCCCGCCCGAGCGGATCGCCGGACGGGTGTTCCTCGGGGAACTGGCGCTGGACGGCGGGATCTGCCCCATCAGGGGCGTCCTGCCCGCCGTCCGCGCCGCCGTGACCGCCGGGATCAGAACAGTGGTCGTGCCCGCCGCGTGCGCGCCGGAAGCGGCACAGGTACCCGGGGCGGTGGTGATCCCCGTAACCAGGCTGAGCGAGATGATCGATCGGCTGCGGAGCGGGACGCTGGACGGATACCGCTATCGGCCGCCTGAGGCTTCGGTGAGCTCAGCGCGACCGCCGGGGGTGGATCTGGCGGAGGTGCCCGGCAACGAGGCCGCCCGCCGCGCGCTGGAGGTGTGCGCGGCGGGCGGGCATCACCTGTTCCTGACGGGGGACGGCCCGGCCACGATGCTCGCCGAACGCCTGCCGGGCGTCCTGCCGCCGCTGGAGGTGGAGGCTGCCCGGGAGGTCGCCGAGATCTACTCCCTGGCCGGACGGTCCGACAGCGCGCCGGGGGCCATGGTGCCGATCTGTTCGCCGCACCACACGTCCACGCCTGCGGCGATCTTCGGCGGCGTGGCCCGGAACCGCCCGGGCGCGGTCTCGCTCGCCCACCGCGGCGTGCTCCACCTGGCCGACGCGCCAGAGTTCGCCCGCCCGATCCTGGACGGGCTGAGCCGGCCGATGGACACCGGAGAGGTACGCGTCACGGGGCTCGGGCGCACGGTCCGATATCCGGCGCGGTTCACGCTCGTGCTCGATGCCCGTCGCTGCCCATGCCCGCAAGGACAGCCATGCGCGTGCAGACCGGTGGACAGACGCCGCTACCTGCAACGTCTGGCCCTGCTCCTGCCACGCATCGTCGTACGCGCCCCCATCGAGCGGGGAAGTCGAGACGGGGCGCAGGCGGGTGAGACGAGCGCGGCGGTAGCCGCGCGGGTGGTCGCGGCCCGGGTACGGGCGGCCCACCGGCTGGCCGAAACGCCCTGGCGGACCAACGCCGAGGTCCCCGCGCTGGAGCTGCGGACCAGCTTCGCCGCCGAGCCGGAGGCCGTCGAACTGCTGCGGTCCGCTGTGAACACGGGGTTGCTGACGGTGGAAGGGTTTCCCCGGCTGCTGCGGGTGGCCTGGACGCTGGCGGACCTGCGCGGAGCCAACCGGCCCGGAGTCGATGACGCGGCGGGTGCTCTGGAGCTGTGGAAGGGGGTAGACGGTGAAGGTCGGTGACCGCGTCCTGGTCCGGCCCTCCTTCCACATCCCGGTACGGCCCTGGTGGTCGGAGAGCTATGCATCCCCCTTCTACTACCCGGGCACGGTCACCGAGGTCAACGAGCAGCGCGGACGCGCCCGCGTGGAACTGGACGACTCGCTGTACCTCACTCCGTGGGAGAACCGCGTCCAGATTTTCCACGTCAGCGACATCCACAAATATGGCTGCCGCTGCCAGGAATGCGCAAAACCCGGCCGGGACATCTACCGTTTCCGAGCCGATCAGGAACGGCTCCGCAACGAAGAGCAGCAATAGATGAGCCAGTGGCGGTAACGGTCGGTGGATGCTGTGCATCCTGCACAGCATCCACCGACCTTGGCGCAGCGCATGCCGCCGCTCAGGCTGTCGATGCTGTTCACCGTGCGTGTCGGTCCCGTAGATGCGGACGTTCGAGCCGTCCTGCCTTCCGTATTTAGATGCGAGCAATCAGCGACCGGAAACCGCAGGCACGGCTTCCGGTCGGCAACTCACGACGCTTTTCCTTTCGGGCGAGGTCGGCCCGCTCCCGAACTGCCAACCAATAATGTGAAAGGAGGCCTGCCCGTGAATGAATGGGAGGTCGATGAGCTGGTGTTCGAAGTCGCCGAACACCTTGAGGGTTTCACGGCTCTGGTCCGCCCCGGTCATCCCGCCTACCTGATGGGACCGGCCGGCGTCCGGCTCGTCGTGCACCCGATCTGGAACCAGAGGGGGCGCATCCGGGTGCTCGGCGTCTATCCCGACGGAAGCAGGGGCATGCTCCTCAACCTGCGGCGGCACGAGATCACCGTGACGGCCGCCCGGGGGGCCAAGTTCGTCGCCAAAAGGATCGAGCGCCGCCTGTTGCCCGACTACCGGCGGGACCTGGTCGCCTGCTGTGAACGGCTGGCCGCCCGGTCCGCCGAGAACGGCACCCGGGCCGAGTTCGCCGAGACCCTGTTGACCCTGCTGCCGGACGCGACGCTCACCGAGAAGGAACGCGAAACCGTCATCCGCTGGCGACTCGGCAACACCATCGGCACGTTCACCGTGCATGGCGACACCACCACCAGCACGATCGAGATCCGCAACGCCGACCGCGAACTCACCGAACGCATGGCCTACGCCGTACAGCACCGCGCCACTTGACCGACACTCGAACGCCCCCGGCCTGCTGGCCGCAGAGAGCAGGCCCGAACGCTGAAGGTCATGGCTGTTCAGAGCCTGCCACTTCGGCCGTAGCATCTCCGTTGATGAGCCGGTTGAGCACGGCGGTATCGGCAGCCCCGCGTGGCGATTCTCGTCAATCGCCGTCCTAACTATTCGGTTCAGCAGCGAGAGGAGTGCCAGGAGGAAGCGGGATCTCATCAAGCTGTGCCACGACGTGCTCTCCGTCTGGACCGGGGAGCAGGAAGCGCTGATCCTCCGTGGGCGTTAGATGCTCCGGCAGTTCCCGGACGGCCTCGACCAGTGCGGCGGCCCGCTTGTGCGGAATCAATCGTGTACTTCCCGGGGGAAGAGAGCTGGCCAGGATCTTCACCGCCGCTGAAGCAACATTGATACCACGGCGCCGGTAGTTTTCGGCCTCGGCGTGGGGCACAGGGTGATCAAGCAGGGCGGCGCTCGTTGGCATTGATGCGAGTGTGTAGGTCAGCAGTAAGTCCTTCCGCTTGACCTTGATACTTATCGGTGCGTTGCCCGAGAGACGGGGTCCGCGGTGGCCGGCGATGATCGGGCCGTCATCGAGGGCGGCGATCTCCGCGAACTGCTCGGCGGTGACGTCCACCAGGTGCTCCAGGGTCGGCAGCCACACAACGGTGTGCCCGTGGATCATGTCGTCTTCCCAGCGGGGTGTCAGGCTGCCGTGCGTGACGCTGGATTTGGTCGAGGTGTTGGTTACGGTCAGTTCGACAGCCCGGACCTGTGCGGGGATACCGAGCTGGGCGTAAGCGTGAACGAGTGTCATGCAGTCGTCCAGGCAGCGTTCGGCCGGTGCGAGGTTCACGGTCGCGACCATGTCGATGAACAACGGCAGCAGGGTCGGGAGCTGCATCGGGTCGGACGGAGCGACAGCGGCCGTAATCCCACCTACGCGCGCTGCGGCGCGCTGTACCGGGTCAATCTGTTCAGCCACCTTCTGGGCCATCGCGCGGCGCCGAGGGTCACCAGAGCGGCTGACGGCACGCGTGTTCGAGTGGGATTTACGCCCTCGGGACTTCGCCATGCTCGGAACGGTAACCCGTCCCGAACTGTCTCCAGGGTCAGATCTTGCATCCGTATCCCGCACGAGCGAAAGCCTTCGTCCGGTGTTCGCTGTCAGGTCATCCTGTGCTGATATGTGGGCAGGGTGGGCGCTGCTGGTAGCCGCCGGGTACGTCGGTGCCCACAGTGGACCAGAACGGCCGTGAGTCGGTGAAGTGCCCGCCGAGGGTATGCCAGGCCAGGCCGGGGTTCTCTGCGCGTAGTGCGGCAAGCCCGGCGCTGGCCAGCCCACACCGTTGATAGCGCGGCAGGGTGTGAGGTTGCTCGACCCAGCCGAGCCGGCAACGCCCGCAGATCTGATAGTCGACGGCGAACGCGAACTCCCCGTTCAGATTGGCCGCACGCATGCGCCAACCGATCCGCTCGGCCGAGATCGTGTCCTGCCACGGCGTGCTCAATCGAGGAACGATCGGCCAGCCGTGTCGGCGGCCGAGGCGACCACCGGTGATCCATCGCAGTGTCTCGCCCCAGGGTTGGCGTCCGGATGCGCGCCCCACCTCGTGGGCCTGCCTGGCCAGGCGCAGTGCCGCTTGCCTGTCGTCATTGTCGGCCATGCCGCTCATGGTGTCAGGCCGGGGCAGGGTCAACGTGGATACGGCAATACCAGGCAGTTTGAGCCGAACCTGACGGGCGGCGCTCCCAGAAGCGGGCAGGACCGGCTTCGCTCCGCCCAGTTCTACCGACGTAACGACACCGACGGCACCGGCACCGGCTGGTGCCTTTCTCATTTCCACCGAATTGGAGAATGATCATGTCCAAGGAAACTCTGGAGTGGCTGAACGCCAACACGCTGATCGGCTTCACCGACAGGCGGGGCACGGCCTGGCACTACCGCGCCAGCATGCAGGGGGAAGAAACCAACCACTACCCCGGTCCGATCCCGGTAGACGACGTCAAGCACCGCCTGTTCGACTGGGAGGCGTTGTCCAGCCCGGTCTACGTGGAGGACCCACGCGGCGGGCTCGCCCAGGTGCCCGGCAGGCAGGCGATCGTGCGGAGCGACAACGGCCACGTCATGGGGATCTTCTCCGACGGGTACGAGCCGCATCCCTACGTGGAATGGTTGATCAACACCATCTCCCGGCTTCTCGACTCCGATCTGTCGATCGGCTCGGCCGGGCTGCTGAAGGCCGGGGCGGTCGCGTGGGTGTCTGTCGAGGTTCCGGAGAACGTGGTCACGCCCGAGGGCGTCGAGTTCCGCCCCCACCTGTTCGGCGCGACGTCCTTCGACGGATCGCTGGCCACGACGTTCAAGCGGGCGGTGACCAGCATCGTGTGTGACAACACGATGGCCGCCGGCCTGGCCGAACGCGGACAGCAGGTCAAGATCAAGCACTCGCGGCATTCACGGCTGCGGCTCGCCGAAGCCCGCGACGCATTGAACATCGTTTACGCGCTGGCCGATGAGTTCTCCACGGCCGTACGGGAGCTGTGCCAGGTCGAGGTCTCCCGGCGGGAGTGGAACAAGTTCCTGGACGCCCACGTCCCGAGGCCCGATGAGCGAGGCCGCAGCCGCACCATGGCCGAGCATAAGCGCGACACCCTGACTAAGCTCTGGGACCACGATCACCGGGTGGCACCCTGGAGCGGCACGGCCTGGGGCGTCGTGCAAGCGGTGAACACCTTTACGCATCACGAGCAGAACGTACGCGGCGCCGAGCGAGCCGAACGCAACATGCTCCGCGCCGTCACCGGAGCCATCGACGACCTCGACCAAGGCACCCTGCTCACCCTGTCCAAGATCCTGGATCGCCCGCTCCACGCCGCCGCGGCGTGACCTCGGACGCCGCACCCGTACGGCTCCCGCTACTGGAGATCGAGGCGGTTCTCCTTGCCGTCGATGGCACGATCACTACCTTGGCGTGAGGGGTGACCGGCCGGGCTTGACCACCCTTCTGCGGCGGCCGGGGCCCGGCCGGTCTCCCATGTCGGCCGGGCTCCTCGGATCCCGAAGGCGCTCCCACTATCTGGCTGAGATGCAGACAGCGAGCAGTGGTGCCCGTCGTCAAGGCGCGGGCCGCGATCCGCTGCGCGAGCTGCGCATTCGGGTCACTGGTAGGTCTGCCACCTGGCGCTCAGGTCGCGGGCCTTGAAGCTGCGCATGCGGTGTTCCCATTGCGGCCGGATCACTGGATTGCTTCGCAGGATGGGGAGCACGCTGGTGACCAGTTTGAGCTCGCGGAGCCGCCGCAGGACTGGGAAGCCTTCCCACCGGGTCACGTCGAAGCCGTACTCCTCGGCCAGCGGGCGGTGGTCGTTCACGGGGTAGTCCATGCGTAGGCTGCCGACTGCCACGGGGGTCAGGTCCCATTCGCGTGGGCCAATCGTCGTGCTGTCGAAGTCGCACAACACGGGTCCGTACGGCCCGGCGATGACGTTTCCGAGGAAGGCGTCCCCGTGGATGACCCCGGGCGCAAGCGCGTAGCTGAGGGCGGCGAGCTGTTCTCCGATCTCGTCGCATTCGTGCCGTAGGAAGGCGTGATCGTCGGCCGACAGCTCTTCAGGCTCGGCCAGGCGCTGGCGGATCTCCGTCATCGGCCGCCACCGAGGCAGGTCCGGCGGCGGGTCGGTCAGGGTGTGCAGGCGCCGCAGCAGGACCCCCAGGTCAGCGCCACCGGGGCGCGGCCCGACCTCGGGTACGTACTCCCACAGAGTGATCATGTGGCCGTCTACCTGCAAGGGCTGCTCGACATCGGCCAGGAGCCGGACTGCGGGGAAGTCGTGGCGCGCCAGCCAGCGGGCGACTTTCACCACGGCCGGAACGCGGGTGCGCGCCGCCGTGGACCCGGCGATGCGCACGACGACGGGCGCCCGGTGGAGGCGGAAGACAGCGTTGTTGGTGAACTTGATCAGCTCGGCGTCGCGGGAGGGGAGCCCTGCGCGGGTGCAGGCGGCATCCAGTAGGCCGTTGAGCCGCTCGCGTGTGAGTCCGCCGGCGTTGGTGGTCGTCATCATGCCGCACGCAGTGCCGAGATCCGCTGGGCGAGGTCACGGGCATCGGAATGGTGAGCGGATCTGCTCACGGCGGCCTCCTGCAGGGGCGCCAGGCGATCTATGACCCGGCTCGACCGGATTTCGGTCGCCAGCGTGACGGCCTGGAAGCCGATGTCGATTCCCCTGGTCATCTCTCCGGCCTTGAGGTGCACGGTGGCGAGCGCGGTCAATTCGAAGGTGCTGCTGCGGGTCATGCTCAGGTCGCGGCCCGCGAGCGCTTCAGTGAGGTGTTGCACGGCGGCATCCAGATGCGCGCTGCCAAGGCTGGCGTGGACCATGCCGCTGGTAGCGGCGAGGTCGGCGTAGCCGAAGAAGTTCACCCAGGAGGGGGCGGGACGAGCGTGGGCTCGGTCAAGTTCGTCACTGGCCCGGCTCATCGACTTGAGCGCCAGTTCGGCGTTGCCGAGCAGGGCATAGGCCCAGGCTTCGTTGGCGCACAGCAGTGCCACGGTGCGTTCGCAGCTGGCGTCCTGGGCGCAGATCTGCCCCAGCTGGAAGAAGCGCAAGGTCTCCTGGACGCGTCCGCAGTGCAGGTAGACGCGGCCCATCCGGTACAGGATGTTGGCCATCAGCGAGGGATCTTTCGCGTGTTTGGCCTGTTCCAGAGCGCGGGCCAGGTGATCCCGGGCCGGTCCGTACAGGCCGATGTCGAAGGACGTCCATCCCGCCAGGTTGTGCTGGTCGGCCAGCGCCCGATGAAGCCGCCGCATGACCTTGGGGGAGCACGAGGCGCGGAGCAGCTGCTGCGACCAGGCCAGTTGCGCCACCACCGCGTCGCGGCAGACTCCGCCACCGTGCTGGTAGTCCAAGGCGCGCAGGGCGCGGGTCACCGACTCCACCTGGGCGACGTCGGCGGCTCCGATCCGTTCCGGCACGGGGGCCGCGGCATAGGGCAGGGGCTCGACCCACTGCTCTACGCTGCCTTCGATCGCGCCGACGGTCACCTGTGCGGCGTGTGCCAGTAGGCGGCGGGCCTGTTCGTCCTCATCGTCCCGCCTGGCAACGGCTGAGGCCGGCGGGGTGAGATGCGCCGAGGAGGTGGCGTAAGCCAAGCCCATGTAGCCGCGGGGGATGCCGAGGCCGTCGGCGATACGGCTGAGCACCTCGTAGGCCATGACCTGGCGGCCGTTGGCGACGATCTCGGAGATCTCCGACTGTGCCTGCCCGGTGTGTGCGGCGATCACACGCTGGGACAACCCACGCTTTCCCAGCAGTCGGAAAACTGTGGATATGTCCCGGGCGGCGAGCGCCTGTCGCATCGCCGGATGTTCCCAGACGCCGGGGTCAATGTCCTGTCCGCTTGGGGGGTTGACGTTCATCGGCGACCTTTCACGGCCGGTTGCTTCACGATCACCCTAACTGCGCGCCTGGCATCGGCGAAGAGGTATCGGCTGAGCTGATCGGTCAAGGTGATCAGCTCAGCCGATCACGTCGTGAACAGGCAAACGTATGAGGGCCGCGTCTCGCTATCCCGTCTGGTGGCCGCCCACCATGGCAGGCACGCAGAACCCTTTAGCAGACGCAGGTAACGCCGTCCACCTCCCTCAGTGATCGACTTGGAGTCTGATATGTCGGAGACCAAAGCATCCGCGGCCGACGGCCACGCCGACGCTCCTCCCGAGGTGAAAGTGACCCGGTTGGCGCCGTACCAGATCTTCGGCGCACTGCCTGGAGCTTCTGCCATCTGCGTTCCGCAGGACAGCGGATCGTGATCACGCGACGGAGGTTTCTCACCCTGAGGTGGGTCAGCCGCGAGATCCGGCAGCGCTCCGCCGTGACGAAGCTCGCGCACCACTGGAGCCCGCTGCCAGAAGACCTCGACGCGGTCGCCGATCGGAGCGGTATCGAGCACGCTGCGGAATCCGCCGGGACCGTTTCCGGCCCCGCATAAGCCGGTGTGGCGACACGGTCGCCCTGACACCTCCGGGCCGCCACGGCCAGGACTGATACGACGACCCAAGGAGAACTGACCATGGCCGCAATGCAGTGGGAGGACCTTCCGGCCGCCGTCCGCGAAGCCGTCCAGGCCCGGTTCGGTTCCGTGCTCAAGGCCGAGACCGTCACCGCGGGCATGATGCCCGGCATCGCGGCCTGCCTGCATGCCGACAGCGGCGAGCGTCTCTTCCTCAAGGCCATCCCTGGCGACAATCCGACCGCGCGCCGGTACGAGCGGGAACGCTGGGCCGGGACCGTTCTGCCGCGCACCGTGCCGACACCGCGCCTGCTGTGGTCCTCCATCGGCAGTGACTGGATCACGATGGTGTTCGAGTACGCCGACGGTCGTGCCGCTGACCTGTTGCCGGCCTCGACCGACCTGCCCGCCGTCCTGGCCACCGTGGCTCGGCTCGGCTTCCTGCTCACCCCGTGCCCGGCGATCGTCGCCCCACCCGTCACCGACAACGTCGGATTCCTCCTGGCTGAAAGCCAGCACTTGCTGGACAAGCCCGACGGGGTGCTGCCGCACCGGAAGCTGTACGCCGCCGCGCTTGATGGCTTCGACCCCGAGCACCTGACCGGCGATACGCTCTTGCACTACGACCTGCACGCCGGCAACCTCCAGGTCACCTCATCCGGAGTGAAGGTGATCGACTGGGCCTTCGCGGCGGTCGGCGCGCCCTGGATCGATGCCTTCATGCTCGGCCCACGCCTCATCGAAGCCGGGCACACACCCGAGCAGGCGGAGCGCTTGCTGGCACAGGTGCCCGCCTGGGGCGAGGCACCCAGGCGCAGCGTGAACGGCCTGCTGGCCTCCTGGACGCTGTTCCGCTTCTCCAAGGCCATGTACGGCCCTGCGGAAGGCCGCGAATTCCGAGCCCGCGCCGCCGCTGCGGGGCGCGCCTGGCTGATCTACCGCACCGCCACCACCTGATGGGAGGGAACCATGCCGCCGCACCTGCTCCAGACCTCGCCCTACCTCACCCGTGTCCAACCGGGAACCGCTGCACCGGTGAGGTACATGACCGATACCTTCGGGCCCTCGGCCCCGCAGGCCGATCCTCCTCCGCCCGGCACCGCGTTCGGCCTCGTCGGCCTGGACCGCCGGGTCATATGGCAGTCCGACCCCCAGATGCTGGACATGCTCACGGCATGCGCGCCCGAGCCCTGCGACGCCGAGCGGGTGGCGCAGCGGTTCGGCGCCGACCGGATGAGCGCGGCCCTCCAGCGTGGATGGCTCCAGAGCCCCGACGAGCTCTGCCGCGACTACCACCTGGTGTCCGGGGAGATCGAGATCACCAGCCACTGCAACTGGGGCTGCCGGTTCTGCCCGGTCTCGATGGACCCGAAGCCGCCCCGAACCATGCCGATGGACCTGTTCGAGGAGATCATCGCCAAGCTGGCCGACGTCGGCACGATCGACTACGTCACTTTCCAGCACTACAACGAGCCCACCCTGGATAAACACTTCACCGACCGCCTGGAGGTGCTCGCCCGCCACCGCATGCAGCTGGCCCTCTACACCAACGCCTCCGCGCTCACCCCGGACAAGATCGACGCCTTGCGCCGCCTTGGCGTGCTGCGGCACCTCATCGTCAACATGCCGAGCATCGATCCGGGCGAGTTCGCCGAACTGACCGCCTCGCGCAGCTACCCGCACGTCGTGCGCAACCTGGAGCAGGCGATCACCGCGGGATTCCGCGTCCAGATCGTCGTCAACGGCGCAGGTGAGCGCCTGGCCCGCAACTTGGAGGGCCTGACCCGGCGCTACGCGCCCCTGGGCGTGGAGGTCTTTCCGTCCCTCACCTGTGACCGGGCCGGCGACGGGCCCGCCGAGTACTTCCAGGACGTCCACGTCGACGGGCAGCTCACCGGGTGCGGCTGGCCGGTCCACCACGCCAACATCAGCGTCACCGGCGACATGTTCCTGTGCTGCAACGACTACTACCAGCGCGAGACGTTCGGCAACATCCGCGACGGGTCGATCCACGACCTCATGACCAGTGACGCCGCGGTGCGCCTGCGGCGGCAGGTGTTCGGCGTGGCCGATGCCGCGGCCGGCTTCCTGTGCCGCCGCTGTCACAACCAGCAGCTCGACTTCCCTGCCCGCGAGTTCCGGCCCATCGCGACCTTCGGCTGAGGAGCATCACGATGTCCAAGCCCGTGAAGATCTGGTACGTGGCCGGGCAGCGGCTGTGCAACTTCGACTGCACCTACTGCGTGTCGGTGGGCGACTGGGCGAAGAGCCGCAGGTACGACTGGCGCGACCCCGCGGACAAGGATCGCTTCGTCTCCATCGTCGAATGGATCGGGTCGCGGCCCTTCGAGGTGGCGGTGCGCCTGGGCAGCCTGGGCGAGCCGTTCGCCTCCCAGACGTTCCTCGCGCAGGCCGGGTGGCTCACCCGGCAGCGGTCGGTGCGGTACGTCGAGCTGGTCTCCAACGGCTCTCTGCTGATGCGCCGGCTGCCGAAGATGGAGCCGCTGGCGAACCTGGGCAAGCTCTCGCTGTGGCTCACCTACCACGACGGCCAGACCAACCTGGACAAGTTCATCGCAGCAGCCGCGTTCGCCCAGGAGGAGTACGGCTGCTTCGTCGTCGTGAACGCCTTGTTGTTCCCCGGCGGCACTGACGCGATCCGCCGGGTGCGCGACGCAGCCCGAGACGCAGGGCTGCGTTTCAACGTCGATCTCGGCTATGACCCCACCGCGCCGTCGGTGGCCTTTGAGTCCGACGGCATCACCGCCGCCGTACCGATGATCCGTAGCGAACCCGACGTGGTGAGCGCGGTGGAGGAACTGGGCGGCGATGCCGCGCTGACCCGGGCCGCGCTGGTGGGCCTGACCTCGCCGCAGGGCCGCGCGTGCCGGGCCGGACACGACTACGTGTTCATCGACATTCACGGTCAGGTGCACCGCTGCTCCCGCTATGCCGTACTGGAGCGGGACTGCTACGGCAACGTGCTCGACCCGGACTTCGAGCTGGACCTGCGCCCGCAGGAATGGGTGCCGTGCGCGGCGGCCCGCGGGTGCTGTAACAAGGAGGACTTCCTGAACCTGGACGTCGCCGTGACCGTGGGACTGCGTGGCGGCCAGGTGCCCAGCCTCGGATGGACCGACGCCTGACCCCGATCCGGAACCGAACTCACCCCGAGGAGACGTTCATGCTGCTGGGCGACCTGCCCTGGCCCGACTTCGCGGCCCGAGTCCGCGACGACTACACCATCATCCCCGTCGGCGCCGTTGAACCGCACGGCCCGCACCTTCCGCTCGCCTCCGACACGATGATCAGCGAATACTTCGCTCGGCGGCTCGCGCCCGCCTTGGGCGGCTACGTCACCCCCTCGATCGGGTACGGCATCGCCACGCCGCCGTACCGGCTCGGCGGGGACTTCCCCGGCGTCATCAACATCAGCGGCGCGACCTTCATGCACCTCATCACCGACGTGCTGTCCTCCCTGGCCCGCTACGGAGCCCGCAAGTACGTCATCGTCAACTCCGCGATCGACAACGTGAGCTTCCTGTGCGAGGTGGCACGGCTCCTGCGCGAGAGCGTGCCGGACGCCCGCGTCATGGTCGTCAACTGGTGGGACGTGGTCGGCGAGCGCTTCCGTGACGAGCTGGCCCGCGAGACCGGGGTGGAGCGCCGAGACGATCACCACGCCGCCATGGTGGAGTCGAGCCTGGTGATGCACATCGCCCCAGACGCGGTGCACCCCGACCGCATCCCCTGCCTCCCCGCCAGAGCAGACCAGCGGGAGCCACGCCGGATGCGCTACCACGTTTTCCCGCTGCCGCCGGACGCGACGACCGACTCCGGCATCGTCTACACCGCCCGGCAGGCCAGCGCCGAACTCGGTGCCCGAGTCGCCGACCGGGTGACGCAGAAGATGGCCGACGCGGTCCGGCTGGAGTTCGAAACACCACCCCGTCGCCCAGGAGAGCTCCTGTGACGCGATCAGCGGCTGGCGCCGACGATTCCGGCACGTCCTTCCTGTTCTCTCCATCCGCCTCCTACCCGCAGCCGTTCGCCTGCCTCATCGACCGGAACGCCCGCCTGGTGCACGCGTGGAGCAACCCGGCCGAGCAGCCGAACCCCTCCACCGACCCGCCGACCTACCTGCGCGGCTGGAACCACGTCGAGCTGGACGACGACGGCAACCTGCTGGCCATGGTGCCGCTGCAGGCGCTGCTGAAACTCGCCCCCGACTCGACGCTCCTGTGGAAGGCCCCCATTCCCGTCCACCACGATCTGGGCATCAGCCGCGACGGGAAGATCTACGCGCTCACCGAACAGCCCCGCTCGGTGCCCTGGCGCGGCGGCGAGCACCTGCTGCTGGACAACGCCGTGACCGTCCTGGACAGCCGCGATGGCCACGTCTTGACCGTCCACTCCCTGTACGACGTGCTCACCACCTGCCCCGAGCTGCGGGCGCTGATCGACGAGGAGATCGACCGCCGCCGCGCCGCCGCACCGGACAGCACCGCGCTGCTGGCGGAGCTGGCCGAGCCGCACCGCCGCCCAGCCGCCACCAGGCAGGCGCTGCGGCTGCTGCGCGACCTGCCCGGCTCGCCCAGCGACGTACTGCACGCCAATACGATCGAGATGCTGAACACGCACCCCTACGGACTGTGGAAGCAGGGCGATGTGCTCGTCTCCCTGCGCAACCTCAACCTGATCGCGGCCGTGGATCTGACGGCCCGGTCGGTAGCGTGGTTCTTCGGCCCCGGTGAACTGTCCGGCCAACACCAGCCCTCGGCGCTGCCCGGTGGAACCGTTCTGGTCTTCGACAACGGCCAGGCCGCCGGGCGATCACGCGTGCTTGAGATCGACCCCGCTACGGGAGAGATCATCTGGCAGTACACGGCCGACCCGCCGCAGACGCTGTTCTCTCCGCTGGCCGGCGGCTGCGAGCTGCTCGGCAACGGCCACACCTTGATCACCGACGCCCAGGCCGGACGCGCCATAGAGGTGACCCGCGACGGCCGGACCGTCTGGGGCGTCCAGATCCACACCACCGCCCCTACCACGGCCAGGTCCCGCGCCGAGATCTACCGGATGTCGGCCACGCGGGCATCGATCACGGACCTGGGCAGCGACGCGACGGCCCGGCAGCTGGTGCAGGCACGGCTGAAGTGCGAACTCACCCACAGGAGCACACCATGATCAGCGTGATCATCCCCACGGCCGACCGGCCGGGACCGCTGCACCGGGCACTGCGGAGCCTGGCCCGCCAGACGTTCCACGACTTCGAGGTCATCGCCGTACGCGACGGCGGCCAATGCCCGCAAGCGGTCATCGACAGCTGGCAGAACGACCTCAATGTGAGGCTCCTGGAGGTCGAGCCCCGCCAAGGCGTCTCACACGCACGGAACGTCGGCCTGGCCGCCGCCTCCGGCGAGTACGTCGCGTTCCTCGATGACGACGACATCTACCTGCCGCACCACCTGGAGAAGGCTCACCAGGTGCTGTCGGGCGGGCACACCGACGTGGTCTACGGCGGAGCGCTGGTCAGCTCCCACTGGATCGAGGCGATCCCGCGAGCCGCCGAAGGCCTCCCGCGCAAGGACTACCCGTTCGACGACGGCTACCTGGCGGTCGCCAACTACATCCACACCGGCTCAGTCGTGGCCCGCAGCTTCACCGCCTCGCTCGTGCGTTTCGATGAGGACATGTCCCACTGCGAGGACTGGGACATGTGGCTGGCGCTGCGGCGCACCCTGGGCTACCGGTTCGCCTTCCTGGGGGAGTGCACGTCCGTCTACCATCAGGTCCCGCAACGGTCCGGCGCTGTCTCGGCGGCCTACCGAAGCGCACCCACGCCGTTCACCCTCGCCCGCGCCCACCTGTACGGCAAGTGGGATGCCCCGGACGCCCTCACCTCCGGTTACCGCGACTGGTTCCGCCAGTTCGATCAGCGGCTGGACGCCTGCATCGAACGCGACGACGCACTCCCCGAGCACGTCTACGAGCGCGCCGTACGACTGCTGCACACTCATTTCACCGCCGGTGTCCCGGCCGACCCGGCGTGGCTGGACAGCCTGTTCCCGGCTCTGCCGCAGGAACCGGAACCGACCGCCGCTCTCTCGGTGGCGTGAACCGCGGGAAGCGGGAGAAAACTCATGGAGCTATCCGACAACGGTCGCGCACTCTACGACGGGTTCGCCGAGGTCTTCGCCCAAGAGGCAGCCGACAGCCCCTATAACGCTTACTACGATCGGCCGGCTGTGTTGGAACTGCTCGGTGACGTCCGTGGCCGGCGCGTCCTGGACGCCGGGTGCGGTCCCGGCCTGTACGCGGCCGAACTGCTCGCGCGAGGCGCCGAGGTGATCGGCTTCGACCAGAGTGGCGACATGGTCCATCTGGCCCGTGAACGCCTTGGTCCTGGGACGGTCGTGCGCCGGCATGACCTGGATGCGCCGCTCGACTGGCTGCCGGACGCGGAAATGGACCTGGTGCTCTTGGCGCTGGTCATCCACTATCTCCGCGACCGCGTGGCCGCGCTGCGCGAACTGCACCGCGTGCTGCGCCCGCATGGCCGACTCGTGATCTCCACGAGTCACCCGACCGCGGACTGGCTCGCAGACGGTGGCAGCTACTTCGACGCCCGGCATGTCGAGGAGAAATGGTCCTGCGGCATGCTGCACCACTTCTGGCGGCAGCCGCTGCAGCGGTGGTTCAACGAGTTCGCCGCCGCGGGGTTCGTCGTCGAACGCCTCATCGAGCACGAACCGGTCGAGGAAATGGCGCACCGCTACGGCGAGGTGTACGGCAAGCTGTCACGCGAGCCGGGATTCCTCGCCGTCCGGCTCGCCAAGGCACTGCCGTCGTACGGCTGACCGTTGAGGATGTTCATGGCTACTGGCAATCGTCCAGAGGTTCCGGTGCTGGCTGTGGTCAGCGGTCCTCCGGGTTCGGGGAAGACCACCTTGGCCCGTGAGGTGGCACGCACACTCGGTCTCCCGCTGATCTGCCGTGATGAGATCAAGCAGGGAATGGTGCATCGCGTCCCTGCCGCCGAGGCGGACAGCGAGGACCTGCTCAACCAACGGACGCTGGCAGCGTTCTTCGCCGTCCTGGAGACCCTGCTGAGAGCCGGGGTAAGTGTGATCGCCGAGGCCGCGTTCCAGGACCGGCTATGGCGTCCAGGGCTGGAACCGCTGGCCAGACTGGCAGAGGTCCGGGTGATCCGCTGTGCGGTCGATGCCGCCGTCGCCCACGAACGGATCGCCCGGCGAGCCGAGACAGATGCCCACCGGGCTGCGCACGCCGACCAAGACCTGCTGGCGGCGATCGCCGCAGGAGGGTACTCGACGGACTCCTTCGTCTGGATTTCCCTGCCCGTGCCGACACTGACGGTGGACACCACAGCCACGCAGGGCTACGACCCCGGTCTCCGGGACATCGTCGCCTTTGCTGCTGGAGCAGTGAGCAGCACGACACCAGTACCTTGAGATCTCGCCCTCCACCTTCGAGATCACCGGATAGTGGTGTGACCTGCGGTTATGCCACTGCGAGGCGTTTGCGGTAGTGATACCAACCAGTAGCCGGACGCCTGTTGGGGCTGGCAGTGAAGGCCTCGGTTCTGAGTACGCCCAGCGTGAGTGCGTCGGCATGCGGTGTCACATTAGGGTTCAGTGCCAGAGGCATGTCAGGTGACCGTCGGCTTTGACGGCACGCGATGGGGCAGCTCAGAAAAGGAGGGTCAGATGAATGAAGAGACGGCCAATCTATTCTTCGATGTCGTTGAACGGCTGGAGAAGAGCATCCTCGCTCGCGACTGCCCTGCGATCGTCGTGCTGGAGGGGGAGCGCCGCCTCGTCCTGAGTGACTACGACTACCTGCGGGATCGTGAGACGGCCGTCGCGTTCGAACACAGAGTTGCTGCGAAGGCGCTGGAGATCGGTACGAGTCGGTGGGTCTTGGCAGTGCCACAGGTCTGGATCTTCAAGCCGCCGAGCACCATAGCCACTCGCGCCGTCTCGAACCATCCCCTGCGCGAAGGCGAGCAGGAGGCCATCACGTGGATGAGCTTCGACCGTGACGATGGCGTGGACTATGGTCGGGTTGCCTACGCGCGCCGCCCAAACGGCGAACCGGTCTTCGAGGAGCCGGAGATCTTCGAGGTCGGCATACGGCCGAGGGAGAGCATGCCGGGGTTCACGCTGCTGCAGGAACTCATTGATGCGTAGCGGGGCCGTTCCCCAGGGGGGAACGGCCCCTGACCGGTTTCACTCTTTGAGAAAAAGAGAAGGTGAGATCGGTCGCACCCAGCCTACGACCACGGCGTCGTCCGTGGACAGCATTTGGCGCTCACGCCGCGAGGACGCCTACGAGGCAGCCAGCGAACAGGAACGGTCCATACGGCATGAGCGTGGAGGCGCTGCCCTTGCCCCTGATCAGCAGGGCCACCGCGCACAGGGCTGCCAGCACGAGGCCCGTGCCGATACCGAGGACCCACGCGTTCACGCCCAAGATGCCCAGTACCCCGCCGGCCAAGCCGGACGCCTTGACATCTCCCGCCCCGAGGGCGGTGTTCATCCGATGGAAGCCCCAGTAGAGCAGGAACGCGGCAAGCGCGCCGACGAGTAGCCGCACGACGATCGACCCATTCCCGCTGATCACGGCACCGGTGGTCACGAGCGTCAGGAGGACGGCGTACGAGGGCAGGGTGAGCGTGTCCGGCAGCCGTCGCGTTCGCAGGTCGATCAGGCTGAGCGCGACTCCGGCACCGGCCATATAGAGGTACGCCGGGAGAAGAGGGCCAAGCCTGATCTTCCAGCCGACAAGCCCGAACACCACTGCGGTGAGGATCTCGATTGCGTACGGCGGGCCCTTTCGTGGGGCGAAGCGATCGGAGATGGCCCGGACGACTCGCCCGGCGAGGAGTCCGACGGCGGCAGTTCCCAGGGCAACGCCGATCGTCAACACGATGCCCCCCACTCAAACAGGTGCTCGCACGAGCCGCCGTTGTCCATGTAGTGAGAGCAAATGATAACTATAAGTGATCGATCGTGTTCAAACTGTTTCGTTAGACGATCGGACGGCCCCGGCGTAGTCGCTGCGGAAAGCCGATGTGATCTGCACGTGGCTGCCGGTGTGCGGGGCGTGGCCCATCTTCCCCTTACCGATGCAGGGGCCGACATGGTGGATCGTGCTGGGGTCTCGCGGGTTTATCCGCGACCAGCTATGCGATCTTGGGTCGGGCCAGCTCCGAGAGCGGGACGGCTGCACGCCGAGACCATGCCTGAACCGCCGCCGACACGGCAAGGGCGCTGCCATACAGGACCAGCTCGCCGCCTTGCCGGACCATCAGCGTGTTCAGGGAGCTGAACGCCCGCTCCTTGCGGGCCAGCGACAGGATGTCGGTCGCGGCGCGTTCTCCGGTCCAATGGCCGGAGCCGAGGCGGGCATGGTGAGCAAGGTCTGCCGGTGCGTCCGGGTCGCGGCCCGACAGCCACTCGTCCAGCAGGCCCAGAGCAAGGCCGATGCACGCTGAGACCGTCGGCGTTGAGTGGTCTGGGGACTCGGGCTGAGTCTGGTCCAGGATCGAGGCGGCCACGGTGGTCTCGCCGTCGGCCAGTGCCTCAGTGGTCAGCCGCAGCGTGGCGGCGGCCAGTTCACGTGCCCGGCCGACCGGTGTGAACAACATCATGTTGTGCCGCTCGACCGCGCGGTCCATAGCGCGCTGCAACGTGGCCATGTCCTGGACCTCGATGTTGTCGACATCGATGCCTTCTTCGGCCAGTAGTGGCGCGAGCTCCCGCATGGTCTCGGCCGCGATGCCCTTCTTGAAGCGGATCTGCGGCGGACCGGGCAACGGTTCTGGGCTGCTGCGTCGCATGTTCGCCATCCTCTGATCCTGCCAGCTTCGCGGCAGTGCCCGCACCGAGTTCTCCATAGTTTCACCTGGTCAGACGGGCCGATGGGCGAGTGAACCCAATCACCGGCCGCCCATTCCGGTACGACGCGACCGTGATCGGCCCGCATCGGGTGCACCGGGCCTCGACCATCTTGCCGTCGCCCACGACGATCCCGACATGGCCCGGCCGCCCCGATGAGCTACCCGGTCCGCTGTTGAAGAACACCAGGTCGCCGGGCTGCTCCTGGCCAGCGGGGACGCGGACGCCGAACGGCCACTGCTCGAAGGTGGTCCGGGGGATCCGCACTCCCGCGGCGGCGTACGCCTTCATCACCAGTCCCGAGCAGTCGAAGGAGTTCGGTCCTGTCGCGCCCCACCGATACGGCTTGCCGGTCTGCGCCAGTGCGAACCCCACCACGTTCGCCACCACGCGGCAGCGCGGGGGGATGCGCCCTGCTGATCCTTGCACCACGCCTGTCGCAGTCCCAGATTGCTCAGTGTTGGCTGCTTGAGCTGTGCAAGCGCGGAGAATGAACTCCGCGCCCCCGGCTGGAATGCCGGAGAAGGAGTAGGACGCTCCGAGCGTGCCCAGCACGGCCTTGACCGTGATCGCGCCCCGTCCGGAGGGGATCTCGATCTGCGGGTTTCCTCCAGTCGGGATCTCGTCAGCAGGGTCCTTGGGCTTCAGTTCCTCGCAGAGTTGTCCGGCCACGGTGGTCACGATGTCGTCGGCGCGTTTTGTGATCCCGTCAGGGTCGGACTGTTCGCCTGGGTTCTGGCTGATGAGGTCGGTGGCGAGGCTGGCCACGACCGCGTCACGTGGAACGCCGAGCCCGGCGGCGGCTTGGATGCTGACCCGCATGTCATCGGTCCCCACCGTGTTCACGGTTGCTCGCCTGGGGGCTGTGCTCTTCCACAGCCGGGCGACCAGCGCTTTGGCGAGCGGTTCGTGTTTGGCGTAGGCGTTGCGCAGGTCCTCGCGGGGGCGCTGGACGATCGCTGCGGCCTTGGTGAGCGGCATGTGCTCCCAGCCGGGGATCTCGACCAGGCGCGTGTAGAAGGAGCGGGCCGCGTGGGAGGGGTCGGTGACCTGCTGTTTCGTCCCCCAGCCTTGTGACGGCTGCTGCTGGAACAGGCCGTACGAGCTGCCGCCGCTTGTTAAATTGGTAAGGCTGCTTTCCTGAAGAACGGTCGCGAGGGCGATCTCTGCGGCACGCCTGGGCAGCCCCAGCTCAGCGGCGACGTTGACGATCTTTCGGACGTTCGCCATCTGCTCAGAGGAGAGGCCGAAGCGGGCGGCGGGCACTTGCCGTGCCGCGTCGGGTGAGGCGGCGTAGGCGCAGATGGCGGACCGGAGCTTGGTCGCGTCGGCGGCGGTGAGGGCGTACTTGGCTCCGCCGCCCAGTCCGGCGATGACGACGACGCTACAGACCAGGCCGCCGCCGGTGGCGATGAGCTTGCCCAGTCCGGCTTCCGCGATCACGGGTGCCCCTCCCGCCTCTCCTGGCCGAAGTGGCGTGCGAGCTCGGCGAGGCGGAGCCGTCCTTCCGTACGGTTGCCCGGTAGCCATATCGCCTCGTGGGGTTCCTGGCCCTGGGCCGCGGTGGCGACGGGTACCGGCACGAGAGCGCCCCGCAGCCGGAGCCGTTCATGCAGGTTGGCTTCGCGGCGTGCCGTGCTGGTCAGGAACAGGACGGGGGTATCGATGCCGCTGACCGTGGCGAGCGAGGCGTAGCCGCGGAGCTTGGCGGCGACGCGGTCGAGGGATTCGGTGCCGGTGTCGTATTCGAGGAAGAAGTCCAGCGTGATGCCGTTGTCGGTCCACCTGGCGTAGGCGTCGGGGCGTACGTGCTTGCCCCACATGGCCTTGCATCGCGCTTCGGTCCACCAGGTGTCCAGACGGCAGTCCTCGGTGTGGCGGGCGTGGCCGGTCAGGGCGGCGAAGACGCCGTTGACGCCGACGGTGTGGGCGAGTCGCTGGCTGTAGGCGATCGCGAGCGCTTGGCCGCGCCGGTAACCGAACTCAGGCAGGGTGACGCCGTTCTCGCGGGCCAGTACGGCGGCGCCGGCTTCTCCCAGGACGTAGTGCCAGGGCGCGGAGCCGAGGGGAGGCCGGGGGCGGAAGCGGTCGAGGGCGCCGAGACGGGTCAGTTTCACCAGGCGGTGGCGGCCGGTGTGGTCGTTGTCGTACGCCGCTTGCAGGAGTTGGTGGGTGGTCAGGACCTCGTGCGTCCAGACCAGGCGGAGCAGCTGCCGGTCGTGGTCGGTGAGCCGGATGACGAGCGAGTCCAGGACACGGGGCGTGTAGTGCTGGCTCATGAATCCTCTCCTTTGGGTTGGGTGCGGGGGTCTCCTTCCGGAAGGGGGTCGGCGGCGGCCGGGTGCCTACCGTGCGCGCGGGAGGCGGCGATCCGTACGCGCTCGGCGAGGCCGGGATCGGGGTCGGGCAGGGGTCGGGTGCGCAGGGTGAACGGCGGAACCTCCGCCGAGCGCACCACGAGACGTGCGGCGGCCTGGAAGGCGTCCAGGTTGGCCAGGTCGTGCGCGGTCAGGTGCGGGCTGAAGTGGTGCTCGACCTCACGGGCGTCCTGGGGCGAGAGCGAGAAGTACACCTTGTTGCGGGCGTCGGAGCTGATCGCCTGGCGCAGATCCCGGGGGAGCTGGGCCAGGTGCTGGTGGGCGAGCACCATCGACAGCCGATAGGCGCGGGCCTCGGCGAGCATCTCACTCAGCGTGTGCGGCAGGTTGAGGAAGTTCTGCGTCTCATCCACATACAAGGCGGCGGGCGAGCGGGCGTGGCCGAGCCGGGCCCGGCGGGCGGCGGCCTGCCAGACCTGGGCGAGGATCAGCGAACCCAGCAGCCGGGCGCTGTCGTCACCGAGGACGCCCTTGGGCAGGCGGGCGAGCAGGATCCCCCCGTCCAGGACGTCGCCGAGATCGAAGGTCGATTTGGCCGAGCCGATGACGCTGCGGACGAACGGCCGGAGCAGGAACGCCCTCAGCTTGTTCATGATCGGCGCGGTGACGTGCGCCTGGGCCTGCTCGGACAGGTTGTCGTACCAGTTCCAAAAACCCAGCAGGAATTGGTCGTTGAGCGCTTCGACGAGGTCGGCGCGGTAGGCCGCGTTGGTGAGCAGCAGCGGGACGTCGGCGAGGGTGCCGCCGTGGTGCGCCAGCGTGAGCGCGCAGCCGCGCAGGATGTCGTCGGTGCGTGGCCCCCAGTAGTCGGCGTAGATCTTGTGGAAGATGCCGACGAGGTTGTCCACGCCGATCTCGTTGGAACCGCCGAGCACGTTCAGCGCCGGCCACGGATGGCGGTCGTCGGGGTCGATGAGCACGACCCTGTCCGCCACCCGTTCGGGGATGAGCCCGAGCAGGTCGGTGATCAGGTCGCCCTTGGCCTCGATCACGGCCACGCCGCGGCCGGCCTCGATGTCGGACAGGATCATCTGGGCCAGCAGGGTGCTTTTCCCGGTGCCGTTGGGGCCGAGGACGTGCACGTGGTGGCAGGAGTCGGCCACCCGCAGCGCGACCGGCCGCTCATGCCCGGCATCGGAGAAACCGAGGACCTTGCCCGCCGAGGCGACCTGTGGTGCGGGCGGGGCGGACCTGGCCCCGGCACGAGGCAGGCCGGGGACGGCGACATCCAGGGGAAGGTGCGCGAGCGCGGCGAGTTCAGGAACCGACAGCAGGAACCCGCGCCCCAGCCTCCGCGACGCCAGCCGCGCAGCGGGAAGAGGAAGCCGGCGCCGTTCCAGCCGGTTGTGTCCCGAGAACAGGGCGAACGATGAGGCGATCGCGTGCGCGCGGCCCCGGATGGCGTTCCACCGTGCCTCGCGCGCCTGCCGGGCGTTGTACGCGTCGCCCGTCGCGAGGTCGTCGGCGTGTACGGCGTAGCGGATCGCGACCTCGTACCGGGGACACTGGGCTTTGTCGCGGATGGCGCGGGCTTCGGCCGACTCTTCCAGCCGGACGACGCGATTGGCCGGGTGGAGATGTGCTGGGTGGAGCCGGGGGTGCATCGGGCCGGGCGTGACGAAGTCCAGGAGGGCGCGTACCAGTCCGAGTGGTACGGCCAGTGCACCTGTCAGGCCGCCCTTGGTGGTCACTCCGGCGGGGCCTCCGCTGATCACCTGGGCCAGGCGGCGGCCGGTGGCGGGGCGGGTGAGGATCTGGACGGCGGCGTGCTGCCAGGTGGGCATGCCGACCCCGGACCCGAGCAGGGCGCGTAGCGGATCCCGGTCGTGGGAGTGGCGGATCGGCAGCAGTTCGCTGCGTGCGATCACCAGGTGCCCGCCGGTCGCCTGCCCGGTGAGCGGTACCGGCGGGGCCGCCTCCACGACCGCCGTGCGGGCGGACGGCCAGGCCGACTCGATCGCGTGCTCCACCAGGTGCTGGGGGACGGTGCCGGGGACCCACAGCCGGATCCGTACGCCGCCGACGCCGAAGGCGTACTCGAAGGCCAGATGCGGCTGGCCGAACAGGACGCGCTTCCAGGCCGGGCGCAGCAGCCCCATCAGGTTCGTCCACAACGCCTCCGCACCGGGCATGTCCGCCACCGGCGGGGCGAGGATCTCCACACACCGCGCCCCCCTCAGCGCCGCGCGGTGGCGGAGCCGTACGACCAGGGAGCAGAGCGCCTCGAGGACGAACCCGGCGGCCGAGACCATGAAGGTCGCCTGCCAGACGTGGCTGTCCAGCCAGGCCAGCAGCAGGTCGAGGAAGCGGTCAGGGTCGTAGAGAAGGTCATCGATCACGGCTGGGCCTCTTTCGCGGGATGGTCGGTGGAGCCGGTCATGATGGCCTCATGGATCACAGGCGGGTGGAGGCGTACTTCGACGGGCGAGCCAACGGGTACCGGCATCTGAAGTGGCATGTCGGCTATGCCGAGCGCCTGGTGGCGCTCGCGGGTCTCGCCCCTGGAATGCGGGTGCTCGACGCGGCCACCGGCACAGGGCTGGTCGCGATGGCGGCGGCGAGGGCGGTCGGCCCCTCGGGTCAGGTCGTCGGCGTGGACATCTCGGCTGGCATGCTCCAGGAGGCCGATCGGCTGCTCGCCGCGTCCGGGCTGGTCAACGTCACCTACGTGAAGTCGGACGCGACGGTGCTGGACGAGTTCGACGACGAATCGTTCGACGCGGTGCTCTGCTGCGCGGGCATGCTCTACCTGCCGGCTGGGACGGCTCTTGCGGCCTGGCATCGAGTGCTGAAGCCGAGCGGCTTGCTCGGCTTCTCCGCGATGCGAGCGGGTTTTCCCCTCGCGGCCCGGATGTTCCGTGAATGCGCCGCCGATTTCGGTCTCACGCTTACCGACGCGATGGCCGAGGTTGGCACCGAGGAGGCCAGCCGTGACGCGGTGAATCGGGCCGGATTCGCCTTCGAGCGAGCGGTTCCAGGGGTGATCGCTCTCCAGCCCGCGAGTGCGCTGGATCTGTGGCGCAGCTACATCGCCAACCCGCACTATGCCGGCGTCACGTCGCTCAGCTCTGGAGACCTGGCGCTCTTCCAGGCGAGCTACACGGCTCGTCTCGGCGAGATGCTCAAGGAACCGGGCGCTTTCGACTTGCCGGTTATCTACGTCTACGCGCGAAAGCTCGGAGTTGGAGGCGCTGTTTGAGGCGATCACAGGTCGTCCTCCTCGTACGCTGCGAGCTCCTCGTAGGCGGCCAGCTCTTCGGGTGATGATGTGACCAGGCGGTGTTCCTGCTCGCTGGCCAGGACGCGGAAGGCCACCCGGGCGGCGCCGGAATCGGCGGCCAAGAGGCCGAAACCGCGATCTGCCGACAGCAGGAGCTGCCGCTCCCCCTCAGACAGGCGGAATGCCTCGGCGACTCTGTCGATCGCCTGGGGCGCCTGGCGCAGGAGGATCTGCGTGGTGGAGTTGGCGATGATCGCCTGACCGATCTCGGAGCCGAGCAGGTCGGCCGCGTCCTGGGTGACCACCGACAGCCCGGCCCAGTGCTTGCGGGCGGCCTTGGCCATCCTCAGCAGGAACTTCGCGCCCTCCGGATCGCGCATGAGCAGCCAGGCCTCATCGACCACCACGAGCCGGGGGCGGCGGTTGACCGGGTCGGAGACGCGGCGCCAGACCGCGTCCAGGGTGAGCAGCGTGCCGACGGCCTTGAGCTCCTCGGGTAGGTCGCGGAGTGAGAAGACGATCAGGTGGGAGTCGGGCCGGGTGGTGGTGTGGCCGTCGAAGAGCTGGCGGTGGGTGCCGGTCACGTACGGTGCGAGCCCGGCGGCGATCTCCGCTGCTGCGGGATCATCATCGTCGGTAAGCGCGCTTACCAGGTCCTTCATGAGCGGCGGGCGGCGTTTCCAGGTTCGTCGGTCGAAGGTGATCCCCGCGCCCTTGTAGGTGGCGATGATGGCGCGGTCGAGCGCGGCCTTGCTTGTCTTGTCGAGCGGTTCGCCGAGCATGACCGCGATCAACGTGTGCAGGAACAGCGAGCGCCGAGTCAGCGCGTCGCCCTCCCGCTGGTTGGAGGGTGGCAGGTCGAACGGGTTGAGCCTGACGTTCGCCGCGCCGAGATGAAGGTAGGCGCCGCCGACGGCCGTGCACAGGCGGGCGTACTCGTCTTCGGGGTCGATGACGGCGACCTCGACCCCGGTGTACAGCGAGCGCAGCACCTCTAGCTTGGCCAGGTAGGACTTCCCGCCGCCGGAACAGCCGAGGATGGTGGAGTTGTGGTTGGGCTGGGCGAACCGGTCCCAGGCGACCAGGGATGCGCTGGCGGCGTTCGCGCCGTACAGGACCGTGGTGGGTCCGAGGTCGGCGGCCAGGTCGGGGGAGGTGAACGGGAAGGCCGCCGCGAGGGCCGGGGTGTCGAAGGTACGGCGCATCTGGAGGTTGTCGTACGCCAGCGGCAGGGCCGACACCCAGCCCTGGAGCTGCCGGAAGGTCACTACGCGGGCGTCCAGCAGGAGGGAGGCGGCCAGCGCGCGGACTTGGGCGCAGGCGTCCTCCAGCTCCTCGGTCGTGGTGGCGTGGACGGTGAGGTAGATCGAGGTGCGGAACAGTTTGGCCTGGCCGCGCGCGATCCGGGAGGCGAGGTCCTGGGCGTCTTCGGCGGCGACCTCCGCGCCGGGGTCGAGGAGCCGGCCGTGCTGCTGGTCGCTGCGCAACCCGGACTCCAGACGGGCGAGTTGCTTGCGTAGCCGGTCGGATGCGACCAGGGACGGCACGGGCTCGATGTGGAACGACACGTCCAGCCGCCCGGGGTGGGTGAGCAGTGGTTCGAGCCAGCCCGGTGTGACCTCGCGTGGGTAGCCGGTGATGGCGAGCGTCGCGCATTGGCTGTCGCCGACGTGGAGGCGTCGGGGCTGGACCTCGACCGCGTCCGGGCCGAACCCGTGTACGCGCTCTGCTGTACGGCGGAAGGCGAGCTTCACCAGCCTTCTCCTCTCGTGATGACCTCGCCCGGAGGCGCCATCTCGGCGGTGGGCAACGGTGGTGCTGATGGGTCGAAGCAGGCGGCCAGCAGCGCGTTCGTGGCGGAGGCGTCGAGCAGGCGGACGGTCAGCCCGCATGCGGTCAGCAGCCGGGCGGCCTCCTCCAGCCGCCGCAGGGCGCGGGCCGCCGCTGCCTCACGTGCCTTGCCGGGTGCGGGCTCGCGTACGACCAACAGGACCTGTCGGCGGAGCAGGTCGTGGCGCTCGCCGATCTGGGCGAGGAAGTCGGCGTGCTGGAGCGCGGCGGCCGACAGCGCGGAATGCGGGAGTTGCCGGGCGTTGTGCTCAAGGGCGGAGATCGTGTCGGTGAGATCGACTCGTTCGGCGCGGACCAGGATCTGCGCTGGACCGGACAGCGAGTTGAGCCAGCGCCCGAACACCGCGACCAGCGCGTCCTGCTCGTCCGGGGTCCGCAGCGCGAAGCTGACCGTCGACACCTCCGCGACGGCGGCGACGCCGTCCGGGCCGAGATCGATCAGCCCGTCCCCGGCCACTCCCCGGACGGGAAGGCGTAGCGGCGCGGGAAGGGGGCCGGGCTTGACGCCGATCCAGGCGGGTGGCGCCGGAACCTCCTGGGGAGCGGATACGAGGCGTTTGGGTGAGCGCAGGTGGCGTGCCACGGCGAGCAGGTAGCGGTCGAGCGGCACGCCGTCGTGCTGTGCGACGGCCAGCAGGATCCCGGCCACCGCGACCGGCAGGGCCACGGCGGCGCAGATCACCAGCGGCACCCGCTCACCGGCGAGCAGGTAGGCGGCGTAGATCAGGGCTCCGGTTCCGGCGAGGATGGCGACCTGGCGGGCCGTGAACCCGGCGAGGATCTTGTCTTCCTGGTCCACGTCGGCGGGGATGCGGACCGGCTGCACCCAGCTCATCGGCCACCACCCCCAGAGGAGCCGGACGGGCGGCCACCACGCCCACGCCGGGGCGGGGTACGGCGGGCCCCAGGGTTCTCGGGCCAGTCGACGCTTCCCGGAGTGGGAGCATTCGGCGAGACGATCGGCCGGACCCCACCCGTGGAAGCGGGCGGCGGGGCGGACGGGTCGCGGAGCCGGGCCATCTGCGCGAGCCCGGCCGGGCCGTTCGCGTAGTAGGCCTCGCGCGGGTACCCATAAACCGGCGTCGTACGGGGAACCGGAGCCGAGGGCCGTGGCGGCATCCGGTACTTGCCCTGGACCGCGGGAGCGGACGGCGCGTGCTTGACCGGGCCGGGCTCCCAGTCGGCGGCCCGGATCGGACGCCGGGCCGCCACCGGCGCGTGCTTGACCGGACCAGCGCCGCCCCGGGCCGCGGCAGCGGCGCTCCCTGTGGCAGCGGCGCTCCCCACGGCAGCGGCAGTCGGACCGGCAGGGCCGGCGGCAATCGCGGGCAACATCCTGCCGGCGATGGCTTTGCCGGTCATGGCGTGGGCGGCAACACTCCCAGCGGCCCCGGAGGCCCTGCCGCCCCGTCCGCCCCGGCCGAGGTGCAGGGCGTTCAAGACGGGCGAGGTGAGCTTGTAGGCCAGGGCGTATTTGATCATCCGGGTGACCATCCAGCCCCGGCCGCCGGTCTGGGCGAAGATCCGACGGGAGATCCAGCCCGGGATGCGGATCAAGATGATCAGCAGGCAGAGGGCGAGCACCAGGTTGACGAGCTGGCCGGTCGGGGCGATGCCGAGCAGCAGCCGGCCGTCCTGGTTGAAGAAGACCCTTACAGCCAGCACGAGCGTGAGGGACTGGGCGACCTGGATGAGCAACAGCCCACAGAAGGCGCGCCACCAGAACCGGGCCAGCCCGTCGGTGTAGGGCAGGGCCAGGCAGGCCAGCGCGAGCGGGGCGGCGACCGTCAGCAGCAGGATCAGCGCGGCCCGCATGACGAACGTGACCAGCAACAGCAGCAGCAGGATGACCGCGACCAGGGCGAGCAGGATGAAGAAGATCTGCTCCTGCATGCCCGGCGCGATGATCCACAGCTGGAGGGTCGCGGCGGCGCGGTGGCCGTCGAAGTCCTGCCCGAGCAGCGCCTTGGACAGGGCGTTGGCGATCTCGATGACCTTGCCGCAGAGCAGGAAGCTGGTGTTGGCCGCCAGGACGGCGACGAACAGACGGGGCAGGACCTCCTTGACCGCGTATCGGGTCTGCACGGTCTGGTGGCCCATCGCGATGATCGCACCGATGGTGGCCAGCAGGACGAAGCCGGTGTTGGCGATCGCGGCGTTGGCCTTCCACAGGTCGAAGACCCGGCCGCTGCCGGCCACGTCCGGGGTGGCCAGCAGCGTCACCGCCAGCAGGTCCAGCAGCGGCTTGATCGCCAGGTACACCAGGTTGGCGAACCAGGAGTTGATCTGACTGGTGATCCAGTCACCGAACCCGAAACCGATCCCCGTACCGCCGGTCGACGGCAGTTCACTTGGGATGGGTGGGGAGGGCATGGGCCCCGGGGACGGCATGGGCCCCGGAGAGGGCGCGGGCATCGGCGCGGCAGCCTCCGCAGCCGTCGCGGTAACGACGGCCACCACGGCGCAGACGCCGATGATGGCGGCGGCAGCGATAACCAGGTGTGCTGCCACCCGCACGGCAGCGAGGGCAGGCGGCCTTGCCGCCTTCGGTGCACTGCAAGCGGCAGCGGCCCGGTCGGGCAACGTGGCAGCGGCAGGGGAAACGGCTGGCAACGCGGCTGCGGCAATGGGCGTTTCCGTTTCCGGTCGCTGTCTACCGACTTCGGTGAGCTTCTCGGGGATGGGGATCACGGGACTCACCCCACGATCCGCTTGAGGACGCTCACGAAGAGCGGGGCCAGTACGGCGAGCGCGTAGCCGAAGGCGGCGGCCTTCAACGCCCCCTTCGCCTTCTGGACCTCGCCCGGGTCGCCGCCCGCCACCAGGTAGCGCAGCCCGCCGAGGGTCAGCATCAGCGTGGCCAGCGTCGCCAGCAGGCCGATCAGCCAGTTCCGCAGATTGTTGAAGACCGAGTTCAGGTCCGAGGGAGCCGCGGCGACGATCGACGAGGCCATGGCGCTGGTCGCCGCAGCGGCAACGAACGGCACCGCGCCGGCCAGCATCGGCGGGAGACGGAACGCGATCAGACGCGCCGCCCGGTGCCACCTGTCCCGCCTGCTGCAGGGCAGCACGCCCCACTGCCGCACCGTCGGGGGGATGCGGCGACCGAAGGCAGGCCGGGGGAGAGAGGAGATCCGCGCGGAGTCAGGGGTAGTGTCCCTGCCTCCCTTCGGGTCGGTTGCCAATTGCGCATCCGGAGTTCCCTGGCTCCGCGCGGAAGCCGTAGGCGCTTCCTCGTCCACACACCCTGTGGAAGAGGAAGCGGGAGTCGGGGGAGTCGTGTCATTCGATTGCCGCAGCGGCACGTCGCCCAGCCGGGTCAGGAGGATCAGTTCGGCGTCCAGCTCACTGAGTACGCCTGAGGTCACCGCGTCGAGCAGGACCAGGTCGGGGTGGGGCCAGGTGCGGGCGTTGAGGGACTGCGGCCGTGGCGGAGGCGGTGACTCGTCCGGCGGCTGACGCCGCTCCGCCTTCGCGGCGATGTGCCGTACGGCTCGCTCGCCCGCGTGCCGGGCCGCTTGGCACAGCCGGGCACGGACGGCGGCGGTGTCGAGGTCCAGCCGGCGAAGAGCCCGCAGGTAGCCGGCCAGGACCTCGGAGTCGACATCAGCCGGGTCACCGCTGGGAAGGTCGCGGGTCAGCGAGGCGGCGATCATGCGGAGGGCGGGCATCGCCATGCCGACGGCGGCGACCGTCCAGGCGCCCTTGCGCTCCTGTGACCGGGTGACCAGCTCGCGCCATACGGCGTCGCGGACTTCGTCGGTGACGTGCCGGGCGGCGAGCAGCATCCGCAGCTCCAGCAGGTTCACCTCGCCTCTGGGGAGACGACCGGGGGCGAGCGTGGCGCAGTTCAGGGACAGGGCTCCCGGTCCGGTGGCCAGCAGCCGGAACGAGGTCTCCGCGGTGTCGAGCGGTGAGCCGGTGGTGAGTTCGGCGCTCATTTCCCTACTCCAGGTTCGAGAGGAATTCGTTGGTCTCGAAACCGGTGTACGCACCGCCTCATAATTTGCTCAGAGTCGTTTCAGAGTTCCGCTTCAGAGTTTTCTCATAATCCGCGTTCCGTGATCTCTGAGCTGTTCAGAGCCCACATGGTTCGCCTCAGATTCCGATCTTGAGATTGGCTCTCTGAGCGGTCTCTGAGCCCCCTGCTGTCCTGGTCATGCGCCATCGGACCCGCCTGGCGGGCCGGCGGCGCACGCATCCGGAGAAACGTGTCCCGACAACACCATGGAGAGCAGGAATGAGAACCAGACAATCGCCAACGAGCGCGAGGGCCTGAACAGCCAGGAGCATCCGGAGAACCGCCGGCTGGTGATTTCACCGGTGGCAATCCAGACCGCACGGGCTTTCATCGCCTGGGCTCAGCCCCACCTCACCCATCCGGTCGAGGCTGCGTTCGCCATCGGTGTCCAGACCGGTGAGGGGACGCTCCTCGGGGTCGCGCTCATCGGCTGGCCCGCCGCTGAGGTCTTCGACGACGGGTACACCGCCAAGCTCCTCGCCCTGGCCACGGACGACGGTGCGCCCGACGTCAGCTCTACGCTGCTGGGCGCGGCCTGGTGCGAGGTCCGCGCGATGGGCTACCGGCGCCTGATCGCCTACACCCGCATCGACGAGCCGGGCACCGGCCTGTGGGACGCCGGCTTCCGCATCGTCCCCAGCCCTCTCGGATGGGGCGCTGACAGCCGCAGCGGCTCACCGGAAGACGGCGACGCCGTCCGCGTCCTGTGGGAGATCCGGGACGCCGGAGGCCGCCGATGAGCGCAATGCGGGAGCCGTACTGGCGCGACGAGCGGGCCGCGCTCTACCACGGGGACGCACGCGCGGTCCTGGCCGAGATGGCCGACGGTTCGGTGGACTGCATCGTCACCAGTCCGCCGTACTGGGGCCTGCGGAACTACTGCGAGGGCCAGTACGGACAGGAGCCCACCCCGGAGGCGTACGTGGAGAACCTCCGGGCCACCTTCGCCGAGGCCCGCCGGGTGCTCGCCGACGAGGGCACCTGCTGGCTGAACCTCGGGGACTGCTACGCGGCCAACTCCGACGGCTGGGCCCGGGGCAAGGACTACAACGCTCGGCAGCCCGAGGTGCGGCCCAAGGCGCGGCTGGCCGTACCGCCGAAGAACCTGCTCGGCATGCCGTGGCGGGTCGCGTTCGCCCTCCAGGAGGACGGCTGGATCCTCCGCAACGCCATCGTGTGGAGCAAGCCGAACGCGATGCCGCAGTCGGTCCGCGATCGGATGTCCAATCGGTACGAGCTGATCTTCCTGCTCGTCAAGCAGCAGCGGTACTGGTTCGACCTCGACCCGGTCCGCCAGCCCTACACCGGCGACCGTCCGATCACCAGACGGGCACGCTCCGGGGGCACCAAGGCGAACAGCATCCAGACCGCTTGGCCCCCGCCTGGCAAGTACGGCGCCGACGGCGAGGACTCGGCCGGCACGCGGCACGGGGAGGCGATGCGGCCCACGGGTGAGCGGCATGCCGCCGCGCACCCCAACGGCAGGAACCCCGGGGACGTCTGGTCGATCCCCACCCGGCCGCTGCGGGCGGCGCACTTCGCGGCGTTCCCGATCGACATCCCGCTCAGGGCCATTGCCGCCGGCTGCCGCCCCAGCGGCACCGTGCTGGACCCGTTCACCGGCAGCGGCACCACCGGCATTGCCGCCCGGCAACTCGGCCGGAAGTTCACCGGCATCGAGCTCAACGGCGACTACTGCGAGCTCGCCCGGACCCGGATCCTCGCTGCCGCGGACGCGGCACTCGCGGCAGGAGGCGAGGGTGACTGAACAGCCACAAAGGGCCTGCTCAGGGCCTCCAAAAACGGGTTCCCAGGCGTACCCTGCAGGCCCGGCCGACCGCGAGAAGGAGCCCAGATCGCGGGAGGCCGGGGCCAAGAGCAAGCGCGTCGTCACCGTGGTGCTGCCCGCCGAACCGCCACAGCTGACTGCAGGGGCGGCGCGCGTGCTCCTGCGGATCCTTCTGAAAAGTCACGCGGAGCTGACCAAGAGTCAGCGGGAAGAGAGGAATGCTGAATGATCCCGTTCGCCTTCTGGGGGCGAGTGTCCACCGAGGACAACCAGGACCCCACCTCGTCACGGAACTGGCAGCTGTCCCGGTCGCGATCACTGATCGAGCCACGAGGCGGCGTGATCGTCGCGGAGTTCTTCGACATCGACAAGTCGCGATCGATCCCGCCGCAGCGCAGGCCGCAGGCCGCGATCCTGCTCGACGAGCTGCGCAACCCCAACCGGGGGTTCGACGCCGTCGTGGTCGGTGAGCCCCAGCGCGCCTTCTACGGCAACCAGTTCGGCAACACCTTCGAGCTGTTCAACCACTACGGGGTGCCCCTGTGGGTGCCGGAGGTCGGCGGGCCGATCGACCCGACCAACGAGGCGCACGAGCTGATCATGTTGATGTTCGGCGGCATCAGCAAGGGCGAGCGCAACCGGATCAAGATGCGCGTCCGCACGACCATGGAAGCCCAGGCCAAGATCGAGGGGCGCTTCCTCGGGGGCCGCCCGCCGTACGGCTATCGCCTCGTTGACGTCGGACCGCATCCCAATCCGAGCAAGGCAGCCGACGGCAAGCGCCTGCGCCGGTTGGAGCCCGACCCGGTGACCGCTCCCATCGTGGGCCGGATCTTCTGGGAGTTCCTCCACGGCCAAGGGCTCTACCTGATCGCCGAGGGGCTCACTCGGGAGGGCATCCCATGCCCCTCCGCCTACGACCGGGCCAGGAACCGCCACCGCAGCGGGATCGCCTGGTCGAAGTCTGCGGTGCGCGCGATCCTCCTCAACCCCCGCTACACCGGCCGCCAGGTCTGGAACAAGCAGCGCAAGCAGGAAGAGCTGCTGGACGTGTACGACGTCACGCAGGGGCACATCACCAAGCTCAAGTGGAACCCAGCGAGCCAGTGGGTCTGGTCCGAGAAGATCGTGCACGAGCCGATCGTGGACACCGAGACCTTCGAGCAGGCCCAGGTTCTGCTTTCCGCACAGGAGCGGCCCGCCACGGAGCGGAAACCACGCAGGACCCCGCGCCCGTACGTGCTCCGCGGCCTGCTGTACTGCGGCGTCTGCACCCGGCGGATGGAAGGGACCTGGAACAACGACCGCCCGCACTACCGGTGCAAGTTCCCGACCGAATACGCGGTGGCCAACAAGATCGACCACCCGCGCACGGTCTACGTCCGCGAGGATCGGATCCTCGACGAGCTGGACCCCTGGCTCTGCCAGATCTTCACGCCCGCCAACCTCCAGCGAACGGTCGAGACCCTGCTCGACACCCGGGGCAGCGAGGCCGACCGCGTCGCCATCGAAGCGGCCAAGCGGACCATCGACGACTGCGACCGCCGGATGGCCCGCTACCGAACGACGCTGGACGCGGGCGGAGACCCCCAGGAGATCGGCAAGTGGATGGCCGAGACCCGGGCCGAGCGGCTGAAGGCGGAGGGCCAGCTACGGGCCATCAACAGGAAGAGGGAGATCAGTGAAAAGGAGATCACGGAGATGATCCCACGGTTGGTCGAGATGGTTAAGGTCATCAAGAAGGCGGATCCCGCCGACCGTAACGAGCTTTACACGCAGATGGGCCTGCACCTCGTCTACGATCCCTCAGAGAGGGCTGTCGCAGTCGAAGCCAGGCCCAGCATGTACCAGAGTGCGTGTCCGAGGGGGGACTTGAACCCCCATGCCCATCACTGGGCACTAGCACCTCAAGCTAGCGCGTCTGCCTATTCCGCCACCCGGACGTGTGCCACACGCGGGACATTCATCTCGCGTCGGCTGCTACAGGTTAGCACTCTCTCAGCGTTGCGTCATACCGCCGACGCGGTGCCGTACGCACCCCGGCCCGGGGTTGAACCCTTACGTCCGGAAACAGGCAGGATGGAGGCGCGAGCCGTACGGGAACCCGCCGAGGGACCGGTGACCACGACGTTGTGGGTCGGCAGCACGTGAGGAGGCGAAATGACCCTGCTGAACGGGGAGGACGAGGTCGTGGAACTGTGCCGCGACCTGATCCGCATCGACTCGACGAACGCGGGGGACAACGCGGGCCCCGGCGAGCGCGCCGCGGCCGAGTACGTGGCGGCCAAGCTCGCCGACGTCGGCCTGGAACCGCGGATCCTCGAGTCTGACACCAAGCGAACCAGTGTGATCGCCCGCATCGAGGGGACCGACCCGAACCGGGACGCGCTGCTGCTGCACGGTCACCTGGACGTCGTGCCGTTCGACGCGGCCGATTGGCGGCATCACCCGCTGAGTGGCGAGATCGCTGACGGCTGCGTATGGGGCCGCGGCGCGGTGGACATGAAGAACATGGACGCGATGATCCTCGCGGTGGTACGGCAGCGCCTCAACGCCGGGCGCCGCCCGCCGAGGGACGTGGTCCTGGCGTTCACCGCGGACGAGGAGGCCGGCGGTCTTTACGGCGCGCATTGGCTCGTCGACAAGCATCCGGAGGTCTTCGACGGCTGCACCGAGGCGATCGGTGAGGTCGGCGGCTTCAGCGTGACCGTCGAGGGGAAGGGCCGCCTTTACCTGATCGAGGCCGCGGAGAAGGGCATCGCCTGGATGCGGCTGACCGCGAAGGGGCGGGCCGGGCACGGCTCGATGCTCAACGACGACAACGCGGTGACCGAGCTCGCCGAGGCGGTGGGCCGTCTGGGCCGCCACAAGTGGCCGGTACGACTCACACCGACCGTGCAGGCGTTCTTCGAGGAGGTCTTCGAGGTCGAGGTCAAGGCGGAGGACGCCGAGGCCGCTGTCGCCGCGCTCGGCCCGCTGGCGCGGATGATCGGCGCCACGCTGCGCAACACGGTCAACCCGACCATGCTGCGGGCGGGATACAAGACGAACGTCATTCCGCAGGCCGCCGTGGCGGAGGTGGACGGCCGGTTCCTGCCCGGCTACGAGGACGAGTTCTTCCAGACGGTCGACGAGTTGCTCGGGCCGAACGTGACAAGGGAGTTCGTCAACCACGACGTGGCGGTCGAAACCGCGTTCAAGGGGCCGCTGGTCAAGGCGATGGCCGACGCGCTGCACGCGGAGGACCCCGGGGCGAAGGCGGTGCCGTACACGCTGAGCGGCGGCACGGACCTCAAGGCGTTCAGCCGTCTGGGCATGCGCGGGTACGGCTTCGCGCCTCTCCGGCTTCCCCCGGGCTTGGACTTTTCTGGGATGTTCCATGGCGTTGACGAGCGGGTTCCGGTGGATTCGCTCCGATTTGGGGTCCGCGTGCTTGACCATTTCCTCGATTACTGCTGAGAAAGCTGTTGCGATCACGTGGCGTACCGCTACAGTGACTCTTCGTAGAGGGCTGGCTCCGCACCAGGCGGTCCCAGCGGACTCGGGAGGCCACGTGACGTACATGCCGGAAGAGCAGCGGAGGGCACAGCCGTCCGCCGCCTGCCCGGGCGTGTCCGCGGTGTCTTCCGGGCCCGCCCGGGGAGGTCGGATGGCGCGGTTCGCGGCCGGCTTCCCGCTGGGTCGTCTTCTGGTCATCGGTGGACTGATCACCGCCGGATGGCTGCTCGGCGTTATATACGGTGTGTTCGGCCCGGCCATGTCCGTGGCCGGGATGCCAGCGCAGCCCTCCGCACAAGATGTCGCCGGGTCGGTGCTCTCCGACGTTCTCTCCACGGCCGATTCCGCCAACTCGCTCACATCGAGCAGCTCGCCCATATCGGGCAGGTTGCTCGCATCGAGCACCGGCGGGGACGCCAAGGAGGGGTCAGGGAGGACCGGCGGATTCCCCACGGCGACGAAGAACGCCTCGGCTAACGCCGAGGCGATGGCAGGGCGGACAGTCGACGGGCTCACCAGTCAGTCGAAGCCCCTGCTCCCATCGTCCTCCGCGGAGGACCACGTGGGTGACCACGGCCTGGTCCCGCAGACGAGCGGTGAGTCGATGGTGTTCGGGGACATCGCGCGGAGCACGTTCGAGCCGCGCTTCACGAAGCTGCCCGCCCCGGTGGCGGCAGTCGTTCCCCCAGTGGTCCGCACAGCGGCGGACGATCCTTCCTTCTCGCCTGACTGATCCCGCCATTGTCGCCGGTCCCTCGTCTTGGGGCCGGGGCCGGAGCCTGCCACGCGTGTCGGGCATGCCGCACGGATCCAGGTAATCCGGGCGTGGGCATCTCAAACACCCGTCACGCATCTCGTACGGCGGTCTCCGCGGGTGACGCGGACTCTCCAATCTCGTGACCATCCACAGCCCCGCTGTGTCTTCGGCGTGGACATCTGTCGCGAACTGTCAGGTAACCCCCTAAATAAGAACCACTAGGAGCATCTATCATGCGAACGTGGGCGAAGGGCTCAACTTCCGCGGCGTTTCTCGCCGTCGGCGTCCTGGCTCTTGGCAGCGGTACGGCTTACGCCGACACCGACGGCATGGGCTCGATCGGCGGCGGCAACCAGATCAACATCCCGATAACCCTGCCGATCGACATCAGCGGGAACGCCGTGGCCGTGGCCGGGGAGTCGAACGCCTCGTCCCAGGGCGGCGCGTCCGTCCTGGGTTCCCCGCGGGGTGCCGCGGTCGACGCCGGCGGCAACCGGACCTCCGGCCGGCACAGCATCCTCGGCGGCAACCAGGTGGTCGCTCCGATCACCGCCCCGATCGATGTCTGCGGCAACGCGATCTCGCTGTTCGGTGAGTCCGACGCGGGCTGCAAGGGCGGCGCGGCGGTCAAGGGCTCCCGACGGGGTGCCGCGGTCGACGCCGGCGGCAACCGGACCTCCGGCCGGCACAGCATCCTCGGCGGCAACCAGGTGGTCGCTCCGATCACCGCCCCCATCAACCTGTGCGGCAACTCCGTCGCCATCTTCGGCGACGCCACGGCGGGTTGCCAGGGCGGGGCGACCGTCGGTGGGCACGGCAGGCACGGCGGCGCCGTGCGCGCCGGGGACAACCGCACCTCGGGCCGCTCCTCCATCCTGGGCGGCAACCAGGTGGTGGCTCCGATCACCGCGCCGATCAACGTCTGCGGCAACTCCGTCGCCGTGCTCGGCGAGGCTTTCTCGGGCTGCCGCGGCGGCTCGTCGGTCGGCGGCGGCCACGATCACGGTCACAAGCCGCGCCAGGACAAGCCCGCCCGCGAGAGGCGTGGCGGCGGTAAGTGGACCCACCCCGGCTCGAGCGGTCACGACACCGACGCGCGTTACTCCGGGGGCAGCGGCACCCGGGTGGTGACGCCGGGCAAGAAGCCGAGGACGATCAGGAGGGACCGGCCGGGCAACTGGGGCGCGGGCGGGAACCGCACTTCGGGCACCTCTTCGATCGGCGGCGGCAACCAGGTGGTGGCTCCGATCACTTTGCCGATCAACGTCTGCGGGAACGCCGTGGCGATCGCCGGTGACGCGTTCGCGGGCTGCCGCGGCGGGGCCACCGTGAAGGGGAGCTGGGGACGGCACGGCTACTGGGGCGCGGGCGGGAACCGCACCTCGGGCCGCTCCTCCATCCTGGGCGGCAACCAGGTGGTGGCGCCGATCACCGCGCCGATCAACGTCTGCGGCAACGCGGTCGCCCTCCTCGGCGAGGCAGCCGGGAGCTGCAAGGGCGGTGCGTCGGTGACGGGCAGCGTCGGCGGAGGCGGCAACATCACCTCCGGCCGGTACGGCATCCTCGCCGGCAACCAGCTGGTGGCGCCGATCACCGCGCCGATCAACGTCTGCGGCAACGCGGTCGCCGTTCTGGGCGACGCCGCCGCCGGATGCCTGGGCGGCGCCCGGGTCGGCGGCGACGCGGGGCGCGGTGGCCACCACTACTGGACCAAGGCAGCGAGCTCCAAGCGCGCCGGGATCATGCGTGAGACGCCCGCACTGCCGATGCTGTCCGGTCTCAAGGAGGCCAGCGGCCTTCGCCAGGAGATGAGCTCGGCCGCCGCTCCGTCGGCGCCGGTCCTCGGCGACCTGCCGAACATGAAGGGCATGTCGGGCCTGCCGAGCCTGCCCGTCGCCGACACCGTGCTGGCCAAGTCGGGCACCACGAAGGGCAAGACCTCGGTCGCCTCACAGCCCGCCGGTTCGCTTCCGGTCCGCGACACGCTCGGCCAGACGACCCGGACGCTGCAGGCGAACAAGACGGTCCAGAACGCCACCGGCACGCTGCCGCTCCGTAACGTGACCCAAAACCTGCCGACCGGGGGCCTGCTCGACAACATCGGGCTGATGAGCGCCGAGCAGCCGGTCGGCCTGACCGGCATGAACTCCGGTTCGCTCGCCGCACTGGTCCTGGGCTCACTGTTCGCCGCCTCGGCGAGCCTGTTCGCCCTCACCCGCCGCGTCCGCTTCCGCCGCAAGTAGTCAAGTCCGCCGCAAGCAGGACGTTCGGGAAGCGCACGTCTGATCCGCTGCTTCCGCTTCCCGCGGAAGCAGCGCCCATCCGCACACTCACCCCCGGCCTTCGCCGCAGCGGAGGTCAGGAATATCACTCGCCCACGCCTGGTGCCGGCGGGGTGACGCTGGACGCTCCTCCCTTCGGGGGTGAGCAAGGATGCTTTGCCCGTTCCGGGGGCGCGGCCCGGAGCGGGCAAAGCGCTTTTGACCCACGACTCGTACCGGAGTGGTGTCGCTCACATCGTCCGGGCGGCGCGTATGATCTTGCGGCGTAGTCGGACACGCCTGCTGCCATCGGGATACAGGCGTAGGCGCTCCAGCTCCCAGTTCCCGTACTCAGCGTGTTCCGTCAGCATTTGCCGGGCCACCTCCCGCGAGGTGCCCCGGGGCAGATACAGGTCCAAGTAGGAGTAGTCGAGCACAGCGATTAGTCTCCGAGGGCGTGCCAGAGAACCTGATGGGCTCTATTCTGCGTCCTCGTGGATAACAGGTCCAGGCGGGTTAGATTCCCGGATATAACCGGGTAGCCCGAGGGGAAGGGACTTGCGGTGGCAGGTACCTTCAAAAACGGCCCTCCGGGGTAGCGGGACCGACCCGGCCCGGTCCAGACGGACCGGTGCTGAGCCGGGAGGACGCGGGCCACGAAACCGGGGAGCACTCGGAAGTACGGGGAACGACAGCGGACAGCGAGGTAGGAAGCAGCGTGCCAGCCAACAACGGCAACGCCGGCGGAACCCGCCTGGTGATCGTGGAGTCGCCTGCGAAGGCGAAGACGATCGCCGGGTACCTCGGGCGCGGCTACATCGTGGAGTCGAGCATCGGTCACATTCGCGATCTTCCGGAGAAGGCCGACGACATCCCGGAGAAGTACAAGGGACAGACTTGGGCGCGTCTGGGCGTGAACGTCGATCACGAGTTCGAGCCGCTCTACATCGTCAACCCGGACAAGAAGTCCCAGGTCTCCAAGCTCAAGCAGCTCCTCAAGGAGGCCGACGAGCTCTACCTCGCCACTGACGAGGACCGGGAGGGCGAGGCCATCGCCTGGCATCTGCGCGAGGTGCTGAAGCCCAAGATCCCGGTCCACCGCATGGTCTTCCATGAGATCACTCCACACGCGATCCAGGCCGCCGTGGCCAACCCGCGTGCCCTGAACCTGCGGCTCGTCGATGCCCAGGAGACCCGCCGGATTCTCGACCGCCTCTACGGCTACGAGGTCAGTCCGGTCCTGTGGAAGAAGGTCAAGCCGCGGCTGTCGGCCGGCCGGGTGCAGTCGGTCGCCACCCGTCTCGTCGTCGAGCGCGAGCGGGAGCGCATGGCGTTCACCGTGGCCAACTACTGGGATCTGCAGGCCGTGTTCGACACCGGGCGCGCGCAGGATGACCCGAGGACGTTCGGCGCCACGCTCACCGGTGTGAACGGCAGGCGTGTCGCCCAGGGCCGCGACTTCGCCTCGACCGGCAGGCTCAAGAGCGCCGATGTTCTCCACCTCGACGAGGCCGTCGCCACGGCGCTGGCCGCCAGTCTCGGCGCCGCCGCGTACTCCGTCAGGTCGGTGGAGCGCAAGCCGTACACGCGTAAGCCGTACGCGCCGTTCCGGACGACGACCCTGCAGCAGGAGGCGAGCCGCAAGCTGGGCTTCTCCGCCAAGTACACGATGCAGATCGCCCAGCGGCTGTACGAGAACGGCTATATCACCTACATGCGAACCGACAGCATCACGCTGTCGGAGACCGCGGTCGCGGCCGCCCGTAGCCAGGCCGTCAAGCTGTACGGCTCGGCGTACGTGCCGGACAAACCGCGCGTCTACGCGAGCAAGGTGAAGAACGCGCAGGAGGCGCACGAGGCGATCCGCCCGGCAGGGGAGGAGTTCCGCACGCCGGGCGAGACCGGCCTGAGCGGGGACATGTTCCGGCTGTACGAACTGATCTGGCAGCGGACCGTCGCATCCCAGATGAAGGACGCGGTCGGCGAGTCGGTCTCCGTGAAGGTCGACGGCGTCGTCGCCGCCGCGGAGAACGCGGCCGCCGGGTCGCAGCCCTTGAACGCACAGTTCAGCGCGAGCGGGCGCACGATCACCTTCTACGGCTTCCTCAAGGCGTATGTGGAAGGCGCCGACGATCCGGCGACCGACCGGGACGACTCGGAGAAGCGGCTGCCCACGCTCGCCGAGGGCGACCGGCTCACGGCGGCGGACCTGACGGCGGTCGGCCACTCGACGAAGCCGCCGTCGCGTTACACGGAGGCCTCGCTCGTCAAGGAGCTGGAGGAGCGGGAGATCGGCCGGCCGTCGACGTACGCGTCGATCATCGGGACGATCCTCGACCGGGGATACGTGACCAAGAAGGGCACCGCGCTGGTGCCGTCGTTCCTCGCGTTCGCCGTCGTCAACCTGCTGGAGCAGCACTTCGGCAACCTCGTCGACTACGACTTCACCGCCGAGATGGAGAAGGTCCTCGACGACATCGCCAACGACCGGGCGGAGCGGCTGCCGGAGCTGCGCCGGTTCTATTTCGGGCAGGACGGCGGTGAGGGCCTCAAGGAGATGGTCACCGACCTCGGGGAGATCGACGCCAAGGAGATCAGCTCCTTCCCGATCAAGGGCACCGACATCGTGATCAGGGTGGGGCGCTACGGGCCGTACCTCGACCGCGACGGCGCCCGGGTGAACATCCCGGAGGACATGGCACCCGACGAGCTGACCGCCGAGAAGGCCGAGGAGCTGTTCTCCCGGCCCAGCGGTGATCGTGAGCTCGGCAAAGATCCGGTGACCGGCCACGTGATCGTGGCGAAGGACGGGCGGTTCGGCCCGTACGTCACGGAGATCCTGCCCGAGGAGCCTCCTGCGCCGACCGAAGGTAAGAAGCGGACAAAGAAGGCGGACGCCCCCAAGCCTCGCACCAGCTCGCTCTTCAAGTCGATGTCGCTGGACACGATCACGCTGGAGCAGGCGCTGGAGCTGCTGCGTCTGCCGCGCGTCGTCGGAGAGATCGACGGCGAGGAGGTGACCGCGCAGAACGGCAGGTTCGGGCCCTACATCAAGAAGGGCACGGACTCGCGCTCGCTCGCCGCCGAGGAGGACCTGCTCACGGTCACGGTCGAGCAGGCCAAGGAGCTGTTCGCGCAGCCGAAGGCCCGCGGGCGGGGCCGGGCCGCCGCCGCACCGCCGCTGCGCGAGCTGGGCGAGGACCCGAACTCGAAGAAGCCGATCGTGGTGAAGGAGGGCAGGTTCGGTCCGTACGTCACCGACGGCGAGACCAACGCGTCCCTGCGCAAGGGCGACACGGTGGAGGACATCACGCTCGAGCGGGCGGCCGAGTTGCTGGCCGAGCGGCGGGAGCGGGCGCCGGCGCCGCGCAAGCGCGCCACGACGACCCGGGCCAAGACGGCCAAGAAGCCCGCAGCCAAGTCCTGATGTCTTGATGTCCTGGAGGCTCCGCTGGCCGGCGCTTCGGCGCCGGTCTCGCGCTGTCCGCGGCGCCGTACGGGCGTGCACGGCGGGAATCTGGGCCCCGTAGCATCTTCCCAGCGGGCCGAGGGGAGATCGCGGTGGGATTTCTGGTCATGATCCTGGTGACCGTGGTCGTCGTCCACTACTACCTGTGGCGGCGGCTGGTCAGATCGACGACCCTGCCCGGTTCGCGCTCACGCCGGTGGTCGACCTGGGCGCTGGTCGCGCTCGCCGCGCTGCTGCCGCTGACCCTCGTGGGCGGCCGGGCCTTCGGCCAGGGGGTTGGGCACGTCCTGGCCTGGCCGGGCTACCTGTGGCTGGCGATCATGTTCTATCTGTTCGTGTTCTCGCTGGTCCTGGAGATCCCCCGGGCGATCGCCCTGCTGACGGTCCGGCGGGCCCGGCGGCCGTCATCGGCCTCGGTCGCTCCGGTGATCGTCAGCAGCCCGATGAGCGCAGGGGGTTCCGCTGTCGCGGCCGCCGAGACCACTGTCCAGACCGGGCCCGGGGTTGACGCCGACAACGGCCTCGCCGACCCGGTCGATCGCGAGCCCGGCCCGGACGCCGCGATGATCGGCAGGCGGATGTTCATCTCCCGTACGACCGCGGCCGCCGTGGGGGTCGGCGCTCTGGCCACCGTGGGGTATGGCATGCGTGTGGCCCAGGGCGATCCGGTCATCGAGCGGGTCCCGGTGCGCCTGGCCCGGCTTGATCCGAGGATGAACGGACTGCGGTTCGCCGTGGTCAGCGACATCCACCTCGGGCCTCTTACGGGCCGTGGCCATACCGAGCGCATCGTCCGTATGATCAACAGCCTTCAGGCCGACGTCGTCGCGATCGTCGGGGATCTGGTCGACGGCACGGTGGCCGAGCTGGGTCCGTTGGCGACCCCGCTGCGGTCCCTGGAGTCGCGCTACGGGGCATATTTCGTGACCGGCAACCATGAGTACTACACGGCCAACGGTCCGCAGGAGTGGATCGACGAGCTCGACTCCCTCGGCGTGCGGTCGCTGCGCAACGAGCGGGTGGAGATCCGCCACGCGGGAGCCGTACTCGATCTCGCCGGGGTGAACGATCTGAACGGCCAGGTGATGGGAGACGGACCGGACATGGCCAAGGCGCTGGCCGGCCGAGATCCGGGGCGTCCCGTCGTGCTGCTCGCGCACCAGCCGCTGCAGGTGGAGCAGGCCGCCGAGCACGGCGTCGATCTGCAGCTTTCCGGGCACACCCACGGTGGGCAGATGGTGCCGTTCAACCTGCTCGTGCCGCTGCAGCAGCCGATGGTGGCCGGTCTGGCCGAGGTCCCCCGCCCGGCGGCCGGTGCCGCCGCCGACGCCCGGGGCACCCGTCCCGACGCCACCCAGGTCTACGTCACCCGCGGCGCTGGATTCTGGGGCCCACCCGTACGGGTGGGCGCCCCACCCGAGATCACCCTGCTCGAACTCCGTCCCTCGTGACCGGACTGCGCGGGGACGGGGAACGTAATACGCTCAGGCGACGAGTGGGGTGGGCAAATCGGTCCGCTCCATCGTTCCCCCGTGGAAAGACCTAGCCCAGCGAGCACCTGGATACGCTGACATCATGAGCACCCCTGGCCGGGCCGGCGCGCGACGCAAGACGCCGCACGTGCTGGCGAACGCGCCGTACCGCAGGCTGTGGACCGCCATGTCGGTCCGTGGCCTCGGCGACTGGCTCACCATCATCGCGCTGACGGCCCTGGCAGCCCACCTCACCGCCGGGTCCGGCTACCGGACGCAGAGCCTCGCCATCGGCGGGGTCTTCGCGGCCAAGCTACTTCCCTCGATCTTGCTCGGTCCCCTCGTCGGGACCCTGGCCGAGCGGTTCGACCGCAGGGCGACGATGGCCATGGCGGACCTCGTCCGCTTCGCCGTGGTGCTGTCGATCCCGTTCGTCGACGGCTACCAGTGGTTGATCATCGCGATGGTCCTGGTCGAGTGCGCGTCCCTCTTCTGGGTGCCGGCCAGAGACGCGACCCTGGCCGGCGTGGTGCCGAAGGAGCGCCTGGGGGAGGCCGACCGGCTGAACCTTCTGGCGGCGTACGGCACCGCCCCGATCGCGGCGGCGCTGTTCACGGTCGTGGCGGCCGTGGTCGGCGTGATCACGACGGTGGTACGGACGGCGTCCCTGCCGGCCGCCGGCATCGCGCTCGGCGGGGGCGCCCTGGCCTATCTCGCCTCCGCCGCCCTGATCTTCACGCTGCGCGGCGTTCCCGGTGATCGCGGTCCGCACGTGCCGCCGCCCTCGCGGCAGATCTCGGTCTTCCGGCAGATCGCGGACGGCCGCCGCCGCACCGGTGGCGGCGCGGCGGCGCGCGGGGCGGTCACCGGCATGGTGGCCGTGCTCGCGGCGGGAGCCGCGGTGGTCGCCGTGGCCGGGCCGTACGTCCAGGCGCTGCACGGTGGCGACGCCGGCTACGGAGCGGTGTTCTGCGCGGTCTTCTTCGGTGTCGGGTACGGCATGTTCTTCGGGCCGCGGCTGCTGGCGGGGCTGTCGCGCCGCCGCCTGTTCGGGCTGGCGGTCGTCGTGGCGGGTCTCACCCTGGCCGCGGCCGCGCTGATCCAGAACCTGGTGATCGTCGTCATGCTGGCCGCGCTTCTCGGCGCCTGTGCCGGAGTGGCGTGGATCATCGGCTATCAGGTGGTCGACCTCGAGTTCGGCGACGGGCAGCCAAGCCGTACGCTGCCGTATCTGCGATCGCTCGGCCGCGTCGTGCTGCTGGTGGTACTGGCCGTCGCGTGCGCGCTGGCCGGGCTCTTCGGCGGCCACCCGGCGTCGGAGCCGGGTCTCGGCTACCGGTTCGACGGGGCCAATCTGGTGCTTCTGGTGGCCGCTCTGCTCGTGGTCGTCGCCGGGCTGCGTGCGCTCAGCCGGCTGGACGACCGGCGCGGCGTACCCCTCGGCGCCGACCTGCTGGCGGCGCTGCGCGGCGAGAAGTACGCGCCCGAGGCGGCGCCCGCGACCGAGTCGCGCGGCCTGTTCGTGGCGTTCGAGGGCGGTGAGGGCTCCGGCAAGACCACCCAGTCGCGGCTGCTCGCCATCTGGCTGCGTGACCAGGGGTTCGACGTCGTGCAGACCCGTGAGCCGGGGGCGACCAAAGTCGGCATGCGGCTGCGGGCGATCCTGCTCGACGCCGCCCACCAGGGCCTGTCAGCCCGCTCAGAGGCCATGCTCTACGCCGCCGACCGGGCCGAGCACGTGGAGAAGGTCATCAGGCCCGCGCTCCAGCGGGGCACGACCGTCATCTCGGACCGGTACGTCGACTCGTCCCTGGCGTACCAGGGCGCCGGCCGGTCACTCGACTCGGGCGAGGTGGCGAGGATCAACGCCTGGGCGACGGGCGGCCTCGTGCCCGACCTGACCGTGCTGATCGACGTGTCGCCGTCGGTGGGGCTGCGCCGTATAGCGTCCGCGGCGGACCGGATCGAGGCCGAGCCGATGGACTTCCATGAGCGGGTCCAGCGCGAGTTCCGCGGGCTGGCGGCGGCCGACCCCGAGCGCTACCTGGTCGTCGACGGCACGCTGCCGCAGCAGGAGGTGTCGCGCCTCATCCAGGACCGGGTGCGCGAGATCCTGCCCGACCCCGTGCCGCACGAGGCGGAGGCCGCGACCGGCACGATGCCCGCCATCCGGGACTGATCCGGGACCAGGGAGGGGGTTCAGAAGTGGGCGGGGTGTTCGCTGAACTGGTGGGGCAGGACCAGGCGGTCGACGTGCTCCGGAGGGCGGCGGCCGCGGCCGCTGAGGCGCTCGCGGGGGGGCGCGGCACGGGCATGACCCATGCCTGGCTGTTCACCGGTCCCCCCGGATCCGGCAGATCGAACGCGGCCCGGGCCTTCGCCGCGGCCCTGCTCTGCGACGGCGCCCTGTCCGCTGATCGGGGGTGCGGCCACTGCGGCGCCTGCCACCAGGTCGAGGTCGGCTCGCATCCCGATCTGACCCGCGTACGCCCCGAGGGCCTGTCGTACGGCGTCCGGCAGACCCGTGATCTGGTGCTCAAGGCGGCGGGGGCGCCGACGCTCGGCCGCTGGCGGATCGTCCTGTTCGAAGACGCCGACCGTGTGACCGAGGCGGCCGCCAACGCGCTGCTGAAGGCGATCGAGGAGCCGCCGCCCCGGACCGTGTGGCTGCTCTGCGCGCCCTCGCCGGACGACATGATCATCACGATCCGGTCCCGCTGCCGCGTGGTGACGCTGCGCACCCCCCCGGCCGAGGCGGTCGCCAGGGTCCTGACCGAGCGTGACGGCGTCCCGCTCGACATGGCGCTGTTCGCCGCCCGGGCCGCGCGGGGACACATCGGCCGGGCGCGCCGGCTCGCCCTCGATGAGGAGGTACGGCGGCGTCGCGCCGACGTGCTGTCGATTCCCGCCTCTCTCAGCGGGGTGGGAGCCTGCGTCACCGCCGCCGAACGCCTGGTCAAGACCTCGACCGAGGAGGCCGACGCCGCTACCGCCGAGCTCAACGAGACCGAGACGGCCGAGCTGCGCAAGGTGTACGGCGAGGGCTCGTCCGGCAAGGGCCTCAACAAGGGGCTGGTACGCGGCGGCGCGGGGGCTCTGAAGGAGCTGGAGACGCTGCAGAAGTCCCGCGCGACCAGGATCAAGCGTGACTCCCTGGATCTCGCCCTGCTCGATCTGGTGGCGTTCTACCGCGATGTGCTCGCCCTGCAGTTCGGTGCGGGCGTGGAGTTGGCGAACGAGGACCGCAGGCGGGAGATCGAGACGATGGCGCGCGGTTCTTCACCGGAGGACACGCTGCGCCGCACTCAGGCCATCATGAGGTGCCGCGAACGGCTCGCGGCGAACGTCAATCCTCAGATCGCGGTGGAGGCCATGACCCTCGCCCTCCGCTCACCCGGCCTCGCGTAGACGGAGATATAACGGCATATATCCGCCCATTGTCGGGCCGTGACCTGTCCTTGGTGTCGGCGCGTATCGTGGGATGCGGGCGAAAGCCGTACCGGGATCTGAGGAGGGCCGGGCTCTTGGGCATGATCATGGCCGTGAGCTTCACGCGCTACGGACGGCTTTACTACCTCGATCCCGGCGGTCACTCCCCGAAGGTGGGGGACAAGGTGCTCGTGCCCACCGACGCCGGGCCGGAGGTGGCCGAGTGCGTGTGGGCCCCGCAGTACGTCAGCGAGGACATCGACGGCCTGCCCGTCTGCCAGGGGCTCGCGGCCGATCAGCACCTGGACCGCGACGAGAGCAACCGCCGCCGCAGAGCGGAGGCGCGCAGTGTGTCGAAGCGTCTCATCAAGCGGCACGAGCTGCCGATGAAGGTGGTCGGCGTCGACTACCTGGACGCCGACAACGTCTTCACCGTCTATTTCTCGGCGCCGCATCGGGTGGACTTCCGCGCGCTCGTCCGCGACCTCGCCAGGAACCTCCGCGCCCGGGTCGAACTGCGGCAGATCGGGCCGCGTGACGAGGCCAGACTGCAGGGCGGGATCGGGCCGTGCGGGCGTGACCTGTGCTGCGCGACGTTCCTCAAGGACTTCGAGCCGGTCTCGGTCCGGATGGCGAAGGACCAGGATCTGCCGGTGAATCCGCTCAGAATCGCCGGCGCGTGCGGGCGTCTGATGTGCTGCCTGAAATATGAGCATCCGCTCTATCAGGAGTTCCGGGCCTCCGCGCCCCGAACGGGGACGGCCGTGGACACCCCGGAGGGCTCCGGCACGGTCGTCGGCCACAATGTGCCGGGCGACTCGGTGATCGTTCGCCTGAACGACGGAGGCCGCCGGTGCGCCTGCTCCAGGGCGAGCGTGTGCTCCCCTCGGAAACAGCACGACGAGATGTACGGCGAAGCGGGTGATCCGGAAGAGTAGCCGTACGTCGCCTGAGCGCGGGGGAGCGACCTGGGAAAGAGCTGGAGCCGCAAGAACGTTTCTGCTGGCTCACGCTCCCAGTTGGCGGCATGCTGGTCGGCGGCGATGGGAATCGGCGAGCATACGAACGGCCGCGTGCGGCCGTGTGACCGGTGACCGTGCGATCGGCTGGACGTTCGGCTGGGTTTTTCTGAGGTGGGGGACCGGGGGCTATGAGGCAGGCGGACGACAGGGACGATGTCGCCGGGTGGTGGCGGGGAGAACGGCGTTTCCGTGGGCGGTGTTTCCCCGAGCGGTGTTTCCCCGAGCCCGGGGCCCGGTCGGGGACGCGCGGTGACCGCGGTGTGATCCGCCGCGTCGCCGTCGCGGCCGTCGCCGCGACGTTGCTCGTCGCCGGTTGCACCTCCGCGGCCAGGGGGGACGGTGACTCGCCGGAATCGGGCAAGGCAGACCGGAACGCGGCGGCCGAGGCCCCCACGCCCGCGCTTCAGCCGTTCTACGGTCAGCGGGCGGGGTGGCGCGACTGCGGTGGGGGCTTTGAGTGCGCGAAGATCCAGGTCCCGCTCGACTACGCCGACCCGTCCGGCGAACGGATCGAACTGAGCGTGATTCGCCTGCCGGCCTCCGGCAAGCGGATGGGCTCGCTGCTCATCAACCCCGGCGGGCCCGGCGGATCGGGGGTGGACTACACCCGAATGGCCCGCAACGTGCTCACCGACGGGCTACGCGCCCGGTTCGACATCGTCGGCTTCGACCCTCGCGGAGTCGGGGAGTCGACTCCGATTCGGTGCATGTCGGGCAAGGAGTTGGACGCCTACGTGGCGATGGACACCAGCCCCGACACCCCCGCCGAGGTCGCGGCGCTGAAGACCGGCTCGAAGGCGTTCGCGGACCGGTGCGGGGCCAAGGCGCGCCGCCTGCTCCCGTTCGTCGGCACGCCGGACGCGGCCAGGGACATGGACGTGCTGCGCGCGGTCCTGGGCGACTCCGGTCTCACCTATCTCGGCAAGTCGTACGGCACGTACCTGGGCGCGGTGTACGCGGGTCTCTTCCCGAAGCGGGTGCGGGCCCTGGTGCTCGACGGGGCCGTCGACCCGGCCGTCCCGTCGCTGAAGTCCGAACTCGTCCAGGCACAGGGCTTCGAGGTGGCCCTCAAGGCGTTCGTGGAGGACTGCTTCAAGGACGGCGCCTGCCCCTTCACCAGCCGTACGGTCGACGGCGCGATGGGGGAGATCACCGCCCTGCTCAAGCGAGCCGACGAGCACCCACTGAAGAACGATCTGAAGGACGGCCGCGAGGTCAACGAGTCATGGACGATCCTCGGCATCGTCACCCCGCTGTACGAGCGTGAGGCGTGGCCGTTGCTGCGCCGGGCTCTCGGCAGTGCCCTCGTCCACGGCAACGGGACGGACCTGCTTCGCATGGCCGACCTGCTGGTCGAGCGTAAGTCCGACGGGTCGTACTCGAACCAGACCGAGGCGAACCTGGCGATCAACTGTCTGGACCATCCGTACCCGAAGGACATGGCGGCCTTCCGGAAGGCGGCCGACGAGGCGGCCAAGGTGTCCCCGCATTTCGGGAGGTTCGTGGTGTGGGGCTCGCTGACCTGCGCGTACTGGCCGATCCCGGCCAAGAGCGAGGACAAACCGATCAAGGCCGAGGGGGCGCCGCCGATCCTCGTGATCGGCACCGTGCGCGACCCTGCCACGCCGTATGAATGGGCGCAGGGGCTGGCGTCGGAGCTGACGTCCGGCGTGCTGCTCGGGTATGACGGTGACGGTCACACGGCCTACCGGACCGGATCGAAGTGCGTCGACCGGGCCGTCGACGACTACCTGATCTCGCTGCGGGTGCCCGCCGCCGGTACGGTCTGTCCGAACGCGGAATAGCCGCGCACGAGCCGTACGAGCCGGTATTCCGCACTGTGCGCGAGGACCCCGGTGAACCTGTAGACTAACCTCGCCGTCGTACGGCATCGCCGCCTTAGCTCAGTCGGCCAGAGCGACGCACTCGTAATGCGTAGGTCAAGGGTTCGATTCCCTTAGGCGGCTCCACGTCAGAGGCCCCTTCCGCTTCCGGAAGGGGCCTTCTTGCTGACACTTTTGCTAACAGCCTCATGACATGGTAGGCGGCGAGAGGTGCCGCATGTCGAGGGCTTTGAACGTCTCCTGTACCCAGGTGTGTTCCCAACGATTATCCGTGATCTTTAAGAGTGCCCGGTGGGGATTGCTTGGCCTGCCGGCCAATGAACTCTCTGAGAGCAGCCCCGCGACGCGTCCGGCCAGTGCCTTGAACGCAAGGTAGGGCGCAGAGTCCGAGCTAGCCCAGTAGATCTTGACAAGCTGCCCCGTGTCGGCATCCCGGACATGGGAACGCAGGGGATCCCTCGCCGTGATGGACTCGCGAAGCGACTGGAAGGCTTGACGGAAGCAGGCCAACACTGTGCATTCGAGGTCTGATAGAGCACGTTCCGAGGAGATCCGCACCAGAAGCGACTCAAGTTCGCCCTCTGCTCGTACGGCCGGCTCCAACACTTCACGTCGGATTCCGTCGTCCTTGGCGGCCTCAGTACAGACACCGCCCCACAGCTTCCACACCGTAGTGAACTGGCCATATACGGAATAGAACGCGCCGAGAGCCTGTAAGTCCAGCTCTCGGCGCTTCTTGTGCTCGTCCCATCGGGCTGTGATGCGATTTCCCGCGCCCCAGCCGAGGAACAAGATCAGAAGTGTGATCAGGAGATTGGGAATCGCCTTCACGGACTCCGCCCACAACTGCTGGTACATGAGGCCCCCATTTTGATCGTATGTGGATCACTGCCGGCCCATTATCTATCAGGGTCCGTCGCTGTTACTCGGAGCGCTTGCGGAGGCGGCGACGGCCGCCTCCGCGGAACGGATCACACGGGGCGCCCCCCGGGAGTGCCGTTGATCCTCTGATCGGACCCCGATCGAGCTCCCGAAGGCCGATCTTGGCGGATCGATTTCAAATCGGACACTAGGGGACAAAAGGGATTTTAGTGGTTTAATCTAGGATATAGAATGACAAGGCTGGATAAAACCGTTATGCGGCGGTTTGTGGTGGGATCGCGCCGGTAATCAAGCAGGTGCAGGAAAATAGTCCGTTAGGGGGCTGCGGAGGCGTTTCTCCTGTGAGGCTACAGAAACGCCTCCGAAAATTAAGGGCAATCGAATCCTGTCAAGGGGGACACGTAATGCCCGCTTTCAAGAACATCATCGCCGGGCTGGCGCTGGGCACCGCGATCACAGGCGGCGCGCTCACTCTGGGCGCCACCGCCGCCAGCGCCACCGTCATGCCGGCCTGGGGTGGCGGCTTCGGTGGCTTCGGCGGCTGGGGCGGCGGCTTCGGGGGCGGCGGCTGCGGCGGCGGCGGCTTCGGGGGCGGAGGCGGCTTCGGCGGCGGTGGGTTCGGAAACTGCAACATGGGCTGGTCGAACAACAACCTCTGGAACCAGAACCAGTTCAACGATCAGTTCAACGACGAGTCCGCCTTCGCGGTTTCCAACGGTGTCTCGACCATCGCCTTCCAGGGCAGGACGAACTCGAACACCAACTGGTGGAACAACACCATGCTCAACAACAACATGGGATTCGGTAGCAGTAACTGGTTCAACAACGGCAACAACAACAATTGGTGGTGAGTACGAACTCAACTGTGACGGCCGGCGGAACCACCGGCCGATGGCCCGATGGCGCATGGTCGCCCTGGTGGGCGCCTGACGGTGCGGTGCGAATGCCGAGCACGACTCGGCCGGGCACGAGCGGTTGAGAAAAGGGCCCCGGCGGAAACTCCTCCGCCGGGGCCCTGCCCGATCGAAGCCGCTGAACGCTCAGTCCCGGATGACGCCCTTGGTACGCATGAGAAACTCGGCGAGATAACGGTCGTGCGGCACCCAGGGTGCCATCCAGTGGGTCGGATGATCGCCGACGTAGACGTTGCCGATCGTCGGTTCCGCCATCAGGCGGTCGATCAGCCCCTCGTCCCCGGTGATCGCGGTCAGCACCAGAGTGTCCTTCAGCGGCCCGATGCCGTCGTCGGACGACCAGGGCGCCACCCAGACGCAGGGGAAGGAAAGCTCGATGCCGGTCTGCGGGGCGTCCGCGCGGTCGACCCGCATGACCGCGGGGCGCAGAACCCCGATGCCGTCCCCGAGATCGTCGGCGATGCCGCCGCCACCGAGCAGGATCTCGGCGTCATCAACATGATCGAACAGGTACTTCTCCACGGCCCGGGCGTTGGCGAGAGACTGCGCGGGCAGCACGGCCCCATCGTCTTCCGGCGGGAGGCTCGGGATGGCGGACAGCCGCTCGGCCACGGCCTCGGCCAACGGGCGGGGGTCGCCCGCCACGAAGACCGCCGTCGTGTTCACGCACGCGGTTCCACCCTGCGAGCTGACCGAGTCGACGACGACGTCCAGGTGCGGGGTCCAGTCCTCCTCCGCGATCAGGATCTTCGACCGTCCCGGGCCCTGTGGGAGCACGTCGGTGTTCCGGCCGTACTTGTTCACCACGTCCTCGCCGCCGTACACCATCGCGAGGTCGGCATCGCGGATGATGTCGTCGGCCACCGCGTGGTCGGTGGGCAGGAAGACCACCTGGTCGTCGGCGAAGCCGGCCTCCCGCAGCGCCGTGATCAGGCGGTGGGGAGTGAAGGGCTCCCGCCGGGAGGGACGGACGGCGACCCGGTATCCCAGCGCCACCGCCTCCAGCCACAGTGTGTGTACGGCCGGGTGATTGCCCGCCGCGTGTACGGCGAAGACATCGCCGCGCCGAGTCCACAGCGCACGGCCGTCTCGGGTGATCGGGTCCCGCCAGTCGGTGACGGCCCCGTTCGGCCTGGCGTACTGCGTCGAGCCGTACGCCTGGGCGGCGCTGCGCGCGATGGCGTCGGTCGCGGCCCGGACCACCGAGATCGACATTCCGCAGACTCGGCTCACGAGGCGCTGGTAGTGCTCGGCGGAAAGCCCGTTGACGGGCCCGGTGGCGAACAGCCGGCCGGCTCGCGCGAGGGCCTTGGCCCGCTCCCCGGGCGGCATGGGCCGCGCCCGGTGCAGCGCCGCCATGGTGCGCTGCACGTAGAGCCGCGGCACCAGGCTGAGCTCGGCTACCGGGTTTCCGGCGAGATCGGAAACGGTCACGTGTTTGCGGGTGCGGTACGGACCGTTCGGGCCGAGTGCGTCGAGCCGGATCGGTTCGGTCGACAGCGTGCCCATCAGCGCGGTCATTCAGTACACCCCCTCGATGACCCGCTCGTCCTCGAGGAAGGCGAGCGGTGCGACGTCGGCGACGGCATCGCCGAGCTGACCCGGTGGCGGCTGGACCCGCAGTGCCGTGTCCCGTTCGAGATTGTTGGGCAGCAGCAGGTTCTTGCTGATGTGGTGCATCACGACCTGTCCGCGCTCGCCGTACGGGACCTCCCGCCTGGTCTCCGGGTCGACGACGGAGAAGGAGATGTACGGAGAGAACGGGTCGAAGACACAGGCGTCGTCGTCGTCCAGGCCCGTCCGCTCACTCACCGACCCCATGATCATCGTGCTTCCGTAGTTTCCGACGATCTGGACGTCCGGGAACACCTCGTCGCGCAGCAGCGCGCGCGTGTCGGGGTCCAGGTGCGCCCCGGCCCACACGATGACCCGGACCTTCTCGTTGATGAGGGCGACCAGCTCGTCTCGGCGGCTGAGCCGTACCAGCAGCGGCGGCGTGGTCACGAGGACTCCGATGTCCTGGGTGCGCAGCGCGTAGGCGCTCTGGTCGATCAGGTGCTCCGCGTAGCGGCGGGCCTCGTCGAGGCGGTTCTCGGCGATGAGTTTCTTCACCCAGCGCGGGTCGAGGTCGACGGAGAACCTGAAACCACCACGCCTGCGGACCTGCTGCCTGATCAGCTCGCCGAAGATGTGCGGCCCGCTCGGACCCAGTGAGAGCCAGTTGGCCCCCCGCGGGTAAGCGAACTCGTCCATGATCCGGTCGTGGTGGTGCATCAGCCGGTCCATCCAGTCGGCGAGCAGGACCACCAGCTTCGGCGGGCCGGTCGTGCCGCCGCTCTCGAAGACGCCGATCACCTCGGGCCGGGAGCCGTACCCTTTGGGCACGAGATCCTCGACGCGGACGTCACGGAACTCGTTGACCACGTTGGGGAAGAGTCGCAGGTCGGCGAAGGTGTGCACGTCGGTCAGCGGATCGAAGTCGAGGTTTTCCGCCCGCTCCAGCCAGAACGGCGAGCCGGTCCGCGGATCGAAGTGCCAGCGCATGGCCGCCTCGATGAACGCCCGGCCGTCCGGCACCAGGTCGACGGGGCAGTCAAGCACATCAAGGACTGGATCCGCGGCATTCGACATGTCGTCTCCCGTTGCCCCGGGGTACGTCCGAACAGAGTATTTCGGTTTAAGTCACTTATGTACCAAATCTCCCCATCAATCCCGTTCGGTGGACGGAAAAATCTCGGGTGGCGCCAGCATGAGCGCGACGTCCGTTTTCCGCCAGCGAAGGGGCCGGGGCCGCAGCACAGTGGGATGGGCGCGATGGCCGGGGAGAAGTCGCAGAGTGAACGGCGGAGATCGGGGCCCGACGGACGGCCGGGGAGGAACGAGGCGATGACCGTCTACATGAGGACCGAGAGTCCGGTGGGTGACCTGCTACTGGTGGGCGAGGAGTCGAAGACGGCGAAGGGCGGTGTCGCCCTCACGTCGGTGTCGATGACCGGGCAGAAGAACGCCCCCACCGTGCAGGGCGACTGGGTTCACGCCCCCGAGGCGCTCGCCGAGGTCATCCGGCAGATCAAGGCGTACTTCGCCGGTGAGCTGACGACGTTCGATCTGGAGCACATCACCACCGGCACCGCATTCCAGGAACAGGTCTGGCAGGCTCTGGACACCATCGAGTACGGAACCACGACCACCTACGGCAAGCTCGCCGACCAGATCGGTGTGCCGCGTGGCCATGTGCAGGCCCTTGGAGCGGCGATCGGCATGAACCCGTTGCTGGTCGTCCGCCCATGCCACCGCGTCATCGGCGCGGACGGCACGATGAAGGGGTACGCGGGCGGCGTGGAGCGCAAGCAGCAGTTGCTCGTCCACGAGGGTGCACTCCAGCCGATGCTCTGCTGAGCCGCGGCATACCGCAGACGGCGGGCCCGCCGGATTCGGCGTCACGAGCCACCGGACCAGACTTCCTTGGAGACCCATGAGCACCACCACTACGGCGGACGATGTGTGTCGGCGCGTGGACGCGGCAGACTGGCGTGGCCTGGCAGACGAGCTCGATGCCTACGGCTGTGCGCTGACCCCGCTGCTGCTGACCCCCGAACAGTGCCGGGGCGTGTCCGCGCTCTACGACGAGCCGGTGCTGTTCCGCTCCACCGTCGACATGGCCCGGTACCGTTTCGGCTCCGGCCAGTACCGTTACTTCGACCGTCCCTTTCCCGAACTCGTCGAGGAACTGCGCGAGGCGTTCTACCCGCACCTGCTCGCCATCGCCCGTGACTGGGCCGCCAGGCTCGGCCGGCCCGCGCCGTGGCCGGACACCCTGCAGGAGTGGCTCGCCATGTGTCACGAGGCTGGTCAGACCAAATCCACCGCCATCCTGCTCCGCTATCAGGAGGGCGACTGGAACGCGCTCCACCGCGACCTGTACGGGGAGCTGATCTTCCCGCTCCAGGTTGTCATCGGCCTCGACGAACCCGGCACCGATTACACCGGCGGCGAGTTCCTGCTGGTCGAGCAGCGGCCCCGCGCTCAGTCCCGCGGTATCAGCACCGTTCTCACGCAGGGTCATGGCCTGATCTTCACCACCCGCGACCGGCCTGTGCGCTCCGTCCGCGGCTGGTCCAGCGGCCCTGTCCGTCACGGGGTGAGTACGGTGCGCTCGGGCCGCCGTCATGCCCTCGGCCTTGTCTTCCACGACGCCGCCTGATGCCCACCATGCGCGTGTACACGTTGATGGGCGCCGACGGACGCCCTTACCGGAGCTCTGTCCCCGGTACGCTCGGCGGATATCGTCGAGGCCGCCTCTACGGCCGCCTCGACTGCCGTTCAGCTCTGCGCGCCATCTCCGTCGGCGACTACATACGCCACCGGGTCTTCTTCCTCGATGAGGCCACCGCCATCGCCGCCGGCTACCGGCCCTGCGCCGTGTGTCTGCCGGAGACGTACGCGCGATGGAAAGCGGCAAGAGATCACGACATGCATCCGGTGAACGGATACACGCGCCCCCGCTCGCCCTTGATCCGGCCCGCGGACGTGACCGCATACGGTGAGCTGCCCGCTCCGATACCGTACGCCGGGCCCGAGCTCACCTCGCTGCTGGGCCTGCTCACCGCTCCTCGTTCGCGCATCGAGACGGTCACTGTGGGCCACAGCCGCGACGATGCCTCCCGGGCCACCGTCGATGCCTTCACCGAGGCGTGGCAGGCCGTCGGCAGGACCGTGCTGGCAGTCGTCGACTGGCCAGAGGAAGCGGCTTCCTGGCTGCGCGCCGCTCAGCGGTTCACGAGGGGCACACCCGACGCCTGGGTGGTGGCCGCGGCACCGCTCGGCTGGGTGCAGATGAGCCGCCGTCTGCGCCACAGCACGGGCTGGGACCCGAACCGCACTTTCGGATTCGCCTCCCTCGCCGAGCCATGCATCACGGCTCTCGCCGGCCAGGGCACCCTCGACGGGCTGCGCGGCGCCACTGGCGACGGCGGCATCTGGAAGGTGGAATCCGATCGGCTGACCGTCTGCCCTCCCGAGAACGAGGGGACAGTGGCATGAGCGCCGTACTGCCTCTGTTCGGCGTGCGGGACCGCTCCCCATTGGAGCTCGCCCCAGGCGCGGTTCACGTGCCCGGCTGGCTGACCCTCGATCAGCAGTACGAGCTCGTCGAGGCATGCCGGAGCTGGGCGATCGGCCCGGTCCCGATCCGCCACACCCGACTTCCGAATGGCGGCGTCATGTCCGTGCAGACCGTCTGCATCGGGTGGCACTGGCAGCCGTACAAGTACACCCGCACCGCCGACGACGTCAACGGTGCCCAGGTCGCGGAATTCCCCGCCAACATGATCGAGCTGGGCCGTCGGGCTCTCGTCGACGCCTACCAGGACCCGACCGCCGGTGACGGCTATACCCCGGACGCCGCACTAATCAACTTCTACGGTGAGCAGGCCAAGCTCGGGATGCATCAGGACAAAGACGAGAAGTCCGATGCCCCGGTCGTGTCGCTGAGCATCGGGGACACCTGCGTCTTCCGTTTCGGCAACACCGAGAACCGCAACAAGCCCTACACCGACACAGAGCTGGCCTCGGGCGACCTGTTCGTCTTCGGTGGGCCCTCCCGTTTCGCCTACCACGGCGTGCCCAAGGTCTATCCGGGCACCGGCGACCCCGCCACCGGCCTGGCCGGCGGCCGTCTCAACATCACCATGCGGGTCACCGGCCTGACGGCCGCCCCGGCCCAGACAGACGAACGGAGGGCCAGAGGCGCGTCGTAGTCGCCGTGTCACCAATTCGGTCACCCGGCCCGCCTTGTCACATGTGCCCGATTTCGAATAAATGGTCCGAATTAGGAAGTTGTCTGACTACTGTAAGTGGCAGTAAATAGCTGAGTGCGATCATATAACGGTCATTGATGCACTCGACCACCCATTACGCTATGAATCTCTCGAAAGTCGAATGAGCCCGCCCTGACCGAAATTTGACCCTTGTGGGTACTTGCGGCTCTGTGATCTACTTGACTCCGGCCCCGGACAGGAGGGCGGGATTCCATAAGAATTACTGCCTTTCGCTTGTTGACGAATACTTACACAAGGTGGTCCGGCTAGCGCACCCTCTATTAAAGATTGGAGGAATCAGTGCAGAGCAAAACTGCTGAGCGCTCTCTTGTTTCTCCTGAGCCTGTCGGTGCCCTCGACGAAACAGTTCCGGTGACTCTCTCGGCATTTCCGGAAGGCAGACTCTTCCTGGCATCTCTCCAGGCCGGCGCGCAGGAAGTCGCCCGGATGTCCGCCGCCATCAACGAAACCATCGCGGCTGTGGTCGAGTCCTCGACGCTCGCACCACAGATGATCGGCAACCTCGCCAGGGGGCTCGTTCCACGCTGGCACTTCGCCATGCTCAACGACATAGAGCGGAACGAGGCCCTCGCCACCGCCGTGGAACGCCAGGTGAAGCCGGGCGACTACGTGCTGGACATCGGCGCGGGCACCGGTCTGCTGGCCATGCTGGCGGCGAAGGCCGGCGCCGCGAAAGTGATCACCTGCGAGGCCAATCCGCTGCTGGCCGAGATCGCCTCCCAGGTGGTCGCCTCGCACGGCCTGTCCGACACCATCACGGTGATCCCCAAGATGTCCTCCCAGCTGGAGGTCGGACAGGAACTGAACCGGCCGGTCGATGTGATCATCTCGGAAATCGTCGACTGTGGCCTGATCGGTGAGGGCATCCTCCCGACCATGCGGCACGCCAGGGAGCACCTGCTCGCGCCCGGTGGCCGCCTGATGCCGCCGTCGGCACGCATCTACGGATCGCTGCTCCAGAGCAACGTGATCGCCGGGCTCAACCGGGTGAGCAACGCCGTCGGCTTCGATATCGGTCCGATCAACTTGGTGGCCACCGCCGGCCATCACCCCGTCCGGTTGCACACCTGGCCACACGCGATGCTCTCGGAGACCGTCGAGCTGGTCAGCTTCGACTTCGTGGACGGCCCGCTCGACGACGGCAGCGCGAACGTGGCGCTGCCAGTGACCGCTGACGGCACCGCGCATGCGATCGTCGCCTGGTTCGAGATGGACCTGGGCGCGGGCGTGATGCTGCGCAACTCTCCCGACAACGTCAGTTCGCACTGGATGCAGGCGCTGATCCCGTTCGACGTGCCGGTGGTCGTCAACGCCGGCGAGGTCTTCGAATGCGACCTGCAGTGGCAGGGCGGCCGGCTTTCGATCGTCTGAGTCCGGCATCAGCACTTCAGAGTTCCACTCTTCGCCTTCCCGGCGCAGCCATCCGTACTGCCTGCCTCGAAAAAGGTGCAGCATGAGCCATGACCTTCCGCCCCACAAGCCGTTCGAGCTCACCCCTGAGCAACTCAAGGAGTACGTCCTCCGATACGCGACCAATCCCATCTATCTCGATAATGAGGAATGGGAGAACGATGACAACCCCTATCGTCGGCAGCTCCGACCCCAGATTCTCCCCTACCTTGATTTCAGCAAGGTCCTGCCCCGCGGCGAGATACTGAACTACGAGGGCCTGGCCGCGCAGCGCATTCTCACCAGCATCTACGAGGCGGACCTCATGTTCCTCCCCAAGGCCGGCCTGAAGGAGAAGTGGGAGGACTACAAGCGGTTCTACAACCCGAGCAACCGCGCCCTCGGTGAGATCATCCGGCCGTCGCTGGAGAAGTTCGCATTCGGCTTCCTCGACCAGGAGGTCGAGGTTTCCGGGAAGTGGACCAAGGCCGAACTGGAGGCGTATCTGCGGTCGCTGCAGGACCGCGACCTGTCCCAGCCCTCGCTGTCCGAGATCGCGATCGAGAAGTCCACGGATCCGGTTCGCGCGGCACGCATGTGGCTGATCCAGTTCGCGCCGGACTTCCTGTCCGAGGCCTCACCGATGATACGGAACGTGCTGGGCTACTACGGTGCCGCGCAGTCCGAGTGGTTCAAGATCATCATTGATGAGTACGGCTACGGCGTCCACGACACCAAGCACAGCAAGTTGTTTGAGCGGACCCTGGAGTCCGCTGGCCTGCGCACCGATGTTCACCACTACTGGCAGTACTACCTCAACAGCAGCCTCATGCTGAACAACTACTTCCACTACCTGGGGAAGAACCACGAGTTGTTCTTCCGCTACGTCGGCGCGCTGTACTACACGGAGACCGCTCTGGTCGACTTCTGCCGGCGCGCCGCGGACCTGCTTGTCAAGGTGTTCGGTCCCGAGGTCGACGTGGAGTACTTCACCGAGCACGTCGGCATAGACCAGCACCACGGCCGGATGGCGCTGGAGAAGCTGATCCTTCCGCTGGTGGAGGAGCACGGGGAGGTGATCATCCCTGAGATCGTGCGTGGCTTCGAAGAGTTCCAGCTGATCTCCGAAATCGCCGATCAGGATTTCGCGGACCAGATCGCCTGGATGGATGCCGGTCCGACCAACAAGGAACTGCACGCACCAGTCTGGGCGGCCATCGAGAGCGGCAAGGTGACGCCGCCGGTCGCGCACATCGTCGAGCCGTACCGCGAGCTCTCCAACACCCACTGTCACGACGGCGACGAGCTGTGTCACATCGTCTCCGGCACGATGAAGTTCGTCGCGGGCTTCGACTCCTACCAGATCCTGGAGGCCGGTGAGGGCACGGTGATCCAGCGCAACCGCCTGCACGGCGCGATCATCGAGTCCGAGGAGTGCGTCTACCAGATTCACTCGGTGGGGGACTACCGGGCATGCCTGTCGTGACCTTCGCGGTCGAGGGCCGCGACAACTGCGTCGTGCTGGGCGACGCCTCCTACGTGTACGCCCGTACGAAACTCGGCTCGTTCGTGCTCTCAGCCCGCTGCCCGCACCGGGGCGGGCCGCTCAACCTGGCCGAGTTCGAGCCCGGCCGGAGCCGGCTGATCTGCCCGTGGCACGAGCGGGCGACCTCGGTGACGAAGGCGATCAAGGCCGGAGTGCCGGCGGTGCGCCGCGGCAACCGGGTCACGGCCGTTTTTCCCGACACGGCCGGTACGGAGTACGTCCTCGAACACCGGCCGCTGTCGCCGGCACTGACCGGCCGCTGACGGCGCCCGGCGAGCAAGCCGACCGGCAGCCGGGCTGATGCCCGGCTGCCGGCATGTCACCCCCGCACTTCCAGGAGACATTCCCATGACCAACCTTCTCCCTGACGGCAAGGCCACCGAGAAACCGCTGATCATCCTCGTCAGCAGCGGCTACCACCTCTACCGGGAGTACCTCCTCGATCTGGTGTCCGGCGCGGCGGAGGTCTGGCTGTTCCTGTCACAGGAGCCAACCTGGGAGAAGCGATACATCGTCGGCCACACCGTGGTCGACACCCTGGACGTGCCGGCCATGGTCGACGCGGCCCGCGAGCTCGCCGCCCGGCACAGGATCTCCGGCGTGCTGTGCTGGGACGAGGTCCGAATGGTGCAGACCGCCGAGGTCCAGCAGGCGCTCGGGCTGCCCGGCACCGCCCCTGAGGATGTCGCCCGATGCCGGGACAAGCACCAGACCCGCGTCGCGCTGGAGGCCGCCGGCGTCCCGCAGGCGGCCTCAGTGCTGGTCTCCTCTCTGGAGGAGGCGCGGGCGGCCGCCGAGCGGATCGGCTACCCGGTCATCCTCAAGCCGCGTGCCCTGGGTGCCAGTTTCGGCGTGAACGGCGTCGACGACGCGGATGGGCTGGAAGCCGGCTACGCCGAGGCCCGGGGCGCGGAGGAGGACGGCGTGCCGTACTACGACGCCGGTGTGCTGGTCGAGGAGTACCTCACGGGTGAGGAGATCAGCGTGGACGCCGCGCTGGTCGACGGGGAGCTGAAGCCGCTGTTCGTGGCGCGGAAGATCAGTGGTTTCCCGCCCTACTTCGAGGAAACCGGCCACACCGTGGACGCGGCGGATCCGCTGCTCACCGACCCTCGCCTGCTGGATGTGCTGGCGCGGGCGCACCGGGCGGTCGGCTATCACACGGGCATCACGCACGCCGAGTTGCGCCTGACCGACGACGGGCCGAAGGTGATCGAAATCAACGCCCGGCTCGGCGGCGACCTGATCCCGTACGTCGGCTCGGTCGCCTCCGGCATCGATCCCGGCCGGGTTGCCGTCGAGGTGGCCTGCGGGGTGCGGCCTGACACGGCGGGGACCCGCGAGCAGGTCGCCGCCGTCTACTTCCTCTACCCGGAGCGGGACTGCACGGTGGCCGAGGTCACCGTCGACGAGACCGCCCTGGCCGCCGCGGTCAACGCCTTCGGTGTGCTGGGCGGCCCAGGCCAGGAACTTCTGTTGCCGCCGGCCGGGCACGTCACCAGCCGGTACGGCTATCTCGTCGTCGAGGGCGCGACTCTCGCGGCCTGCGAGCAGGCCGCGGAGACCGCGCGCCGGGCCATCACTCTGCGGACCCGTTGAGCCTGTGACCGTCACAGCCGGATCGGTGTTCGAGGAGTGGCTGAGCCCTGCCGTGTCTCCAGGCGGCAGAGCCGGCACTAGACGAGGAGATGGAGATATGGAGATATCGGTGGCCGGCCTTCCGGTGGGGACGACATGACCTCGGCCCAGGAGGAGCAGCGGGACAATGAGGGCCTGAAGGCGGACGCGCCGGTCAACGCACCCACCGCCCGGCGGGATTTCGGCCTGCTGTGGACCGGGCAGTCGGTCAGCCTGTTCGGCGATCAGTTCATGACGCTGGCCCTGCCTCTGCTGGCCGTCACGATCCTCGATGCGACACCCGCCCAGGCGGCGCTGCTCAAGTTCGGACTCTTCCTGCCGTTCCTGCTCCTCGGACTGCAGGCAGGCGCGATCGTGGATCGACTTCCCCGCCGAGCCGTGATGATCGTTTCAAATGCCCTGCAGTTGGTCGTCTTCGCCAGTATCTGGTTGCTGGCCGCAGCGGACACCCTGTCGTTCGCCGCGCTCATGGCGCTGATCACGCTGGCCGGCTGCGCGGTGGTGTTCTTCCAGGTCGCGTACACCTCCTATCTGCCGAGCCTGTACGGGAACCCCAGGGACCTGCACCGCGGCAACGCGCGGCTCGCGCTGTCGGAGTCCACCTCGCAGGCGCTCGGGCCGATGGCGGCCGGCCCGGTGATCGCTTTTCTCGGCGTGGTCGGCGCGATCGCGGCCAACGCGATCGGCTTCACCGTCTCGGTGGTGACACTGGTGATGATGAAGCACCGTGAACCGCCTCGGGAGAAGGTCACCCGTGAGCGCGGTTGGATGCGCCGTAGCATCGGCGAGGGCCTGAGGTTCGTGCTCCGACACCCGGTGCTGCAGCCGATCTTGACGTGCGGGGCCACCTATACGCTCTTCCTCACCATGGTCACCACCAGCCTGGTGCTGTACTGCCGCAACGAGCTCGGCCTCTCGCCGCAGTGGATCGGTGTCGTGGTCGGCGCGGCGGCGGCCGGATATCCGATCGGGAACATGCTCTCCGCCAGGCTCGGCGAACGGATCGGCTACCCGAAGGCGCTGGTGATCTCCGCCGTCGTCTCGGTGGTGGGCATTCTGCTGATGCCGGCCTTCGGCGCGCTGGGCGGCATCGCGGGCGCCTGCGGCCTGGTGTTCGGCAGCGTCTTCCACAGCGTGGGCGAGGGATCGTACTCGCCGACCTCGCTGACGCTGCGGCAGACCGTTTCGCCACCTGAGCTGCTGGGCCGGGTGGGTTCTGTCCAGCGGTTCCTGATCTGGGGCGTGATCTCGCTCGGCAGTCTGCTCGCCTCCGTCGCGACGGCTCTGGTCGGGCTCACCGGCGCGATGTGGATCGGAGCCCTGGGCACTGTGCTCTGCCTGCCCGCCCTGGTGCGCCGGGGCATCCGCAGCGCCGTATTCAACACCAAGAACCAGAAGGAGAATGATGCGGTACGCGCCGGGAATTGAGGAATTCGTCTCCCGTAGCAACAAGGCGATGCCTCCGGACTTCTATCTGAAGCCGGTGGCGGAACAGCGAGCACTCTATCTCGGCCTCGGTCAGGAGTTCCCGTACGAGCTGCCCGAAGGCGTCGCCATCGCCGACGACGCGGTGGAGCACGATGGTCGCCGGATTCCGATCCGGGTGTACCGGCCGGAAGACCGCAGAGGTCGCGGTGTGCTGCTCTACATCCGCGGCGGTGGATTCGTCGTCGGGTCGCTCGAGACGCACAACACTGTCGCCGCCGAACTGGCAGCCAACTCGGGCCTGACCACCATCGCGGTCGATTTCCGGATGGCCCCGGAGCATCCGTTCCCTGCCTGCCTGGAGGACTGCTACGGCGCACTGTGCGGGATCGTGGCGGCGGCCGAGCGGTTCGACATCGACCCGGAACGCGTCGTGGTCTGCGGCGACAGCTCCGGCGGCAACATGTCGGTCGTCCTCTGCATGATGTCCCGTGACCGGCACGGTCCGCGGCTCGCCGGGCAGGCCCCGATCAGCCCTGTGCTGGACTTCTCCCGCTGGCGTGACGGCGGCGAGGACGCCCCGCTGCTCACCGGCGGCGAGATGGAGTACTACACCGCCTGCTACTGCCCGAACGCCGCCGACGTGCTGGAGCCGTACGTCTCACCGCTCGTCCGCGGAGAGTTCCATGGGCTTCCACCCGCGTACATCATGGGCGCCGAACTGGACTCGCTGGTGGTGGACGCCACCACCTACGCCGACAAGCTGCGGGAGAACGGCACCGAGGTGGAGTTGGTGGTCGAGCCGGGCCTGGTGCACGCGGCCGTCCGGGCCCGTCAGCTGTCGCCCGACGTGATGGACGCCTGGCTCCGCTACTGCGCGGCCGCCGCACGGCTGGCGGGGGTCACCGAATGATGCTGAGCGATCCAAACGGCCCCGCGGTCATCGTCGACCCCTTCTCCTCCGGCGGCATGTACGCGCCGGCCTTCCGCCAGGCGGGAGTCCCGGTGGTCGCGGTGCTGTCCGGCCCTGACATGCCGGAGGTCTACCGCGCGTCGTTCCACCCCGAGGACTTCCCCGAGATGATCGTGTTCGACGGGGATCTGGACGCGGTGGCGGGCCGGCTGCGTGAGCTCCGGCCCCGCTGCATCCTGCCGGGCGCCGAGTCCGGCGTGGAATTGGCCGACTTGCTGTCGTCGCTGGTGACCGAGGAACTGGCGAACGTCCCGGAACTGCGCGCGGCCCGGCGGCACAAGTGGGAGATGGCCGAGGCGGCGCGGAGGGCCGGGCTGCCGGTGATCCGGCAGATCTGTACGGACGACCCAGCCGAGGTCGAAGCGTGGATCGAGCGCGAGGGCCTGGTCGGCCGCGATCTGGTGGTGAAACCGCCCAAGAGCGCGAGCACGGACGGCGTGACAAGAGTCAGGGAGAACTGGCGTGAGGCCTTCGAGGCCCAGCTCGGCCGGCCCAACCAGTGGCAGATCATCAACGACCGCATGCTCGTCCAGGAGTACGTGAACGGTCACGAGTACGTGATCGACATCTTCAGCCACGACGGCGTGCACACCGTGACCGACCTGTGCCGCTACACCAAGGTGGACAACTCCGAGTACATGGCGGTGTACGACGCCATGGAGTGGGTCTCCCCCGACGAGCCGGAAGTCCAGGAGCTGGTCGACTACACCAGGAAGTTTCTGGACGCGGTGGGCTTCCGCTTCGGAGCGGCGCATGTAGAGGTGATGCTCTCCGAGGACGGGCCTCGCCTGATCGAGCTCAACGCCCGGCCGCACGGCGGTGGACAGCCCAGGTTCTGCCGGATGGCCACCGGGGACAGCCAGATCGACCGTGCGGTGCGGTACTTCACCAGGGCGGGTGAGATCCCCGAGGGCTACCGGCTGCAGAATGTCACTCTGGTGGTCTTCTTGATCAGCAGGGCCTCGGGCATCGTGCGGAACGCCGCCTGCCTGGAGGACGTCGCCAAGCTGGCCAGCCATTACCACCATGTGGTTGGGGTCAAGGACGGTGACCGGCTGGAGGTCACCAAGGACCTGCTCAACACCCTGAGCCTCGGCTTCGTGGTACTCGCCGGGCCCGATCGCGAGCAGGTCTGGGCCGACTACGAAGAGGTACGCCGGATCGAGGCCGGCCTGATCGTGGCCTGATCGCGGCGGCTCGGTCTTCGAGCCACCTGACCAGTGATCGGTGGGACGGACGGAGAGTTCGCGATGACAAATCACGTGACCGAGAAGTACATCCAGGAGTGCCTTGTACCGGGGAGCCGGCTGCTCACCGCCATGCAGGATGCCGACCTTCCGCCGGCCCTGTCCGCCTCGTCCGGCCAGCGCCTGCTGCCCAGGCCGCTGTTTCTCCAGGAACAGGAGATCCACCGATTCGCGGACGACGTCATACGGGTGTTCGAGCTGATCACCTCCCTGCCGGCCCGGCTGTTCGGCAACGATCTCCGGCGCTACTGCGCCGCGCTCGCCATCAGCGAGCGCCGGACTCGGCTGATCACCCGCCTCGGCGGGGCCGTACCGCCCCAGTACGGGCGCGCCGACATGTACCACGACGGGACGGCCTTCCGGCTTCTGGAATTCAACATCGCCAGCGAACTGGGCGGGGTGGACCGGGCTGGTGAGATTCCCCGGGTGCTGCTCGACGTAGCGGCCTTCGCGCGGTTCGCCAAGGAGCACGACCTGCGGTACACCGACACCGGCCGCGTGATCGCCGATGCCCTGCGTACGGCCGGCGCCGCGGTGGCGCCCGGCCGGGAGCCGGTGGTGGCGCTGCTTGAGGCGCCCGGCGGGCTGGCCGGCTACGGAGCCGCCTGGCGCGCCTTCGAGGAGCTGATGCGCAGTTTCGGGATGGACTTCCATATCGGCGAGATCGGTGATGTGCGCACCAGAGGTGACCGGGTGTACCTGCACGGGAGGCCCCTGGACGTGGTGCTGCGCTGCTACTCGGCCGATGAGATCCTCGCCGAGCCGGACGGCGAGGCACTGGCCGAGCCGGTCTTCCGGGCCCATGAGGCGGGCACCGTCGTGCTGTGGACCCCTATGGAATCCAACCTGTTCGGCAACAAGGGCTGTCTGGCGATGCTCTCCGACCCGCGCACCCGGAGCAGTTTCGAAGCCTCCGAGCTAGCCGTCATCGACCGATTGGTGCCCTGGACCAGGGCCATCGGCGGTACCTTCGGGCAGGACGGTGCGGACGTCCTCGAGGAGTGCCTGGCCCGCCGAGAGCAGCTGATCCTGAAGCCCAACGCTCTGTACGGCGGCGCCGGGATCGTGGCCGGCTGGGAGACCGGCGAGCGTGAGTGGCGTCAGACACTGGAATCCGTCGGCGAGGCGGGGGCCGTCGTCCAGGAGCGTGTGGTGCCGAGGTCCGAGCTGGTGGTCGACCCGGAGACCGGCCGGCTGGAGGAGTGGCAGGCGGCCTGGGGGCTGTTCGTTACCCCCCAGGGCTATGCGGGCACATATGCTCGCGCGCTGCCCGCCGACGAGAGCGCCGTGATCGGGATCGGTGCCAATGAGAAGACCCGGACGGCCGGGGTCTTCACGTACCAAGACTGAAGGGGAGTCACATGACGAGTCAGCAGACCGGCGCCAGGATCAACCACCCAGCGGGGCGGCACTACGAGGTACGTGGGCACCGGCTCTGGGTGGAGACCGAGGGCAGCGGCGAACCGGTGCTGCTGCTGGCCGGCCTCGGCCCCGCTGGTTCGCACCTGATCTTCCATCCGTTCTTCTCGGACCTGGCGGAGGACTACCAGGTCATCTACGTCGACCTGTTCGGCCGCGGCCGGTCCGGTGCCCCGGACGATCTCTCGCAGATCACCTTCCGGGACGACGTGGCCGATGTGGCCGCGCTCATCGAACAGCTCGGGCTCGGCCCGGTGCACATCTACGGCTTCTCGTACGGCGGCCTGCTCGGTCAGGCGCTGGCGCTCGACCACGGGCACCTGGTTCGCTCGCTGGTGCTCGCCAACAGCCTGCACAGTCCCGAGATGTGGCAGCTCAACCATGCCAACATCAACCGGGAGCTGGCCAATCAGGCCCCCGAGGTGTGGGCGAAGATCCAGAAACTCCGCATCGGGGGCCTGGCCTCCACCAGCCCGGAGTTGCGTGAGCAGTTCGCGGCTGCCACAAAGCTTGTCCGGTTCTTCAATCCGGACAACGCCGCGCTGCTGCTGAACGAGCCCGGTGCCCGTAACATCGAGCTCTACCCGGTGTTCGTCGGCTCTGACGTGGACTTCATCATCGGCGGAGAGGTGGCCAGGATCCCGGATTTCCGGCCCAGGCTGAAGGAGATCACCGTGCCGACCCTCGTCCTGGCCGGTCGACACGACCGGGCACTGTACCCGAAGCTGCAGCGGGAGTTCGTCGTGCACGCACCGCAGTTCGAATTCCGCGTCCTGGAACGCAGTGGCTCGTTCGGCCATGTCGAGGAGCCCGAGACCGTCTTCGGACTGCTGCGTGAGTTCTGGAAGGCCGGTTGACTCGGCGCCTGACGCGGGTCCCGGCCGCTGCGGCGATGAAGAACTCCGGCGAGGTCACGGTTTCCCAGCCGCCCGGATGCCTCCGTTCTCGTCATCGATTCCACGTAGAGTGTGGTGATGAGGGCGGTCTCCAGACCGGTCGGCACAATCGGAGCATGGAGGCACATCCCTCGCCAGTGCGCAGGGACTTCGGGCTTACTCGCCTGCCCGACCCCTGTTGCCGCTCCGTGCTTGTGTTCCTCTCAGCACAGTGATCAGCGCTCTCTTTCTGGCCAGTTCGGTGCTGGTCATCGTCACACCTGGTCCGGATGCCGCTTTGATCGCGCGACTGGTGCTCGGCGGCATGGGGCGGGCAAGGGGCCTCACCGCCGCCGCTGGAATGATCACGGCGGGTGGGGTGCAGGCGATGATGTCGGTCCTTGGGGTGTCGCTGTTGCTGACGGCCGACAGCACGCTGTTCCGCGCGGTGCAGTGGGTGGGGGCGGCATTGCTCTTCTATTGGGGCCTGCGGGCACTGCTCGCTGCGCTCCGCCGACCCCGACCCGGGCCGGCGGACGGCAACGAGGGGGTGCCGGCCGTACCGAAGCCGCCGACCGGCCGGCGCACCTTCCTTCAGGGCCTGCTCTGCACCGGGACCAACCCCAAGGTGGGACTGTTCCTGCTTGCATTCCTACCGCAGTTCGTCCCGGCCGGGGAGCCGCCGGGCCGCTCGATGGCTCTGCTGGCCGCCGTCTACCTCGCGCTCGGCGCGCTCTGGCTGACCATTCTGACCGAACTCCTTGTACGGCTGCGGCAGTTGACGGACCGTCGCAGACCGAGTGGCGGACAGCAGCTGCTGCGCTGGGTGGATGCCGGGCTGGGCCTGGTGTTCGTCGGTTTCGCGGTCCGGTTGGTGGTCGGCGGCTGAGCGGGGCCGCCGGGGAATCGGGATGCCCGGTGACGAGATCGGGCGATAACCTGCGCGGAACGCGAGGAGGGGAACGCCGTGGGACACGTCGAGGTCGGGCATCTCACGCATGTGCTGCCCGATGGCAGGCCGCTGCTGGACGACGTCTCGTTCCGGATCGGGGAGGGTGTCAAGGCCGCCCTCGTCGGCCCCAACGGAGCGGGCAAGACGACGCTGATCCGCCTGATCTCCGGAGATCTCCAGCCGGTCGAGGGCTCGGTGGCGCACTCCGGCGGCCTCGGCGTGATGCGCCAGTTCATCGGCGGAATCCGCGACGGCAGCACGGTTCACGACCTGCTGCTCGGGGTCTCGCCCACCCGGGTGCGGGAGGCCGCGGCCCGGCTCCACGACGCCGAGCTCGCGATGATGGAGCGCGACGACGTGAAGACCCAGATGCGGTACGCCCAGGCGATCACCGACTACACCGACGCCGGCGGCTACGACGCCGAGGTGCTCTGGGACGCCTGTACGGTCGCCGCCCTCGGCATGCCGTACGACAAGGTGAAATATCGGGATGTGGGGACGCTCTCGGGGGGTGAGCAGAAGCGGCTCGTGCTGGAGGCGCTGCTGCGCGGGCCGGACCAGACCCTGCTGCTCGACGAGCCCGACAACTACCTCGACGTGCCGGGCAAGCTCTGGCTGGAGCAGGCGCTGCGGGAGACCCCGAAGACGGTCCTGCTCGTCTCCCACGACCGGCAGCTGCTGGCCAACGCGGCGGACCGGATCGTCACCGTCGAGTCCGGGAACATCTGGGTCCACGGCGGCGGATTCGCTACGTACGCCGAGGCCCGGAGGGAACGCAACGAGCGGCTCGACGAGCTGCGCCGCCGCTGGGACGAGGAGCACGCCAAGCTCAAGCGCCTGGTGAACATGCTCAAACAGAAGGCGCGCTACAACGACGGCATGGCCCCGGCCTATCACGCGGCACAGACGCGTCTGCGCAGGTTCGAGGAGGCGGGGCCGCCCGAGCTCGCGCCAAAGGACCAGCTCATCAGCATGCGCCTGCACGGCGGCCGCACCGGCAAACGCGCCATCATCTGCGAGAACCTCGAACTCAGCGGCCTGATGAAGCCGTTCGATCTGGAGGTCTGGTATGGCGAGCGCGTCGCCGTACTCGGCTCCAACGGGTCGGGCAAGTCCCACTTCCTGCGGCTGCTCTCGGGCGAGGAGATCCGGCACGCCGGGGTGGCCCGGCTCGGCGCAAGGGTCGTTCCCGGGCATTTCGCTCAGACACATGCCCGTCCCGAGCTGCTCGGGCGTACGCCGTGCGAGATCGTGATGGCCGAGCACGCCCGGCTCAGGAACGAGGCGATGAAGGCCCTGGCCCGTTACGAACTGGCCGGACGGGTCGCCGACCAGCGGTTCGAGACGCTGTCGGGAGGCCAGCAGGCCAGGCTGCAGATCCTGCTGCTCGAGCTGTCCGGCGCCACGCTGCTGCTGCTCGACGAGCCGACCGACAACCTCGACCTGGCCAGCGCGGAGGCGCTTCAGGAAGGCCTGGACTCCTTCGACGGCACGGTGTTGGCGGTGACCCACGACCGATGGTTCGCCGCCGACTTCGACCGTTACCTGGTCTTCGGCGCCGACGGGCGGGTCTACGAATCGCCCGAGCCGGTCTGGGACGAACGTAGGGTCGCCCGCCCGAGATAGCGATGCCGGGCCGGGAACGCCCGTCGGAAACAGCCAGGTGAAAGCCCGTAAAGATACCGTACGGCCTGCGCGTGTCCGAGGCCTCGCCGCCCGTTTCAGGGGTTATGACGTCTAAGTGACTCGACGTAGCCGAATGACGATCGCCCTCGCCCTCGCCCTCGCCGGCCTGGCGCCGGCGGCGTGTGGCGAAGACAAGCAGGCGGATATCCGGCCGCTCGTCCTCAAGGAGCAGGTCTCCTCCATCGCGAAGTCCGGCACCGGCTATGTGGTGAGCTGGGCCGGCGTGCTCAGCAACGCCAACCGCTGGCACTTCGGGGAGCACGCGATCGCGACCGTCACCGCTGTGGACGCGGCGGGCAAGCAGGTGGTCCATCTGAAGCAGCCGCTGGACGCGGTGCCGCCGGGGAGGTCCGTGGCGTTCAGCGGCCAGACGACGGCCACCGGGCAGCCGGTCCGGGTGAAGATCGAATGCGGCCACGCGACCTGGCATCTCGTTCCGCGCATCCCATCGGCCTTCCTGACGTTCCCGATCTCCGATGTCGTCACCGAACGGCTGCACGAGGGCAGCTACCTGATCACGGGCTACGTGCTCGATCCCTTCCTCAAGGCGGCGAGCGGCGTCGCGGTGACGGCCCTGTTGAGAGACGCCGCGGGCAAGTTGGCCGGGGGCGGCACCGCCTACCTCGAGAAGGTCCAGTCGAACCTCAAACGCCGCTTCGTGATCACGATCGACGGTGTGACCGGCGGCACGGTCGCCAAGACCGACGTGCGCGCCAGGACGTGGGGGACGACCGCCAAGCCGTACATCGACCTCGCCCTCGCCGGGGCGGTTCCGATCCACACCGTCGCGCCGAGCACCAAGCCGTTCGACAAGGACCGCGGCTATCAGGTGCTCGCCGATCGGCGGCAGTGAGCGGCGCACGGCGAGCAGCGGATCACGGGCGGGGACCGGCACCACCACCGGCACCACCACCGGGCCCGGCAGCCGGGGCAGGTTACCGTGAGGGCATGAGAACCCCGAGGATCGTGCTCTTCGGAGCCACCGGGTTCACCGGCCGGCTCACGGCGGCGGCGCTGATCGCGCGTGGAGCCCGGCCGCTGCTCGTGGGGCGCGACCCCGCCAGGCTGGACGCCTTCGCCGCGTCTCTGCCGGTCCGGCCGCCGACGGCGGTCGCCGACGTGAGCCGCCCGGAGTCGGTTCGCAGAACCGTCGGCCCGGGTGACGTGCTGATCTCGGCGGTCGGACCGTTCATGCGCTGGGGGGAGGCGGCGGTCGCGGCGGCGACCGAGGCGGGCGCCGTCTACCTGGACACCGCGGGCGAGCCCCCGTTCATCAAACGGATCTACCAGCGGTACGGCCCGGCCGCCGGCGCGGGCGGCGCCGCGCTGATCACCGCCTTCGGATATGACTACGTGCCCGGCAACCTGGCCGCGGCCCTGGCCCTGCGCAAGGCGGGATCCGAGGCGGTGCGGGTGGACGTCGGCTACTTCGTGCGCGGCGACCTGGCCGCCCGCCTCAGCCCCGGCACGCGCGCCTCCGCGCTCGGCGTCCTTCTCGATCCGATGTACGGCTTCCGCGAGGGCCGCATCGTCCGAGAACACGGCCGCACCCGTGCCTTCGTCGTCGGGGGACGCCGGCGGTACGGCATGGCCGTGGGGACCTCGGAGCACTTCGCGCTGCCGCCGGCCCATCCCGGCCTGCGTGAAGTCAACGTCTACCTCGGCTGGCTGGGCAGGTTGACCCGGGCCGCGGGGACGCTGGCCCGGGCGACTCCGGTGCTCGCCGCCATGCCGGGCGCCAGGCGGGTGACGGACGCGTTGGTCGATCGGGTCATCCGCTCGGGGCGGCCACCCGGCCACGCCGCGCCAGCGGTCTCCTCCCAGATCGTCGCGGAGGCGTACGACGCGAGGGGGCGCCTGCTCGCCGCCGTGGAGCTCAACGGAGGAGACCCGTACGACTTCACCGCGCGGGTCCTGGCCTGGGGCGCGACCACCGCACTCGCCGAGGGCGTACGAGGCACGGGCGCACTCGGCCCCGTGGACGCCTTCGGTCTTGAGGCGCTCACCCGGGGGTGTGCGGAGGCCGGGCTCGCCGCACAGACTCGCTGAGGCGCTATGAGCTGATTTGCCCGATCAATACTGATTTTTACTGCTAGTTACATAAGTAAATTCCGAAACTGATAAATAATTAGACAATTTTGATGGGGAGATCGGGGGTGTTTTCGCCGCATTCTGGGCGCGCTTCGGGGAAAGGGTAGAGCGGGTAGTTACCGAGCATTTACTCTGAGTTATATGAATGATGGCGTCCTGGTCGAGGCGTTGCGTGCACGTGATCCGGGTGCTCTCGCCGCGCTCTATGAGATGTATGCGGAGAGCATCTACCGATACTGCCGAATGATGCTGGACGGTCCCGACAACGCCCAGGTCGCGTTAAGAGACACTTTGATCGCCGCTGAGGCCCTCGTCGGTTCGCTGGCGGACCACGAGTCGTTCCGGCCGTGGTTGTACGCCCTGGCACGCGGGGAGTGCCTGCGCCGCAGGACCCCGGGTACATCACCGGATGACCGGACCCATAACGGTGATCAGGCCGGCGATCAGGCGAGTGATCAGGCGAGTGGTCAGGGTGCTGCGCCGAGCACGACGCCGTTCGGCGTCACGCCGTTCCATGTCGCGCAGTTTCACGCCTCGCAGTTCCAAACGGGACAGTTCGGTACAGGAAAGCCCGGCACCGGACAGTTCGACACTGGACAGTTCGGGGCAGTGCCGTACGGTACTGCCGACGTCACCGGCCCGGTGGGTTCCGCCGACGCGGTGGCGGCCGATCTGCGGGTGGTGGCCCAGGGTGCCGTGTCCGCGCTGGCGTCGGAGTACCGCGAGGTTCTCGAGTTGACCACGCGGCACGACCTGTCGACGGCCGAGGTGGCGACCATGTTCGGCACCGGCCAGCGTTACGTGGAAGGATTGCGTGAGTCGGCGGTCGACCGACTGCGCGACGCGATCACCGCCGAGATCCTCGCGAGGAAGAGCGCGCCCGGCTGCGATCGGGCCGGCAAGATGCTCGAGGGGTTCTCCGGTCGGCTCACCACTCAGACGCGCCAGCGGTTGATCAAGCATCTGGCGCGGTGCGAAAGCTGTTCCGGGCACCGGATTCGCCAGGTCTCTCCGGCCAAGGTCTTCGCTCAACTACCCGAGACCGCCCTGCCCGACACGCTGCGTGTCCGGGTGCTGAGCTGCTTCGTCGATCCCGAGCTCGTTCCCTATCGGCGGTTCGTCGCGAAACGGGTGGGTGCGCTCGATCCGTCGGGTTTTCCCAGGGCGGGCACCCGGCGGGAGGGCCGGTTGGCGCAGGCGGTGGCCGGGGGGGTGGCCACGGTAGCGGCCGCGGCGGCGATCGCCCTGGTCTTCGCACAGTTCTCCGGTGACATCACAGATTCGGCCACCGGGGGCGTCGCGCGGCGATGGCCCGTCGCCGGCCAGACGCCGGGTACGGCGGGGCCTGACAGCACCTCGGAGGGCGCCGACGCCCGCGCCCAGCGCCCGCCTCAGCCCGAGCCCGAGTCCCAGCCCGAGCCCGAGTCCCAGCCCGAGCCCGAGTCTCAGCCCGGCCGCTACGACCTGGCCGAGCCGGTGATCCCAGTGATCCCGGCCGGTCCGGTTCCGCTGCCGGCTCCCGCGCCCCGCCCGGCTCCACCTCCATCCGAACCCCCACACTCATCCCCCCCACACTCCCCGCGACCGGCGCCGAACCCGTCCGCGGAGCCGTCCGGCCCGGAGCCGATGCCGCCGGGCGAGGAGCCGGGGGACATGCCCCCGAGTGACACCGGTCCCACTCCATCGCCCAAGCCGCCCTCTCGGTTCCCGTCCGAAGGCCCCCCACCACACCGGCCCGGTCACAGGCCACCGCCGCACCGTCCAGGACCCTGGCCGGGCGGTCACCATCCCGGACCCTGGCCGGATCACGGTCACTGGCCGGGCCGCGATCACCAGCACCACCGTCGGCCGCATAAGGACTGGGACGAGACGCCCCGGCCGACGGTGCGGCCTTCACCCCCTCCGACATCCCCTCCGAAATCCACCCCGACATCCCCGCCGAGTGGCGCCCTGCCGCGGACCCCTTCGGCCCGGCCGTACCCGCCCGGTTCGCGCCGCTGGTTCCGCTACGGCGGGGGCAGAGCGGATCGGGCCGGGACGGTGAAATCCGGAGCAGTGAGCGGAGCGCGGGACGAGCGGCGGGTGCCGCGGGCGGAGCGTCCCGCGCCTTCCGCGTCATCCGGGCCCTCCACGCCGAGCGGCAGGCCGACACCGGAACCCGAACCAGGGCCGACCCCGCCGCCTTCACCACAGTCCGCCCCGCAGATCGCCCCGCAGATCGCCCCACAGGCCGAGGTGCGGCCGACGCCGCGGCCGTCATCTTCCTGATGGCCCGGCTGTCCCGGTCGATTTCGCCGCTGTACTTATCGGGACGATCTCCTACATATGGCGATTACTCTATGTGTCCAAGATGTGTACGCAGAGTAATCACAGGGAACTTGGGGGAGTGGACGCACGGAAGGGGTAGTAATGCCACTCCTCAGAGCATCGGGGCTCGTCGCTGGACTGGGAACGGGCCTGGTCCTGACCCTGGGCGGCGCGGCCGGCGCGGATTCGAGACCGTCCGCCGAAGATGTGGCGAAGGCCCGGGCGACAGCCCAGGAGCGAGCCCATGAACTGGACAAGGTGGGAGCCGACCTGACCGCGGCGCGGGCCCGTCAGGACGATCTGGCGCAGGACGCCGAAGGGCTCGTCGAGGCGTACAACGGCGAGCTCGTCCGGCTTGAGGCGATAAAGGCGAGCTATGAGCAGGCGACACGGCGGCTGCGCGGCGCGGCCGATCAGGTCCGGGAGGCCCGCGCCGCGGTTGCGGCCGAGGCGACGGCGAGTTACGGCGGCGTGAGTTACGGGGCGCCGGACCTCTCCGTGCCGGGTGTCCTCGTCGAGGGCCTGGGCGACATCGGGGATCTGCTGCAGCGGGCCAGTCTGCTGACGCATATGTCGGACGCACGAGTCGCCAACCTTGAGCGGCTGCGCGACACCCTGCGGGTTCACGAGATTCTCCGCGCCCAGGCCGCCCAGGCGTACACCGCGCAGCTTCGCGCGACCGAGCGGGTACGGCTGGCCAGGGACGCGGCGCAGGAGGCCGTGGACCGGCAGATGGAGACGACCCGGCGGATCGAACAGGAGAAACGGGAGCTGACCCGGCGCCTCGAGGCCGCCCGTTCTCGGGTCGACGAGCTGAGACGCGCCAAACGGGAGCCGCGGCGACATCCGGCGCGAGAACCCTCGGCGGCCGGCCGTCGCGGAGGAAGGAACAAGATTCCGGCGTGGGTCGGCCGCCTGGGAGCGGGCCGGGGCGGGCTCGCCGCCCAATGGGCGCTCAAACAGCTCGGCAAGCCGTACGTCTGGGCGGCCGACGGGCCCTCGGGCTTCGACTGCTCAGGATTGACCATGAGAGCCTGGCAGCGGGCGGGGGTCTCACTCGACCACTGGACCGGCACCCAGTGGACTTCGGGACGCCATGTGTCGCTGAAGAACCTGCGCACCGGGGATCTGGTGTTCTACGGCAGGTTGAGCCGAGATCCGGGCACCATCCGCCACGTGGGGATCTACATCGGGCGAGGACTGATGGTCCACGCCCCCCGGACGGGGGACGTGGTACGCATCTCACCCATCTGGCGGCACGATCTGGTCGGCGCCACCAGGCCTGACACCTGACCCGCCGCCTGACCCGCCGCCTGACCTGTGGGACGGTCGGCTCAGTGCTCCTCGGCGATTCCCTCTTCTTCCTCGCACCGCTTGAGAGACGCGATGATCTCGGCCTCGGCCTCCGTCCGGCCGACCCAGTTGGCACCCTCGACGGACTTGCCGGGCTCCAGGTCCTTGTAGACCTCGAAGAAGTGCTGGATCTCCAGCCGATCGAACTCGGCGACGTGGTGTATGTCGCGGATGTGCTCCATGCGAGGGTCCGTGGCCGGGACGCACAGCACCTTGTCGTCGCCGCCCTTCTCGTCGGTCATGCGGAACATGCCCACCGCGCGGCAGCTGATCAGGCAGCCGGGGAAGGTCGGTTCCGAGAGCAGCACCAGCGCGTCAAGCGGATCTCCATCCTCACCCAGCGTGTTCTCGATGAAGCCATAGTCCGCGGGGTACTGGGTCGACGTGAAGAGCAGGCGATCCAACCGGATGCGGCCACTCTTGTGGTCCACTTCGTACTTGTTCCGTTGTCCTTTGGGAATCTCCACGACAACGTCGAACTCCACTGGTTCCTCCGCTCAAGCCCCCGGTGTCCCGGGTGGGCATTAATGTCTCGTAGGCGTGGTTCCGGTCGGCGCGAAATGAGGGTCTCGTGGTACTGCGACGTGAGCGGTGGATGGTGTTGGCCACCCTCGCCCTGCTGCAGATCTTCGTCGTCGTCGCGGGTGTCTATGGCTACGTGGTCATCCATGACGCCACCCGGACGCCGGCCCCGATCGCGTCCCCGGAACCGACCCCCACCCCCATCATCACCGCCGGCCCGGTTCTGGCCGCGGCTGGGGACGGGGTCCTTCCCGCCAAGGGTACTTTGACCTCCAGATTGCGTGGCGCGATGGGTGCCCCGGGACTGGGAAGGAACGTGGCGGGGATCGTTCTCGACGCCAGGACCGGGGAGACGCTCTTCGATGGCCGTTCGACGGCGCCGATCACGCCGGCCTCGACGACCAAGGTCGTCACCGCGTTGGCCGTGCTGGCCTCGGTGGGGCCCGACGCCCGGTTCGCGACGCGAGTCGTCCAGGGCGAGGCGAAGAACTCGATCGTCCTGGTCGGGGGTGGGGACCCCACCCTCGCGGGTCTCCGAGGCACGGGGAAGGGCGGCTATCCACGTCCGGCCTCCCTCGCCCAACTCGCCTCGCGCACGGCCAAGGCGCTCAAAGCGGCCCGGATCACCCGGGTGACCCTGTCGTACGACGCGTCCCTGTTCGCCGGTCCGCGGTTGGCGCCGGGCTGGAAGCCGAACTACATCCCGGAGGGCAGCGTGGCGCCGGTCGCCGCGCTCACGATGGACGAGGGCCGGACGGCCGGCGGCGGGCTGCTGGCCGACCCCCCGCGGGAAACCGCCGCCGCCTTCGCCGCGCTGCTGCGGCGCAACGGCGTCAAGGTCGGCGACAAGATCGTGCCCGCCGACGCGCCTCCCACCGACCAGGTGGTCAGCGGCTCGCCCGGCACGGACGCGTCGAATGTCGACGGGCAGAACGGTGCCGCGCAGAACGGTGCCGCGCAGAACGGGGTCGGGCAGAACAGGGCCGGGCAGAACGGTGCCGGGCAGAACGGTGCCGGGCAGGACGCCGGGGCGCGAGCCGGTCAGGAACTCGCGCGGGTGGAGTCGCCGCCGGTCTACGCCCTGGTCGAACGCATGCTCACGCTCAGTGACAACGATCTCGCCGAGGCGCTGGCCCGGCAGGTGGCGGTGCGGGAGGGCACGCCGCACACCTTCACGGGAGCCACAGACGCGATCCACCGGGTGCTGGCCCGACTGAAGCTGGACGGGGGCGTCGAGGTCCACGACGGCAGTGGCCTGTCCACGCACAACCGCATCACTCCGGCCGCCCTGGGCCGCCTGCTGGCGGCCGCCGCCTCGCCCGCCAACCCGGCGCTGCACTCGTTGATCAGCGGACTGCCCGTCGCCGGGTTCACCGGCACCCTGCACGGCAGGTACGGAAAATCCGACTCCGCGGCCGGCGCCGGATTGGTCCGCGCGAAGACGGGGACGCTCAACGGGGTGAACACCCTCGCGGGCATCTCGTACACGACCAACGGGCGACTGGTGACGTTCGCGTTCATGGCGGACGAGGTGGCCGATGCGCACGGGGCGATAGTCGCGCTCGACAAGATGGCCACGATCGTCTCCCAGAGTTGATTCCGCGTTCCCTTCGCGCGGCGGGAACGCGGAGAACGTACGGTGGTGGGTATGCAGGTGATCGACTGGGATCTGGCCGTCGCGACCGGAGTTCGCCTCGTGCGTCCCGGGCCACAGGTGAGCCGTGAGGAGGCCAGGCAGGCGGTCGCCGACCTGCGGCGGCTGTCGCGGGACGCGGAAGGACACGTGCGGGAGTTCACCCGCCTAGACTCGGCGCCGCCGGAGGCGGCGACGATCGTGGACCGACCGGGCTGGATCAGAGCCAACGTGGACGGGTTCCGCGTGGTGCTGGAGCCGCTCACCGAGAAGATGTCGAGCATGCCGGCGATCGTGGGCGCGGTCGGGTCCCGCATCACCGGCCTCGAGGTGGGCGCCGTGCTGGCGTTCCTGGCCTCCCGGGTGCTGGGGCAGTACGAGCTGTTCCTCCCGCCCGACCCCGGCGGGGTCGCCCCGGCGGGACGCCTGACGCTGGTCGCGCCCAACATCGTGCACGCCGAGCGCGAACTCGCCGTCGATCCGCGCGACTTTCGCCTGTGGGTGTGCCTGCACGAGGAGACCCATCGGGTCCAGTTCACCGGAGTGCCCTGGCTGAGGGAATACGTCCGGGGCCAGATGACCGAGTTCCTGCTGGCCTCCGATATGGATCTCACGACCCTGCTGGAGCGGCTGCGGGCCGCCTCGGACGCGGTCGCCGACGCCTTCAGAGGCGGGGACGGCAACCTGATCGAGGCCATCCAGACCCCTGAGCAGCGGGCCGTCCTCGACCGGGTCACCGCGGTGATGACGCTGGTGGAGGGGCACGGCGACTACGTGATGGACGCGGTGGGGCCGTCGGTGGTGCCGTCCGTCGCCGAGATCAGGGCCAAGTTCCAGCGCCGCCGGGAGGGCGGATCACGCATGGACCAGCTCGTCCGGCGGCTGCTGGGCATCGAGCTCAAGATGAAGCAGTACGCCGAAGGCTCCAGGTTTGTCCGAACCGTGGTCGAGGAGGCCGGGATGGACGGGTTCAACCGGGTCTGGACCTCGCCTGAGACGCTTCCCGATCGCGACGAGATCGCCGACCCCCACGCCTGGATGTCCCGCGTCCTCACCGCGGTGTGACTTCCAGCCAGAGATCACCGCGGGAGAATGGGAGCCATGGGTCCGCATCCCGCCGTGGCCGATGTGCGGCGTGCCGTACGGCTGTGCCTCGCCGATCTGTCGAACCGTAAGTCCGGTAAGCCCGACAAGTCCGGCAAGCCTGATGAGCGGGAGCAGGGTGCGCTTGTGCTGGTCGCGTGCAGCGGCGGGGCCGACTCGCTCGCGCTCGCCGCTGCCCTCGGATTCTGTGCGCCGCGTCTCGGACTGCGCGCCGGGCTGCTGACCGTCGATCACGGTCTCCAGGAGGGTTCCGCCGAGCGGGCCCGGGAGGTCGTACGGCTCGCGCCCGCGCTCGGCCTGGGGCCCGCCGAAGCCCTGACCGTCGTCGTGGGCGGGGCCGGTGGCCCGGAGGCGGCGGCGCGTGAGGCGCGCTACGAGGCGTTGTCGCGGGCCGCACGGCGCCTGGATGCGGCAGTCGTACTGCTCGGCCATACGCTGGACGACCAGGCCGAGACCGTGCTCCTGCGATTGGCTCGCGGTAGCGGCACCAGATCGCTCGCCGGCATGCCGGAAATTTCCGACATCTATCGCCGCCCGCTGCTGGGCCTCGCCCGGGTGAGAACCAGGCAGGCGTGCGCCGCGCTCGGCCTGTCGCCCTGGGTTGATCCGCACAACGCCGACCCCGCGTACACCAGGCCGAGGGTCAGGCATGACGTCCTGCCGGTGCTCGAGGCCGCGCTGGGGCCGGGCGTCACCGAGGCGCTCGCCCGTACGGCACGGCTCTGCCGGGACGACGCGGACGCCCTGGACGAGTGGGCCGGCGACGTCTACGTCAAGTCACTGGAGGCGGGTGTCGGGGAGGCGGGTGTCGGGCTGTCGGTGGCCGTGCTGGCGGAGGCGCCCGCGGCCGTCCGGCGGCGGGTCCTGCGGCGGGCGGCCGTGGCCGCCGGGTCCTCGGCGTCGGCGCTGGCGGCCGTCCACATCGAGGAGGTGGATCGTCTGGTGACGGGCTGGCACGGCCAGAAGGGGGTCGACCTGCCCGGCGGGGTCGGAGTGGTCCGGCGCTATGGCACCCTGTACTTCGTCGGGAAGCTCGTCGACAACCTCGCGTAAGGAAACCCCCAGGTGGATGCAGCCGACATGGGCAAGGATCTCTCCAGCGTCCTCATTTCGGAAGCAGAGCTCCAAGCCAAGATCAAAGAGCTCGCCGGCCAGATAGACGCCGACTACGCCGGACAGGAACTCCTGCTCGTCGGTGTGCTCAAGGGCGCCGTCATGGTGATGGCGGACCTCGCGCGGGCGCTGCACGTTCCGGTGCAGATGGACTGGATGGCTGTTTCGTCATACGGCGCCGGGACCAGGTCATCCGGGGTGGTCCGGGTGCTCAAGGATCTCGACACCGACATCGCGGGCCGGCACGTGCTCGTGGTCGAGGACATCATCGACTCCGGCCTGACGCTGTCATGGCTGATGAACAACCTGAAGTCACGCGACCCCGCCTCTGTGGAGATCTGCGCCCTCCTGCGCAAGCCCGAGGCCGTGAAGGTGCCGCTCGATGTGCGATATGTGGGGTTCGACATCCCCAACGAGTTCGTCATCGGCTATGGGCTCGACTACGCGGAGCAGTACCGCAACCTGCCGTTCATCGGCACCCTCGCGCCACACGTGTACGGAGGCGAGTAAGCCCTGAGCGAATCCCCCTTCCGAATGGGGCATGGATTCGCGCCCAGGTAGGGGAACACGGGAATGCCTGACGTACGTTGGAATGGCAAAGCCGGACGCCGCGCGGGCGGTTACCCCGAGCGGCGCGCGGGTGTACCTTCGGATATCCATAGGGTGCCTGAGGGTAGCCTCCGGTAGTCAGTAGGAGCGGTAAGGGATGCCGCCACCCCGGGACCTCCCGGGGCCAGGCCTCGGTCAGGAAGGAACGGGCCCCCCGGGGGTTCCGCAACGGATGGATCTCAAGCGATTTACACGTGGGCCACTGCTGTGGATCCTGGGCATCGGTTTGCTCATCCTGCTCGTCACCACGATGTTCGGCGGCGACGGCAACTACACGCCCGCCGACACCTCCACGGTCGTCCAGCAGATTCAGCAGGGCAATGTCAAGAGCGCGACCGTCGTCGACAAGGAGCAGCAGGCGAAGCTGACTCTGAACTCGCCGATCGCGGTCGGGGGCAAGCAGACCGACCGCATCCAGGCCTCCTGGGTCTACGGGCAGGGCCCGGAGCTCGCCAAGGCGCTGGAGGCGGCCAAGCCGAAGCAGGGCTGGACGGTCGAGGTCCCCAAGGACAACTTCCTCGTCAGCCTGCTGGTCAGTTTCCTGCCGATCATCATTATCGTCCTGATCTTCCTGTTCATCATGAACCAGATGCAGGGCGGCGGCTCCCGGGTGATGAACTTCGGGAAGTCGAAGGCGAAGCTGATCACCAAGGACACCCCGAAGAGCACGTTCGCCGACGTCGCCGGGGCCGACGAGGCGATCGAGGAGCTCCAGGAGATCAAAGAGTTCCTGCAGGCTCCGGCCAAGTTCCAGGCGATCGGCGCGAAGATCCCCAAGGGCGTCCTGCTGTACGGCCCGCCCGGCACCGGTAAGACCCTGCTGGCCAGGGCCGTCGCCGGTGAGGCCGGCGTGCCGTTCTACTCGATCTCGGGTTCCGACTTCGTGGAGATGTTCGTCGGTGTCGGCGCCTCCCGGGTCCGCGACCTGTTCGAGCAGGCGAAGGCCAACGCTCCGGCGATCATCTTCATCGACGAGATCGACGCCGTCGGCCGCCACCGCGGCGCGGGCCTCGGCGGCGGCCACGACGAGCGCGAGCAGACGCTGAACCAGCTCCTCGTCGAGATGGACGGCTTCGACGTGAAGGGCGGCGTGATCCTGATCGCCGCGACCAACCGGCCCGACATCCTCGACCCCGCCCTGCTGCGTCCCGGCCGGTTCGACCGTCAGGTCACCGTCGACCGGCCCGACCTGGAGGGCCGAAAGGGCATCCTGAGGGTCCACGGCCGCGGCAAGCCGTTCGCGCAGGACGTCGACCTCGACACGATCGCCCGGCGGACGCCCGGCTTCACCGGCGCCGACCTGGCGAATGTGATCAATGAGGCCGCCCTGCTCACCGCGCGGCAGGACCAGAAGCTGATCAGCATGAACACGCTCGAGGAGTCCATCGACCGCGTCATGGCCGGTCCCGAGCGCAAGTCCCGGGTCATGTCGGACCAGGAGAAGAAGATCATCGCGTACCACGAGGGCGGACACGCCCTGGTGGCGCACGCGCTGCCCAACTCCGACCCGGTCCACAAGATCACGATCCTCTCGCGCGGCCGCGCCCTCGGTTACACGATGACGCTGCCGATGGAGGACAAGTTCCTCGCGACCCGGTCCGAGATGATGGACCAGCTCGCCATGCTGCTCGGTGGGCGCACCGCCGAGGAGCTCGTCTTCCACGAGCCGACCACCGGCGCGTCCAACGACATCGAGAAGGCGACCTCGATCGCCCGCCGCATGGTCACCGAGTACGGCATGAGCGAGCGGCTCGGCGCACGCAAGTTCGGCAGCGGCAACGGCGAGGTCTTCCTCGGCCGTGAGATGGGCCACGAGCGCGACTACTCCGAGCAGATCGCGTCCGCGATCGACGAGGAGGTCCGCCGCCTCATCGAGAGCGCGCACGACCAGGCGTGGGAGATCCTCGTCCAGTACCGCGACGTGCTCGACAACCTGGTCCTCGAACTCATGGAGAAGGAGACCCTCTCCCGCGAGCAGGTCCTGGAGACCTTCGCGCCCGTGGTCATCAGGGAGAAGCGGCCCTCCTACGCCGGGTACGGCAAGCGCCTCCCGTCCGACCGTCCCCCGGTCATCACGCCCAAGGAGCGCGCGAACGGCAACGGTTCGGCGCTACCGGCCGGCGGCGGTGCGAGTCCCGCGCCGTGGGCGGGGGTCGGCGAACAGTCCGCTCAGCGAGACGAGGCCTGACGATGGTCCACCCCTTCCCGGGCTTCGACCACGATCGGATCGAGAAGGCTGTTCGCGAGATCCTGCTCGCCATCGGCGAAGACCCGGATCGTGACGGACTGCGCGACACCCCCGCGCGCGTCGCGCGCGCGTACGCCGAGCAGTTCGCCGGGCTCGGTCAGCGGCCGGAGGACGCGCTGACCACGTTGTTCGACGCGGATCACGACGAGATGGTGCTCGTGAAGGACATCGAGGTGATGTCCACCTGCGAGCACCACCTCCTGCCGTTCCACGGCGTCGCGCACATCGGCTACACGCCGAACGAGAAGGGGCAGATCACCGGCCTGTCGAAGCTGGCCAGGCTGGTGGACGTCTACGCCCGCCGTCCGCAGGTGCAGGAGCGGATGACCTCGCAGATAGCGGACGGTCTGATGGCTGTGCTGGAGCCGCGCGGGGTGATCGTGGTCATCGAGGCCGAGCACATGTGCATGACGATGCGCGGAGTCCGCAAGCCGGGCGCCAAGACGATCACTTCTGCGGTTCGCGGCGACTTCCGCACGTGCGAGGCGACCCGGGCCGAGGCCATGTCGCTGATCCTGCGCGGTTGATCGCTGCGCGGCCCGTTTCCGATTCCATCAGGCCCTGTCTGTCCACAGGGCGGACCCCCGCGGGACCGATCGTGACCTCTCAACATCTAGGCTTGACTCCATGACCGGATGGAGCGTGCCTGGGATGCCGGAACCCGGCCGCTGCCTGGTCATGGGCGTCGTGAACGTGACCCCTGACTCCTTCTCTGACGGAGGGCGGTGGTTCGACCCCGACATCGCTATCCGGCACGGCCTCGACCTCGTGGCCGAGGGGGCCGACATCGTCGATGTGGGAGGGGAGTCCACCCGTCCCGGTGCCGCCAGGGTCTCGCTCGAGGAGGAACTGCGCCGGATCGAGCCGGTGATCCGCGCTCTCTCGGCGGAGGGGGTGCCGGTCAGCGTCGACACCATGCGTGCCGAGGTGGCCGAGGTGGCGGTCGCGGCCGGTGCCCGGCTCGTCAACGACGTGAGCGGCGGTCTCGCCGATCCCGACATGCCACGGGTGGTGGCCGCGACGGGCGTGCCGTACGTGGTGATGCACTGGCGCGGCCACAGCCGTGACATGGACAGCCGCGCCCTCTACCACGACGTGGTGACCGAGGTCGCCGAGGAGCTGCGTAAGCGGGTCGATTCCGTGCTCGCCGTAGGCGTCGGAGAGGAGCAGATCATCCTCGATCCGGGGCTCGGCTTCTCCAAGCAGGCGAAGCACAACTGGGCCGTGCTGGCCGGCATCGACACGCTCAACCGGCTCGGCCGCCCACTGGTCATCGGGGCGTCGCGCAAGCGTTTCCTCGGCCGCCTCCTCGCGGACGCCGAGGGCACGCCACGGCCGTTCGAGCGCAGCGACGACGCCACTCTCGCCGTCACCGCACTCGCCGCACGAGCGGGCGCGTGGTGTGTGCGGGTGCACAAGGTCGGCCCCAACGCGGACGCCGTACGCGTCGCCGGCGCGTGGCTGGCAGCGGAAAGAGGCGATGCCGGCGCGAACGCCGATCGGCGCGAGCCTGACGAGGGACGGCGATGAAAGAGGATGATGAAAGAGGATATCGAGCAGATCGAGGCGCTCAACGAGGCGTTCTACCACGCGTTCGAGAGCGGTGACCTCGACAAGATGTCCGAGATCTGGATCGAGGACACCGACGACCGGGTCGCGATGTGCGTGCATCCCGGCTGGGCGATGCTGGCCGGGCGATCCTCCGTGCTGCGCTCGTGGGCGCTGTTCATGGCGAACACGACGTACATCCAGTTCGTGCTGAGCGACGTACGCACCATGCTGAGCGGCGACGTCGCGGTCGTCACCTGCACCGAGGACGTCCTGGTCCCGGCCGGGACCGACGAACTGGGCTTCGCGGCCGGGGTCGTCGTCGCCACCAACACCTTCATCAGGACCGAGTCGGGCTGGCGGCTCTGGCTGCACCACGGCTCTCCCGTCATGCAGGACGAGGACGAGGACGAGGGCGACCATGAGCAGTGACACCATCCGGCTCGCCGGACTGCGGGTGCGCGGCAGGCACGGGTGCCTTCCCGCCGAACGCGAACTCGGTCAGGAGTTCGTCGTCGATGTGACGCTCTTCCTGAACACCGCGCCGGCCGCCGCGCACGACGACCTGAACAGGACCGTCGACTACGGCGCTCTCGCCGTACGGCTCGCCGAGATCGTGGCGGGTGAACCCGTCGACCTGATCGAGACTCTCGCCGACCGCCTGGCGTCCGCTTGCCTGTCACACGTCGTGGTCGAGGAGGCGGAGGTGAGTGTGCACAAACCGGCGGCGCCGATCCCGCTGCCGTTCGATGACGTGGTGGTGACCATCAGAAGGAGCCGCGCATGAGGGTTGTGCTCTCGCTCGGTAGCAACCTGGGCCGCCGGATCGACTGTCTCCAGGGCGCGCTCGATGTGCTGTTCGACGCTCCGGGACTGACGTTCGTGGCGGTGTCCCCCGTGTACGAGACCGACCCGGTGGGCGGTCCCGAGCAGGGGCCCTACCTCAATGCCGTCGTGATCGCCGAGGGAATGCAGGACCCGCGCACGCTGCTGGAGCGGGCGCAGGGCGTCGAGACCGCTTTCGGCCGCAGACGCGAGGAGCGGTGGGGGCCGCGTACGCTGGACGTCGATCTGATCACCGTGGACGGTGTGGTGTCGGATGATCCGGAGCTGACGCTGCCCCATCCCCGGGCGCACGAGCGGGCGTTCGTCCTGGTCCCGTGGGCCCAGATCGATCCGGACGCGGTGCTTCCCGGCCACGGACCGATCGGGGCGCTACTGGCCGATCTGGACCAGAGCGGCGTACGGCTGCGGCCCGACCTCGCGCTGGAACCACCCGGCTGAACGGGCGGAACCTCATCGGCTCCAGCAGCACCATCGGCCCGGCAGCCCCGGCAGCCCCGGCAGCCCCGTCAGCCCCGACAGCCCCGTCAGCTCCAGAAGAGCGGAGTGTGCGTGAAACCCAGCAACCCCGGCGTCCTGGTCGGCCTGGTGGTGGTGTTCGGACTCGTAACGTGGGGTGTGCTGCGGCAGGCCTACGCGGTGCTGCCGACCGTCCCGTGGACGGCCATCCCCACGACGCTGCTGCTCGCGCTCGGCGAGGCGTACACCGGCTGGCTGACACGCGCGCGGATCTTGCGCAGGCCGGACACCAAGCCCGTCGAGCCGCTGGCCGTGGCCCGGCTGGCGGCGCTGGCCAAGGCCACGGCGTACGCGGGGGCGGTGTTCGCCGGGGTGTTCGCCGGGTTCGTGCTCCGCGTCGTCGACATGCTCGACCTGCCCAAGCCGCGCCAGGACGCGCTGGTCGCGGGGGGATCATTCGTGTCGTGCGTGATTCTGGTCTGCGCGGCGCTCTTCCTGGAGTACTGCTGTCGCGTTCCCGACAAGCCCGAAGAGGAGGAGTGACAACCCCGATCTACTTGTCGATGTCCCCGACGACGAAGAACATCGAGCCGAGAATGGCGACCATGTCGGAGATCAGGTGCCCCGGCAGCATCTCCCGCAGCACCTGGATGTTGTTGTACGAGGCGCTGCGGAGCTTGAGCCGCCAAGGAGTCTTCTCGCCCCGGGACACCAGGTAGTAGCCGTTGAGGCCGAGCGGGTTCTCGGTCCAGGCGTAGGTGTGGCCCTCCGGAACCTTGAGCACCTTCGGCAGCCGCTGGTTGATCGGTCCTGGCGGCAGGTTCCGCAGCCGCGCCACGCAGGTGTCGGCCAGGTCCAGGGACACCCTGACCTGATCGAGGAGCACCTGGAACCGGGCGTTGCAGTCGCCGGCCGAACGGGTCACCACCTTGACCGGCAGCTCGCCGTAGGCCAGGTACGGCTCGTCACGCCGTAGGTCGAGATCGACGCCGGAGGCCCGGGCGACAGGGCCGCTCACGCCGTACTGCATGATCGTCTCGCGGTCGAGAACGCCGATGCCCCTGGTCCTGGCCAGGAAGATCTCGTTACCGAAGATCAGCTCTTCGATGTCCGGCAGGCGGCGCCGTACGTCTGCGACGGCTTGGGCCACCCGGTCGAGCCAGCCGAGAGGGAGATCCTCCTTCAGCCCGCCGACCCGGTTGAACATGTAGTGCATGCGGCCGCCGGAGATCTCCTCCATGACATGCTGCAGCGTCTCCCGCTCGCGGAAGGCGTAGAAGACCGGGGTGATCGCGCCGAGCTCCAGGGGATAGGAACCGAGGAACATGAGATGGTTGAGCACGCGGTTGAGCTCGGCCAGCAGCGTACGCGCCCACACGGCCCGCCGCGGGACCTCCATCCCGAGCATGCGCTCGACCGCCAGCACCACCCCCAGCTCGTTGGCGAAGGCCGACAGCCAGTCGTGCCGGTTGGCGAGCACGATGATCTGCCGGTAGTCGCGTACCTCGAACAGCTTCTCCGCGCCCCGGTGCATGTACCCGACGATCGGCTCGGCGGCGGCGATCCGCTCACCGTCGAGCGTGAGCCGCAGCCGCAGCACACCGTGCGTGGACGGATGCTGCGGGCCGATGTTGAGGACCATGTCCTCAGTGGCCAATTCCTTCGAGGTTGCCAGGTCCTTCGGGGCGTGCAACTCCTTCGGCTGGACGGCGTCCGCGCCGGCGCCGATCCCGACCACACGCTCCCGCCGCATGCCCTCCTCGGTCATACGGCCATGCTCCCACGCCGTACGGCACAGCGAAGTGCCCGTACGGCACCGCGAATCGGGGCCGCCGTCACGGCGCACCCTCCACGATGTGGCTCCACGGTGCGGCTTCATGAGGCAGGTAGACGGCACGTTGGTCTTTCCTGGCCCGGCGGGCGGCGGGCAGACGCGGGGCGGTGGTGACCGGCAGCAGGGCGGCGGCCTGCTCCCAGGGGAAGAACCCGAGGTCGTCCAGCTCCTCCTCCTGCAGCCGGAGCGGCGTGCCGTCACTGATCGTGCCGCCGTCGAAGAGGAAGTTGACCATCGAGCGCGGGCGCTCGCCGAGCGGCGGCGCCCAGTCCAGGACGAGCAGCGCACCCGCCTCGACCCGGAGACCGAGCTCTTCGTAGATTTCGCGGCGGGCGCCGTCGTGGGGCGACTCGCCGTCTTCGACGATGCCACCGGGGATCGACCATCCCGGCCGATAGTTGGGCTTCACCAGCAGGACCCGGTCGTGGACGTCGGTGAGCAGCACGCACGCCGAGGCGAACACGGTGGGCAGGGTGGCGAACCATTCCGTTGGTTCGAGATAAGGGTTGCTCATCGGCTCACGCTACCCCGGCCGATCCCGGCCCAACCGGCGCCTGCTCGTACTCACTCATGTCAGACCGGCGGAGATGCGTGACGAGAACGATTGCGGAGCCGCGGCATGGCGGGGGAATGGTGGTCACAAAATTCTGGACAGAGTCCACATCATCCGTTTATTGCCCCAAGCATCACATCGGGTCGTCATTCAGCGCGCGTGATCCCGTTCAGTGGGACGGGCGGGGCGGGCCATCCGGGCTCCACGTCAGTGTGATGGTGCACACAATGGCCAGGCGAGCGGCGCCGCTCGGTCCCTGCGCTTTTCTTTTCAAGGAGCAGTAGTGAGATCACACATTCCGCTCCGTTCCCGCATTACGGCAGCGCTTCTCGCGAGTTGTCTGATCGTCACCGGATGCGCGAACTCGTCATCGAAGAATGAGGGAGTCGATCGGGGCGGCTCCACCGGGTCCTCCGAGGGCCCGAGCAAGGCTGAGATCTACACCACCGGGCTCGTCAACGCCGACGACGCCGGGACTCCCGTCAAGGGCGGCACGCTGACCGTCGCCGAGTACGCGGAGGCCCGGAGTCTGAACCCGGTCGAGACCTATGCCAACGGCGCCACCGGAGGCAGCGCCATGGCGGCGGTCTACGACGAGCTGATGCGCTACGACTACAAGACGGACAGCTTCGAACCCTGGCTCGCCGAATCGCTCACGTCCGACGACAACGTCACATGGACGTTGAAACTCCGGGACGGAGTGAAGTTCACCGACGGTACGCCGCTGAATGCCAAGGCGGTCGTCGGGAGTATCGGCTTCTACCAGAAGAACTACGCCTACAACGCGCTGCTCCTGCTGGGCAACATCGCCGAGATGAAGGCGACGGACGACCTTACCGTTGTGTTCGAGGCACGCGCCCCGTGGGCCAAGTTCCCGAACATGCTCGCGCAGGGCCCTGGCATGATCATGGCTCCCGCCGCTTACAAGGACCCCAAGAACTTCAAGCCGATCGGCGCCGGCCCCTTCATGCTCGACCATTACTCTCCGGGCGAGGAGCTGGTGCTGAAGGCCAACCCGGGATACTGGAACGGTGCCCCCAACCTGGACGCACTGCGTTTCGTGTGGGTGGGCGGCGCCGACGACACCGCCAAGCTCGACTCGCTCAAGAACGGGGACGTCGACGCCGTTTTCATGCGGGACGCCACCGCGGTGGAGGAGGCCCGCCGTGCGGGTTACCCGGGGATGATGTTCGTGACCGGCATGGGCGGCAACCTGTGGATCAACGTGCGTAAGGGCCGCCCGGGGGCGGATGTCCGAGTCCGGCAGGCCATCGATTACGCGTTCGACCCGAAGGCGTACATGGACCGGTTGGACGAAGGCGCCGGTCTGCCCGCCAAGGCGCTCCTCCCGGAGACCTCGCCCTGGCACACCGGCGTCGAGCCGAACAAGGCCGACCCCGAGAAGGCCAAGAGCCTCCTCCAGGCCGCCATGGCGGACGGATTCGACGGGGAGATCAGCTACTCCCACTCGACGGACGCGTCCTCGCAGGCCGCCGCGGTCGCGATCAAGGCCGTGCTGGAGGCGGTCGGTTTCAAGGTGACCCTCGTGCCGCTGCGCACGGTCGCCGACCAGGTGCAGAAGCTGTACGTCGACCACGACTACGACCTCGCGGTGGCCGGTACGACGATCCCCGACGAGGATCCTTACTCCCGGCTGTCGGGTGTCCTGGGCAGCGAGTCCCCCTCGAACACCTCGGGTTACTCCAACCCGGAGATGGACAAGCTGCTGGGAGAGCTTCAGGCCGCTCCCGGTCCCAAGGACGGCAAGGCGGTCCTGGCCAAGATCGAGGAGCTCTGGAAGAAGGAGGTGCCCGGCATCGGCATCGAGATCGGCGGCACCTTCCAGGCCTGGCAGAAGAACGTGCACGGGCTGATCCCCACCAGCGAGACGATGTTCCTCTACAGCAAGGCGTGGAAGAGCGAGTAACCCGCATCGCCCGCTCAACCGCGCGGACCGCGAGGACCGCCATCCGGGTGGGGATGGCGGTCTTCGCCGTCAACCGAGCGATCCAGTCGTTACTTCGCGTAACCGGATGCCTGGTAGCCGGCTGCCTCGTAGCCGGGTGCCAGGCGACGCCACGGCGACGCCTGCTCCAGTTGGGCGGCCAGTGAGAGAAGCAGCTCCTCGCCTCCCAGGTCCGCGGCGAACTGCACCCCCAGTGGCATGCCCCGCCGGTCGGCGGCGAGCGGAAGGGACATGGCCGGCATGCCGGTGACGTTGAACGGGCTGGTCCAGCAGGAGAACAGCGGGGCGGACTCGTACATCGTCTCGGCACGGCCGGTGTCCAACACGCCGTGCTCGGGCGTCGGTCGCGCGAGGGTCGGGGTGAGCAGGACGTCGAAGGTGTCGAATTTCGTGCCGAGCTTCCAGCCGATCTCCTGGACCCCGCGCATGGCCCGGGTCACGTCGGTGCCGCTGAGCCGCCGGTACTGCTCCAGCAGGAAATGAGTGAACGGCTCGAGGTCGTCGTCGCGCAGTTCGCGTCCCAGGAAGGCCAGCCAGTCGTCGATCGCCACCACGAGTTCGGTGCCCATGGCCGTCGCCGAGGTTATCGCGGCTTCGGCGTAGTCGAATCCGCAGTCGGTCTCGGTCACCTCGTGGCCGAGTCGCTCGCAGAGCGCCGCGACGCGCTCGACCGCCGTGACACACTCGGCGTCCGTTTCCGGGCCGTTGGTCTGCTTGACGGCCATGCCGATGCGCAGCCTGCCAGGATCCCGCCTGGTGGCGTCGAGGAAGCTGGTGCGCGGAGCCGGTGCCGAGAATGCCTCACCCTTCATCGGCCCGGCCGCGATGTCGAGCAGCAGCGCGCTGTCGCGCACGGTGGTGGTGAGCGCGTGGTTCACCGACACGGGACCGGCGAGAGTCCCGGGGTCGGGGAAGCTGGTGACGCGGCCGCGGCTCGGTTTCAGCCCGAACAGGCCGCACATGGCCGCCGGGATGCGGATCGACCCGCCGCCGTCGCTGGCGTGCGCGACCGGCACCATGCCCCCGGCCACGGCCGCAGCGGAACCTCCACTCGACCCGCCGGGTGAGAAGCCTCGCCGGTGGGGATTGTGGGTCGGGCCGAACAGGGCGGGCTCGGTGCTCGCGTTCAGGCCGAGCTCGGGGGTGTTGGTGGTGCCGAGCACGACCATTCCGGCCTGACGGTAGCGGCGGACGAGTTCGCTGTCGTGCTCGGGCACGTAGTCCGCGAACAACCGGCTGCCGCTGGTGCTCGGCAGTCCGGCGACATCGGCGCCGAGGTTCTTGATGAGAACGGGCACGCCGGTCAGCGGACCCTCGGGCAGGCCCGCCCTGACCTCATCGAGTGCTTCCTCAAACCGGAAGCCCACGACCGCGTTGAGTGCCGGGTTGTGCTTCTCGATGCGGGCGATGGCGTCCTCGACGGCCTCCCTCGCGCTGATCTCACCGGAGCGGATGGCGGCCGCGAGGGCGACGGCATCGCGCGGTGAATCAGCAGAGCCTTCCAACATGGCGTTCCTTTCGTTCGGTGGCGTGCCGCCTGGCCGTACCGGGCTCTTTCAGGCCGTGGGGACGTGTGCCGCGTCGACGTGGTGACAGGCGACGAAGTGGCCGGGGCCGAGTCCGCGAAGCACCGGTTCCTCGGCGGCGCACCGATCGGTGGCCAGCGGACATCGCGTGCGGAACCGGCAACCCGAGGGCGGGTCGAGCGGCGAGGGTAGCTCTGTGGCGGGCTGCGTCTGCCGCGATCCGCTCTCGGTCGCCTCGGATATTTCGGACATCTCGGGCACCGAGGCGAGGAGGAGCCGGGTGTAGGGGTGGACGGCGCGGGTGTCGAGGTGCGCCGACGGCAGGACCTCGCAGGTCTTGCCGAGATAGAGCACCATCACCCGGTCGCTGATGTTCTTGACCACGGCGACGTCATGGGCGATGAACACCAGGCTGAGCAGGTGGCTGCGTTTGCTTCGCTCCAGCAGATTCAGGATCTGCGCCTGCACCGAGACGTCGAGGCTGGCGACCGGCTCATCGCAGATCAGCACGGACGGCTTCAGCATCAGGGCCCGCGCGATGCAGACCCGCTGGCACTGCCCGCCGGACAGCTCATGCGGCCGACGGTTCCACACCACCTCGGGTTCCAGACCGACCGCGTGCAGCGCCTCCCGGATCAGCCGGTCCTCATCTTCGCCCTCGTGCCCCCAGATGGAAAGCCCTTCGGCGACCAGGTCCCTGACTCTGCGCCGCGGATTCAACGAGGAGACCGGGTCCTGCATGATCATTTGCATCTTGGCCCGGGCCCGTCGGAGCTCGCGGGACCTGAGGCGGGTGAGTTCCGAACCGTGCAGCAGTACGGATCCCGAGGTCGGCGGGGGCATCTGCATGAAGGCGCGTCCGGCGCTGGACTTACCGCAGCCGGACTCACCGAGGATGCCCAACGTCTCCCCCGCGAGCAGGTCGAGGTTCAGCCCGGAGACGGCGTGCACCTTCTGCCGCCGCCCGACGGGGAACTCCACCACCAGGTCCCGGACCGACAGGACCGGCTGCTCAGACTCCCGCATATGTACGGTGCCGCTGCCTGCCATCAGTCGTCTCCCCTGTTCATCGAGCCGGCGTCCCTCGAGTCGGCGTCCCTCGGGCCGGCGTCCCTCGAGTCGGCCTTCGGCGTGGGTAGCAGAGGCGCGTGGCAGGCCACGCTGTGGCGCGCGTCGTACGCCAGCGGCTCGTGCGGCGGCGGAGCCTCCTCGCGGCAGCGCTCAAACGCGTGAACGCATCGAGGCGCGAAGCGGCAGCCGGGCGGCGGCGCCGACATGTCGGGCGGGTTGCCGTCGATCACCCGCAACTCGGCGTGCGGTTCGTTCGACAGCCGCGGGATCGAGCCGATGAGCGCGTCGGTGTAGGGGTGGAGCGGATGCTCGAACACGGTGGCCGTGGCGGCGGTCTCGGCGATCCGTCCCGCGTACATCACCGCCACCCGGTCCGTGCGACCCGCGATCACGCCGAGGTCGTGGCTGATCAGAATCGTCGCCATTTCCAGGCGCTCCGCCAGCGTGCCCAGCAGGTCGAGGATCTGCTTCTGCACCGTGACGTCGAGCGCCGTCGTCGGTTCGTCCGCGATCAGCAGCTTCGGGGAGCAGGCCAGCGCCAGGGCGATCACCACTCGTTGGCGCATGCCGCCCGAGAGTTCGTGCGGGAACTGTCTCACCCGGCGGCGAGGCTCCGGGATGCCCACCTGTACGAGTAGCTCGATCGCGCGGTCGGTGGCCGCTCCGCGACGGAGCCCGAGGTGCAGACGGAGGGTTTCGGTGAGATGGGTGCCGATCCGCTTCGTCGGGTTCAACGACGTCATCGGGTCCTGGAACACCATGGCGACCTCGGGCCCCCAGAGCCGTCGGCGCTCGCCGGGAGCGAGCGCGTGGACGTCGCGGCCACCTATCCGCACCGTTCCCCGGACCTCGGTGGCCGGGCCGGCGGAGATCAACCCCATGATGGTGCGGCCCAGCACGGACTTGCCCGAACCGGACTCGCCGACGATCCCGATCGTCTCGCCCGCGGACAGTCGCAACGAGACACCGTCGACGGCGCGTACCGCGCCCCGCGGGGTGTGAAAGGTGGTGCGCAGGTCGTCCACTTCGAGAAGCGGCGTGGCGGTCGACCCCACGGTCACGGGCGGCTCCACGGTCACGGGCGGCTCCGGGGACATGGGCGGCTCCGGGGTCACGAGGCGGCGCTCCTGGGGTTCCAGCGCTTCTGCGCCTTCTCGCCGAGTACGTTGAACGCGAAGACGGTCAGGAACAGGAAGGCTCCGGGCACCAGCACCATGGACGGGTGCTTCTGGAGGACCCCGCCCTGCGCTTCGGCGATCATGTTCCCCCAGGTGGGCTCGGGCGGCCGGACGCCGAGGCCGAGGAAGCTCAGCGACGCCTCCGCGACGATGAGACCCGAGATGACCACGACCGCCATCGACAGCAGCGGCGGCAACACGTTCGGCACCAGTTCTCTGGCCATGATCCGTAGGCGACCGGCTCCCATGGCCTCCGCCGCGAACACGAACTCGCGTTGCCGGAAGGAAATGGTGTTGGCACGGGCGAGGCGGATCATGCTCGGCACGGTGAGCAGCGACAGGACCAGCACCATGTTCCGGATGCTGGGTTCCAGCAGGGTGGACAGCGCGATGAGCAGGATCAGCGGGGGTACGGCCAGAAGCGCGTTCGTGAGCACACCGATGACGCTTTCCACCCCCCGTCGGTAGTAGCCCGCGATCACTCCGATCGCGCCTCCGAGAACCGTGCCGATGGTGACCGCGAGCAGGGACACGGCCAGTGAGGTGCGGGCGCCGTACAGGCACCGGGCGAGCATGTCGAGACCGGCGCCGTTGGTGCCCAACGGATGGTCGTAGTAGCGCAACGGCTCCAGGTAGACCGGCTCCAGGAGCGTGGCGGCCACGTCCCGGTGCTCTTTCAGCGGAAGGGCCGGCGCCAGCACCGCGGCGACGATCAGTACGGACAGCCAGGCCAGGCAGACCCAGGGCAGGAGGTCCACCCGCTGCCGCCGTAGTCCCCAGACCAGCCGTGACACACCGGAGAAGGCAGTCACCACCCCCGCGAGCGCCAGGAGCACGCGGACGGCCACGATGAGCGGGGCGACAAGCCCGAGGGCGAGCAGGAATACGCCGACGGCCGTCAGCCCGGCCCCGAGGCTGATCAGCCGGCGCCGGGGGATCATGGTGGTGGTCTCCCTAGGCATGAACACGACGCGTCCTCGGGTCAAGGAATCCGTAGGCGAGGTCGATACCGATGTTGACGAGCACGTACGCCGCGGCGATGAGCAAGGTGGCCCCCTGCACCATGGGGAAGTCGCCCTGGTTGGCCGCGTTGACCACGAGTGACCCCATGCCCGGAAGGGCGAACAGGTTTTCGACGATGACGGTGCTGCCGATGAGGCTGCCGAAGCTCAGGCCGAGCAGCGTGAGCAACGAGAACGACGACGGCCGCAGTGCGTCGCCGACGAGGACACGCCACCGCGGCATGCCCCTCGCCCGCGCGGCGAGCACGAAGTCTTCGCGCAGGGTGACGACGAGGTCGCCGCGGAGGATGCGGGTGAACACCGCCGCCTCCGACAGCGCGATGACGACCGCCGGGAGCAGGGCGTGGTGCAGGTTGCCGGTGATGCTTTCCGAGATCCTGACCCACTGGCCTCGGGGGAACCACCCGAGGCCGTTGACCAGCACCATGATGAGCAGGAGACCGGACAGGAAGGACGGGACGGACAGGACGGCGAACGTCGAGGCGCCGATGGCCCGGTCGACGAGGCCGCCCTCGCGCGCCGCGGACCACATGGCCAGCGGGATGGCCAACGCCATCGCCAGCAGCAGTCCCAGGATCGCGAGTTCGGCGCTGACGGGAAGGGCCGCGAGCACCCGGTCGATCACGGCCGACCTCGGCGGCACTATGGAGTGACCCAGATCGCCGGTGAGCGCTCCTCCCAGCCAATCCAGGTAGCGGCTGAGGATCGGCTGGTCGAGGCCGAGTTCGGTACGGAGCGCGGCGTAGTCCTCCGGTGGGTGCCCCTCGCCGAGGATGGCGACGGCGGGATCGCCGGGGATCAGAGAGACGAGGAGGAAGACTCCGAAGCTGACCAGGGCGAGCACGACGACCAGCTCGCCCAAGCGGAGCAGAAGCTTGCGAGTCACCGGGCTCCTTGGGGTGTTCGCTGTGGATGCCTCAGATGTGCGGCCGGTTGAACGCGCAGGCTAGGGCCCGTGAGCGGCGTCACATGCCCGTTGTCCCGCTCATCGGGATCAACGGGCGGTGTCCCCTCCAGAGACGTGAGAACGGTGGGCGCGCCGCTTCTCAGTCGTCGCTCACGGTGACGCCCAGGAGGTGGGCGAACGCCGGGGCGAGCTCCATCAGTTGGAGGCCGCTGATGGTCGCGCCGCGCATGGCGTCGTACCCGTCCGCGATGCCCAGCGCGGTGGCGCCGCGCAGATCGACCTCGGTCATCCGCGCCTTGTCGAACCGCACCCTTTCCAGGCTGGAGCCGGGGAAGGTGACGCCGTTCAGCGTGGCACCGGCGAAGTCCACGTCGCGCAGCGTGCAGTCCACGAACGACACCTCACGCAACGCCGCGACGCGGAGGTTGACCGAGTCGAGTTTGCACCGGTGGAACACCACGCCACGCATCCGGCAGTCCGGCATCGCCGTACCGGCGAGCACGCTCGCGATGATCTCGGCGTCCGCCAAGGAGGTCTCGGTGAGGTCGCCGCCCACCCACCGCACGGTGTTCAGCCACACGTCGCTGAACCGGGCGCGCCGGTAGCGCCCGCCGGTGAACGTCACCGACGTGAACGCCGACTCCATGAAACGGGCGTCGCGGGCGTCCTCCTCCTCGAACTCCTGCCCGTCGAACAGGACCGTGTCGTAGTCACCACTCTGGGTCAGCCGACCGCTGAACGGCTCGAGGTACCTCGCGTACGGCAGCGCGGCCAGTTCACGAGGCTCCGGGTAGGCGTGTTCACGGTGCTGTCCACGGGGCTTCGGCATCGCTCCAACCTATAAGGGGCGGCCGACAACTCATCGTCGGGCGGTGTTCGCCGGAGCAGGGCCGGCTCAGCGAGCGGCGATCTCCCGTAGGGCCTCGATGAGGCGGTCGACGTGCTCCGCTGTGGAGCCGATGCCGATCGACGCCCGGATCGCCCCGGTCGCGCCGTCTGCGCATCCGCCGTCCGCACCGCCTTTCCCGGCGGTATCGCCCGAGGCCGAGAGGAGATGCCGGACGAACGGGTGGGCGCAGAACTTGCCGTCCCTGACGCCGATGCCGTGCTCGGCCGCCAGCGTCTCCGCGACCTCGCGGGCGTCCCGGCCGGTCACGGTGAACGACACGATGCCGACACGCGGGTGGTCGGGGCCCCACAGCGACAGCTCACGTACGCCCTCGATCGTGGCGAGTCCGGCGCGCAGGCGGGCGAGCAGCCGCTTCTCCTCCCGGATGAGCCGCTTCCAGCCGGTGGCGTTCAGCGCGTCGCAGGCGGCGGCCAGCGCGACCGCGCCCAGCACGTTTGGGGTGCCCGCCTCGTGCCTGGCCTCGGGGTCGTCGCTCCACTCGAGAACCTCGGGGGCGTCGCCGACGGTGCGCACCGCGCCCCCGCCCCGCAGGTACGGCTCGGCCCGCGCGAGCCAGTCCGGCCGGCCGATCAGCGCCCCGGCCCCGAACGGGGCGTAGAGCTTGTGCCCGGAGAACGCGACGTAGTCGAGGTCGAGCGCGGTCAGGTTGAGCCGCCGGTGCGGGACGAGCTGGGCGGCGTCGACGGCGATGCGGGCGCCGTACCGGTGGGCGATGTGGGCCAGGCCCGCGATGGGCCACAGTTCGCCGGTGACGTTGGAGGCGGCGGTGACGACCAGCAGCGCCGGACCCTCGATCGACGCGAGCGCCTCGTCGGCCGCCCGGACCGCCTCGCCGGGAAACGCCGGCGGCGCGAGCCGTACGGCACGCGACCAGGGCAGCAGGGAGGCGTGGTGCTCGGAGTCGAACACCACGACCGTGGTGCCCTCGGGCAGGCAGCGGGCCAGCAGGTTCATCGCGTCGGTCGTGTTGCGCGTGAAGATCAGCGCGTCGTCGGGCCGGGCGCCGACGAAGGCCCGCACGCTGTGCCTGGCCTGCTCGTACCGCGCCGTCGTGAGCTGCGAGGCGTACCCGGCCCCCCGGTGGACGCTCGAGTAGGCCGGGAGCGCGGCGGCGACGGCGGCGCTCACCGGCTCGAGACAGGGCGCGCTGGCCGCGTAGTCCAGATTGGCGTACGGCACGAGCCTGCCGCCCTTGACGGGCACCCGCAGGTCGGCGCCCAGCACGGCCGGGATCTCACGGGAGCCGGCGGAAACGGAGACGGCGGCGCAATCACCGGCAGTGTGGTCACCGGCAGTGGGGGTGAGGATGCTGAGAACAGCGGACAACGCCAGGCCTCCTTGGAGTCGAGGACCCCGACCACGGCGTCGTACGGCGGAGCCCGCGCTTGTCCGGCACACCTCGTGCCGAACCCGGTCCTCACCCGGGGCACCCCGCCGCGGACGCGAGGGTTGCCGGCCAGCGAGCCGGGGCTTGGCGCTGACACTCATGACCTGATCCGCACTATAACCCACCGTCACCTATCGCCACCAAGCCCCCCTCCTCCCCCCCAGCCCAGCCCACCCCCCACCCCCCCCGCCGTGATCTTGCGAATACTCGCAGGGTGGGCCTCCGACCTGGCCGTCTTCACTGCGTGATCTTGTAGAAGCTCGCAGGGATGACCTCCCACCTGCGCTTTCGTTCTTCGTGATCTTGCGCGTGAGAGAGACGTGGATACGTTGATGGTCCAGGGATAGGAGGTGCCCGGTTGGATGCGTATGGTGTGCATTGTGAAGTTTGATCCCTGGAATCCCGAGTTCATCGCTCACCCGTACGACGCCTATCGTCACCTGCGCGAGAACGACCCCGTCGGCTTCTTCGAGCCGACCGGACAGTGGCTGATCGCCCGCCATGCCGACGTGAACGCACTGCTGCGCGACCGGCGGCTGGGCCGGTCCTATCTCCACATGGCCACCCATGAGGAGTTCGGCAGGCAGCCCGAGCCGGAGTTCCAGGAGCCGTTCTGGCGGGTCATCCGCGCCGGGATGCTGGATGTCGAGCCGCCGGTCCACACCCGGCTGCGCCGCCTGGTGTCCAAGGCCTTCACCCCTCGGATGGTCGAGTCGCTCCGCCCCCGCGTACGGAAGATCGCGATGGAGTTGACCGAGGGACTGGTCGAGCGAGGCGGCGGCGACCTGCTGGCCGAGGTGGCCGAACCGCTGCCGGTGACCGTGATCGCCGAGATGCTCGGTGTGCCGGAGGCCGACCGGCACCTGCTGCGGCCGTGGTCGGCGGACATCTGCGGGATGTACGAGCTCAGCCCCTCGCTGGAGGCACAGCACACGGCGGTGCGGGCGGCCCAGGAGTTCGCCGAATACCTGCGTGACCTCGCCCGGATACGCCGGGACCGGCCGGGCGACGACATGATCTCCGCGCTGGCCCAGGTCGTGGACGACGGGGACCGGCTCACCGAGGACGAGCTGGTCGGCACCTGTGTGCTGCTGCTCAACGCCGGGCACGAGGCGACGGTCAACGCGACCGGCAGCGGGTGGTGGGCGCTGTTCCGTAACCCGGGTGAACTGGAGCGCCTGCGTGCCGACCCCGGTCTGATGCCGACCGCCGTCGAGGAGTTGCTGCGCTGGGACACCCCGGCGCAGATGTTCGAGCGGTGGGTGCTGGAGGACATCGAGGTCGGCGGGGTGACGATCCCTCGCGGGGTCGAGGTGGCGCTGCTGTTCGGCTCGGCCAACCGGGACCCGGAGGTCTTCGCCGACCCCGATCGCCTCGACATCGGCCGGGTCGACAATCCGCACATCTCGTTCGGAGCCGGCATTCACTTCTGTCTCGGCGCGCCGCTCGCGCGGATCGAGATGGCGGAGTCGTTCGGTGCCCTCCTGCGGCTGGCTCCCGGGCTGGCGCTCGCCGAGGAGCCCGCCTGGAAGCCCAACTACATCATCCGTGGTCTGGAGTCGCTCAAGGTCACCGTTTGATCTGGCTCAGCCAGCCGAAGCGGCCGAGGCCCGTGCGGTCGATCAGCTCGGCCTCCTCGGCCGCCCGGCCGAGCGCCCGTACGTAGCCGAGCGGATCGGCGGAGGCGAGCTCGATCGGCGGTCGGGCACCGGTGACCCCGAGATCGCGCAGCGCGGCCCGCTGGGTGGTCAGCGTCGTGGCAGTGGCGCCGGCCCGCTCACCCGCCGCCGCGCACGCGTCCAGCGCGACGTGCGCGGTGATGTCGCACGACCCGTCCGGTACGGCCGGCACCACCGAGCCGTCCCGGTAGGCCGTGATGCTGCCGAGGGGGGGACGGGCGCCGGCGTGGTGGGCGTAGTCGACGGCGACGGCCGTACCGCGCCCGAGCCGTACGATCACCGAGGCCCAGGCCTCGTCGCGTGGGCGGCCGATCTCCGCACGCAGCCCGTCGACATCGTCCAGATCGTTCAGCGGCCACCAGCGTTCCAGCCAGGCGAGATCCTCGGGGGCCGGAGGCGGGCCGAGGCGTTCGGCGCCGGTCTCGGGATCGACCAGCACGAGGCGCGGGCCCGACGGGGTCTGCTCGACGATGTCCACCGGGACGTTGTCCAGCCACTCGTTGGCGACGGCCAGCCCTTCGATGCGGTCGGGTACGGCATCGGCCCAGGAGATCCGTGCGTCCAGGTCCGCGGGTCGCGAGGAGAGGTCGACGGCGGTGATCCGCAGTCGCTCGGCCAGACTCGGAGGCGCGGACGCCAGGATGCGGGCGGGCAGCAGGCCGTCACCGCTGCCGACGTCGACGAGATCGAGCACGTCGGGACGGCCGAGGTCCGCGTCGACCCGGTCGATCAGACGGAGCAGGGCCCCGGCGAAGGCCGCGGACACGTGCACGGAGGTCCGGAAATGCCGACCGGGCCGTTCCCTCAGATAGAAGCCCTCGTCACCGTAGAGCGCGCGCCGCGTGGCCGCGCGCCAGGTCAACCACACACGCCTCACGTTACCCAGCGCGCCGAAGATGGCGAAAAGTAATCACCTTCGTACTCGTGGCTCAACATGCCGCAGGGGGAAGTGGGACAAAATCTAACCATAGGGCAGGGCCGGGCAGGCCCGCCCGGCGACGCTACCCTGAGCCGTGGGGAGGCCTCATGGACACTAGCGACCGCCCTGCGCGGCTTGCCGTGGGAGTGCTCGGCGCGGGACGGGTGGGTTCGGTGCTGGGCGCCGCGCTCCGGCTCGCCGGACACCGGGTGGTGGCCGCGAGCGGAGTTTCCGACATGTCCCGGCGGCAGGCGGCGGACCGGCTCGGCGTGGGGTTGAGCAGGCCCGAGGAGGTGATCCGGCAGGCCGAGCTCGTACTGCTGACCGTGCCGGACGACGTGCTCCCAGAGCTGGTCGCCGGCCTCGCCGCCACCGGTGCGGACCTGCGCGGCAAGCTGCTCGTCCACGCCAGCGGCGCGTACGGCCTGGCCGTGCTGGACCCGGCGGCCGAGATGGGCGCGGTGCCGCTGGCACTGCATCCGGTGATGACGTTCACCGGCCGCGATGACGATCTCACCAAGCTCAACGGGTGCTCCTTCGGGGTGACCGCACCGCTGATGCTGCGTCCGGTGGCCGAGGCGCTCGTGATCGAGATGGGCGGTGAGCCCGTCTGGATCGCGGAGCAGGATCGTGCCCTCTATCACGCCGCCCTGGCCGGTGCCGCGAACCACATGATCACGCTGATCGCGGAGTCGCAGGAACTGCTCTCGAAGATCGGCGTCGAGCATCCGGGGAGGATGCTCGGCCCGCTGCTCGGCGCCGCGCTGGACAACGTGCTGCGCCTGGGCATCGGCGGGCTGACCGGGCCGGTGGTGCGTGGCGACGCCGGCACGGTCCGCAAGCACGTCGACGCGCTCATCCTGGCCGCCCCCGAGGCCGCTGACGCCTATGTGGCCCTCGCTAGGCTCACCGCGGACCGGGCGCTGGCCGCCGGGCTGCTGAAGCCCGAGGCGGCCGAGCGCCTCCTGGACGCGCTGGGAGGAAACATATGGACCTGACCGTGGCGGGCGACCGGACGGAACTCGCCAAGGCGCTGGAGGCACTCGCCGGCGGCCACGGTGAGGGCCGAACCGGAGGCCGAACCGAGGGCCGCGGTGCGGGCAGGGTCGCCCTGGTCCCCACAATGGGGGCGCTGCACGAGGGCCATCGGTCGCTGATCCGGCTGGCGCACGAGCACGCCGATCACGTGGTGGTGAGTGTGTTCGTCAATCCCCTCCAGTTCGCCCCAGGTGAGGATTTTTCCCGGTATCCCCGGACATTCGAGGCGGACCTGGCGGCATGCGCGGAGGAGAACGTCTCGGTGGTCTTCGCACCGGCGGCCGGCGACCTCTACCTCCCGGACCGCCAGGTCGGGGTGTCGTCCGGCCACATGGGCACGATCGTCGAGGGCGCCCACCGGCCGGGCCACTTCGACGGCATGCTGACCGTCGTGCTCAAGCTGTTCAACCTGGTCAGGCCGGACGTGGCGGTCTTCGGGCAGAAGGACGCCCAGCAGCTCGCGCTCATCCGCCGCATGGTCGCCGACCTCGATGTGCCCGTCTCCGTCGTCGCCGGGCCGACCCTGCGCGAGCCCGACGGCCTCGCACTGTCCAGTCGCAACCGCTATCTCTCCCCCGAGGACCGGACCACCGCCCTCGCCCTGTCGCGTGCGCTCCAGGAGGGCGCACGGTGCGGCACGCCGAAGGAGATCCTCCGCGCGGCCCGTGCCGTACTGGACCGTGCCGTACAGGACCGTGCCGTACAGGACCGTGCCGTGCCGGATGGGGCGACCCGGGCGCGGCCGCCCCTCGTGCTCGACTATCTGGTGCTGGCCGATCCCGCCACGTTCGCCGAGGTCGGCGATGACCACCGAGGTGAGGCCGTGCTCGCGGTGGCCGCCCGGGTCGGCACCACCCGCCTGATCGACAACGTGGTCGTACGGCTTCCCGACTGATCGGGCACAGCTGATCGGGCACGGCTGATCGAAACGGGCGGGGCGGGGACGCATCACCACGACCGGGGCGTTATCGTCATAGTGACGAAAGGGGAACCCCCGCATGGTGGCGATTCCGAGGAAGCTCACTGCCCCCGCTCCCGGATGGAGCGTGTACGCCGACGCCGTGGTCGTCGGGTCAGGGATCGCGGGCCTCACCGTGGCTCTGCGGTACACCGAGCTGACCCCCGCGGGGCGAGTGCTCGTCGTCACCAAGGACGTGCTCTCCGCCGGGTCCACCCGCTGGGCCCAGGGCGGCATCGCCGCGGTCCTCGACCCCGAGGACACCCCCGATGAGCACCTGAACGACACGCTCGTCGCCGGCGTCGGGCTCTGCGACGAGGACGCCGTACGGATCCTCGTCACGGAGGGCCCCGACGCGCTCAAGCGGCTCATCGACCACGGTGCCAGCTTCGACCGGGGCGTCGACGGGCAGCTTCAGCTCACCCGCGAGGGTGGCCACCGGCGCAACCGCATCGTTCACGCGGGCGGCGACGCGACCGGAGCAGAGGTGCAGCGCGCGCTGGTCGAGGCCGTGCTCGCCGAGCCCAGGATCGAGGTGATCGAGCACGCGCTCGCCCTCAACGTGCTGCTCGACGCCGCCGGCCGCGCGCGGGGGGTCACCCTCCACGTCATGGGTGAGGGCGCCAGGGACGGCGTGGGCGCGGTGCGCACCGGGGCCGTGATCCTGGCCAGCGGCGGCATGGGCCAGATCTACGCCGCGACGACGAACCCGCCCGTCTCCACCGGCGACGGCGTCGCGCTCGCCCTCCGGGCCGGAGCTGTGGTACGCGATCTGGAGTTCGTGCAGTTCCACCCGACCGTGCTGTGGCTCGGCGAGGGTTCGACGGGCCAGCAGCCCCTCGTCTCCGAGGCGGTCAGGGGCGAGGGCGCGGTGCTCGTGGACGCGTCCGGCGATCGGTTCATGCACGGCGTCCACGAACTGGCCGATCTCGCACCACGTGACGTGGTGGCCAAGGCCATCACCAGGAAGATGCGCGAGACCGGCGTCGATCACGTCTATTTGGACGCCCGCCACTTCGGCGAGGAGAAGTGGCGGGCCAGGTTCCCCACGATCCTGGCGGTCTGCCGCGAGCACGGAATCGATCCGGTCACACAGCCGATCCCGGTGGCGCCCGCGGCCCACTACGCGAGCGGCGGCGTGCGGACCGACCTGTCCGGCCGCACCAGCGTTCCCGGGCTGTACGCCTGCGGAGAGGTCGCCTGCACCGGCGTACACGGCGCGAACCGGCTCGCCTCCAACTCCCTGCTGGAGGGGCTCGTCTTCGCCGAGCGCATCGCCTGCGACCTGGCGGCACGTGACCCGGGCGGCCGGGATTCGGCCGAGCCGGCCGAGCCGGGCGAGCATGATGACCGCCCCGACGGGCTGGTTGATCCGCGTACCCGTGCCAGGATCCAGAGCCACATGAGCCGCGGGGCCGGCGTGTTGCGCAGTGCGGGCAGCCTCGCCGAGGTGGCCCGCGCACTCGGGGACGCCAGGTGGACGCCCGTCGCGGTCGAGCCGTGCACCGAGTCGTGGGAGGCGACCAATCTCCTGACGGTGGCGTCCGCCCTGGTGGCCGCCGCCGCGGGCCGTGAGGAGACCCGTGGCTCGCACTGGCGTGAGGATCACCCCGACCGCGACGACGACCGTTGGCGGGCGCACATCGACATCGCCCTGGGAGCGAAAGGACTGACCATGCGGCACGCGCCCCACGCCGAGCAACCGGAGCAAGCACTGCGACCGGAGCAGCAGGCACAGCTGGAGCGGGAGGACCCGCTCTGGGCCGAGCTCGCCGGGCTCGGCATCGACCCGGACGGGCTGCTCCGCCTCGTGCGCACCGCGCTCGCCGAGGACCTCGCGGGCGGCCAGGACGTGACCTCGGCCGCCACCATCCCGGCCGGGCAGACGGCGGTGGCCGACGTGGTCGCGCGCAAGGAGGGCGTGGTGGCCGGTCTGCCGGTCGTCGAGGCCGTCTTCCGCTGTGCCGACTCAGGCTTCCGTCACGCCGACCCAGGCTTCCGCAGGGCCGCCGAGCCGGTGACGATCGAACGGCACGTGGCCGACGGCGATCGGGTCGCTCCCGGCGACGTCCTCATGACGGTGCGCGGTCCGGTGGCCGGCCTGCTCACGCTGGAGCGGACCGCGCTGAACTTCCTCACCCACCTGTCGGGGGTCGCAACCCTCACCCGGCGCTGGGTGGACGCGGTGGACGGCACCGGGGCCCGCATCCGTGACAGCCGCAAGACACTGCCCGGGCTGCGCGCGCTGGAGAAGTACGCGGTGCGCCGCGGTGGTGGGGTCAACCATCGCATGGGCCTCTACGACGCCGCGCTGATCAAGGACAATCACGTCGTGGCCGCCGGCGGGGTCGCCGCCGCGTTCCGTGCCGTACGGCAGGCCTTCCCCGGCCTGCCGATCGAGGTGGAGGTCGACCGGATCGACCAGATCGAGCCCGTTCTGGCCGAGGGGGCGGACGAGATCCTGCTCGACAACTTCACCGTGGAGCAACTCGCCGAGGCCGTACGCCTGGTGAACGGGCGGGCGCGGCTGGAGTCGAGCGGCGGGCTCACCCTGGACACGGCGCGGGCGGTGGCCGAGACCGGGGTCGACTACCTGGCGGTCGGTGCGCTGACCCATTCGGCACCGGCTCTCGACATCGGTCTGGATCTTTATGAGGAGTGCCCTGCGGATCTTGCCGTAGGCGACCGCAGCAGGCATAAGATCCAAGGGACACGGCCTAGTGCATAATCGGGGAATGCTGCTCACCATCGACGTCAGCAACACCCATACGGTGCTTGGCCTGTTCGAGGGTGAAGAGGTGATCGAGCACTGGCGGATCGCGACCGATCCCCGCCGCACGGCGGACGAGATAGCGGTCGTGCTGCAGGGCCTGCTCGGGCAGTCGCCGATCCTCAAGGACGCCGACATCGGCGGCATCGCGATCTGCTCGACGGTTCCGTCGGTGCTGAACGAGATGCGAGAGATGTCCCGGCGCTACTTCGGGGATGTCACGACCGTGGTCGTCGAGCCGGGCGTCCGCACCGGCGTCCCGGTGCGGATGGACAACCCCAAGGAGGTCGGCAGCGACCGCATCGTCAACGCGCTCGCCGCCACCACCCTGTACGGCGGGCCGTGCGTGATCGTGGACTTCGGCACGGCGACGTCGTTCGACGCGGTCTCGGGCCGGGGAGAGTACGTCGGCGCCGTCACGGCCCCCGGCCTGGAGATCTCGGTGGACGCGCTCGCCGAGGCCGGTGCGCAGCTTCACAAGGTCGAGTTGATCCGCCCCAGGTCGGTCATCGCGAAGAACACGGTGGAGGCGGTGCAGTCCGGCATAATCTACGGCTTCGCCGGGCTGGTCGACGGCATCGTGGACCGGATGACGGCGGAGTTGGCCGCCGATCCCGACGACGTCACGGTGGTGGCCACCGGCACCGGTGCCCCGCTGATCGTCGGGGAGGCCCGCACGATCGACGTACACGAGCCGTGGCTCACGCTGATCGGACTCCGCCTGGTCTATGCCCGCAACACCTCCTGAGATCCGTGTTACGGAGAAGTGCGGAGTCCCACCCCGACACTTGACGACTCTGGTGGGAGATGTTTACCTTCCCTGGAGGATGGGTTCGGCCGTTCGTCGCCGTGGGGAGGGACAGACGATGGGGTTTCCCGACGTCGTCTCCAGCTCGTCAGCGCTGGATGACGATCCCGCCCCGGACCTTGACCGTGCCGATCTCACCGACGACGATCTGCTGCTTCTCGCCGAGCTGGCCAAGGGCGTCAGCGCTGACCGGGTGGGGCGCCGCCTCGACGTGAGCGGTCGGACCGTACGGCGGCGCCTGCGCGGCATCTGCGACAGGATCGGCGTGGAGACCGCGATCGAGGCGGTCGCGTGGGCGGCCCGCCGTCGGCTGATCTGATCGACCGAAACACGCTCTAGTCGGCCGTCAGCGGCGTGCGCGCATCCCTTGAGGGAACAGGCGCGGTGCGCGCCGAGGGGCCATCGTCCGCCACGGAGTCGTAGAGGGGCCGCGCCAGACCCGGCTTCGGTTCGTGACGCTCGAGCCAGTGCAGGGTCGACTCGGTGGCCCGCTCGATCAGCCCGGCCGTCTGGCGGAAATCTATCGGCAGCACCTCGACCGGGTACAGCGGCGGGAGCACGTGTATCGCCGTGCGGTCCTGGTTGCGTCTGATGGAGGCGCTGATCCGCAGTTCGCTGAGCAGATTGAAGCCATGCAGGGCCATGGCGATCACGGTGGACGGCGGCTCCGGCAGCGGGCAGGAGAAGCCGGCGGAGAGCACATAGACCTCGTCGGCCCCCGCGTTGACGGCGTGATCCAGGACCGTCCGGTCGGCCACGCCGCCGTCCATCAGCACCCGGTCGCCGATCCGCACGTTGGGATAGATCGCGGGCATCGCGGTGCTGGCCAGCAGTGCGGGCAGCGCCGGTCCGCGAGAGAGCAGGACGGCCTGGCCGCTGAGGACGTCGGTGGTCAGCACCGACAGCGGGAGCCGGGCGTCCTCCAGGTCCTCGATCGGGAGGATGCGCTCCAGGAACCGGCGCAGCGAGTGGTTGTCGAACAGGTGGTTGCGACCGCCGAGCAGTCCGCCGACGAACGTCAGCGGGTTGAAAGGGAAGGTGTAGTTCAGCGTGCCGAACGCCTGCAGCGCGCCCCGCAACGGGTGGAAGGGAAGGCTGTCCACCAGGGTGCGCAGCGCGTCCCGGCTGCTGAGCGGGTACACGTCATGGCCGCTGACCGAGAGCCACAGGCGTGCGAGATCCTCGACTCCCTCGGCGTCGGGGCGCGCCGCGTAGTACGCGCCGTTGAGCGCGCCCACTGAGGCGCCCACCACCATGTCGGCGCGCACTCCGCGAGCCGTCAGCGCGCGCAACATGCCCACCTGGGCCGCTCCCACGCTGCCGCCGCCCCACAGTACGAAGACCGTCGTCATCGTCGCTCCTCTCGCGAGAGCGAAACGGCTGGGAATTCGGAGCGCGCGGAGCACACTCCGGTATTCATTGTCGGTTCCCGGCCGATGTCCCGGCGAATCGGGTCGTGATGGTCAGCCTGCCGGGGCCGCGTCGAAGCCGTCGGGGCTGCTCAGCCCGGGACGGCCCGCGTGGGCGCTCAGTCCGCGATCCGTACGGCTCCGGCGAACGGCCGACCGGTGATCTTCGCGACGCGTACGACATCCCCGGTGCGCGGTGCGTGGACCATGTAGCCGCCGCCGATGTAGATGCCGACGTGATGGAGGTCGGAGTAGAAGAACACGAGGTCGCCCGGGCGCATGTCTTCGCGGTCGATGTGCGTGCCGGCGGTCCACTGGTCGCCGGTGTAGTGCGGGAGGCTGATCCCGACTCGCTGGTAGGCCGCCATGACGAGGCCTGAACAGTCGTACGACGTGGGCCCGTCCGCGCCCCAGACATAGGGCCTCAGTTGCTGGGTCAGCGCCCAGCGGGCCGCCTCGGACGCCTTGCCGTCGCCGACGATGGGGAACGAGATCCGGGTCGCCCGGCCGCCGATGCTCCCCGCGACCTGGCTGTAGAGGCTGCTCTCGGTCTTCTTGATCAGAGTCCTGATCTTGTCCTTGCGGGTTTCGAGGCTGCTCAGCAGCTTCTTCACCTCGGCCTGGCGGGCGGCGGCGCCGGCCTTGGCCCGTTCGGCGGCCTTCATCACGTTGGTGACCTCGGTGACCTCCTGACCCTGCTGCATCTGCAGGGCATAGGTGGTGGAGGCCTGGTCGAGGTAGGTCTCGGGGTCGGTCGAGCCGACCATGGGGAAGAGTGAGCCGATGCCGCCGTTCATGTAGGAGTTCTGCGCGAGCGCGCTCGCCTTCTGGCGGCGGACGGCCAGCTCGGACTCGCTCTTGGCGAGGTTCTTCTGGGCGATGGCGGCGGAGCGCTGGGCGGCCTTGAGCCGGATACGCTCACCGTTGTACTGCTCGGTGAGGCTCTCGATCTCCTCGTAGAGGCGCTCCACCTCGGCTGCGAGCTTCTTGAGGCTCGGCTTCGGCTCGGCCGTGGCGGCCCCCACGGGGGCGCCGAAGGTGATCGTGATCAGCGCGACCGTCACGAGGGCCAACCGGCGGATGTTCCCGGGTCCGGCCTTTCTGGCGCGGGCGTGCCTGCCCGCGGGCCGTCCTCCACGCATGCGGTTCCAAGCTCCTCTCCTCGATGGTGCCGCGCGAGGACTGCTCCCTGTGGCCGCCGTTGGCCGGGCGTGTCCGTACGGCACTGCTTGACGCCTACCGGGTTAGCTGACGGGTTCGGGCCGGAGTAGCCCTACCTTTCGGATTCACCCCGTTATCGAGCAGCAGTCGGCGTCGAGCCGGACCGCTTGCCGATTCGTACAGTTGGGTCCCCGGCTCCCCTCCACACCCGGTGCGTTGAAGATTCGGCATCGTCGCTGGACGATAGTGCACCCTGAGGTTCCCGCTCAACCAGAACTCCCGATCTCGTCTAGATTTCACAACTGAATGATCACGGTCGTGTCACGGTCTCGGATGGCACGCGTCCCTATCAACCTGCCTTTACTCGCCGAGTAAGATCACACTTCGGGGCCATGGCGGACGTCGAAGTCCGGGAAAATCCGGATACGACGTCAAGGATCTGAGCGGTCGACGCTCCGTAATTCCGCCACGACTTTCTGTCGCGGAGGTTCACGCCCTCGGTGCCATGGCAGGACACGTAATCCGCGCGTCGCGGGCGCGACTACGCTGACGGCTCATGGAGCAGGTCGCCGAGGAGACGTCAGCCGAGTCCGGACCACCAGCCCTGGTCGTGCGCCGCGCCAGGACACCTGATGTGCGCGTGATCCGTCGCCTCGTCGACGCGTACTCCGGAGCTGGGCCGCGCCTGCTGGAGAAGAGCACGGTCACGCTCTTTGAGGACATCCAGGAGTTCTGGGTCGCGGAGTCCGACGGACGGGTCATCGGCTGTGGCGCCCTGCACGTGCTCTGGGAGGACCTGGCCGAGATCCGCACCCTCGCCGTCGACCCCGAGACGCGGGGCCGGGGCGTCGGTCACCGGATCGTCGCGGCGCTCATCAGGACCGCGCGCGAGCTGGGAGTCCGCCGGGTCTTCTGCCTCACGTTCGAGGTGGAGTTCTTCGGCCGGCACGGGTTCGTGCCGATCCAGGGCACGCCGGTGTCGCCCGAGGTCTACGCCGAGCTGCTCGCCTCGTACGACGAGGGAGTCGCGGAGTTCCTGGATCTGGAGCACGTCAAGCCCAACACCCTCGGTAACACCCGCATGCTGTTGCACCTCTACCCTGGGTAATCTTAAGGTGGATGACGTTATAGCAAACTCAGGGTAAAGGTGACTGTTGTTACGCCGGTCGCTACTTTGGGCGATATCAGCATGGAGCCTGAGACGCGGGCGCATGCGTATCTGAAACGAGGTGACACGGTGAGCACAGGACAGCCACCGTATCCGCAGGGCGATTCGGATGGTACGCCAGCGCCTTCCGGCCGCGGTGCCGACGCGGACAGGCGGGCGCAGGAATTCGACCCCGAGGCCACGGTCGTCAACTATCTGAACCCGGACCAGCAGGCGGGTTCGCAGCAGCCCCAGGGACACGAGCAGCCGTACGGCCAGCAGAGCTATGGCCAGCAGGGCTACGGTCAGCCGCAGCCCGGGCAGCAGACCGGGCCCCAACAGCACGGTCAGCAGGCCTACGGTCAGCAGCCGTACGGCCAGCAGGGCTACGGCCAACAGCAATATGGCCAGCAGGCCGCCGGCTACGGTCAGCAGCCCGAATACGGTCAGCAGGCCTCCGGCTACGGACAGTCTCAGCCCGGGCAGCAGCCGTACGGCCAGCCGGGCCATGGCCAACAGCAATACGGTCAGCAGCAATACGGTCAGCAGCAATATGGCCAGCAGGCCCCTGACTATGGCCAGCAGCCCGGATACGGCCAACAGCAGTACAGCCAGCAGTCCCCTGGCTACGGCCAAGGCCAGCAGCCGGGGTACGGGCAGTCGCAGTACGGCGACCAACAGTATGGGCAGCAGCAGTACGGGCAGCAGCAGGGATATGGCCAGCAGCAGTACGGCCAGCCCGGATACGGCCAGCAACCGGCCTACGGTCAGCCGTACGGCGCCGCGATCCCGCCGGGCGCCCCGGCTCCGCTCGCGGAGTGGTGGCAGCGCCTGGTGGCGAGGCTCATCGACGGCGTCATCGTCGGTATTCCGTTCTTCATCATCTCGGCCGTCATCACGGCGATCGTGGTCACCCAGGGCAGCTACAACCTCCGTACCGGCGTGCGCATCGAACCAAGCGGTGCCTTCCTCGCCGCGATGCTCATCGGGATCGTCAGCGGCGTGATCATGATCGCTTACGAGTTCCTGATGTTGAAGATGCGGGGGCAGACGTTCGGGAAGATCGCTATGGGCATCAAGGTGGTCCCGGTCGGCGGCACTCTCAACGAGGCCGGCCTGTCGCAGGACGTCGCGGTCAAGCGTGCCGGCGTGCTGTACGGACCGCAGTTGCTGCGTTGGATTCCCATTGTCGGTTGGCTGCTCGGCATCTTCGCCCTCCTGAACGTGCTCTGGCTGCTTTGGGACAGGCCTCTGCAGCAGGCTCTGCACGACAAGGCGGCGGGCACCTTGGTGGTCAAGGTCAAGTAGTGCCATAAAACGGGGTCGATGGAGCGAACCATCGGCCCCGTTTTTCGTACCTTCGTCACAGGAAGCGGCCCAGGTGCCTGCATCGCGGAAAACCCGTAACAGGAGGGTCTAAACCGTGGGATGCTTGGCCGACGCATGTAGGTCGCTTGCACCGGAGTGGATCCTGAGAGGTGCGGCAAGGTCCGTCTGCTCCGCTGCGGCCTCGAATCCATGGTGCCGAAACCCTGGCGCCGAAACCATGACCCCGAAACCATGACCCCGAATCCATATGGTCACCCAGGCCGGCTCACCGCCGGTTGCCCTACGCGGTGGCGCCGGTCGCCGAATGGCGACCCGTTTGGACCGCTCGAATCATCGGCGCCCTCGCCTTCTGTCGTGCCGACCCGATTTTCGGGGCGGTCACAATCTGATCTTCGGTCATCGCCTGTCGATCTCCCGGAAGAAGACTGAAGAACCGCTTGGACGGTCGGGTTTTCATTCCTTACGATCTTGAAAAGGCGTCGATGCCCTGCCCGTCCGCGCGCCTCGGACTCCGCGATCTTGCGGAAACCGGTATTCAAGGCCGTTGGTCGCGGCCAAGGTCCCCGACGGTCTCCCACCACAAGATCGCGTAAATCGAAGTCGCAGGTGAACTGGGTCACAGGCGAGTTTGTGTGAGATCGCGAAAGCGGGCTGGGCGGGTCATCGGTCGATGTTCACGAGCTTTTGCGAGACCACCGGGTGATTTGTCGTTCCGCTGCATCCCCTGCCTCTGGCTGACGGTCGGTGTGCGCAGGTCCCCCTTTACCTGCCGGCCGTCGTCGGCACAGTGGCCGATCGGGGACTGACCAGCGCCTTCATCGGGTGGGATTGCGAAGAAGGCATTGTGCGAGCACCACATGACGGCGGGCCGGCCCGATGCCGACGGACCGCCAGACACTGGACGAACGCTGGGCGACGGCTGGATGAACGCTGTGCGGATGTTGTGCGGATGTGCTGGATGCCAGGTTGACGGCCTGCCGGTGTCGGCTCGCTCCCCGCCCGCCGGACCCGGAACCTGTCCGAAACTGTGGACGTCAACTGTGGACGTGGCTTCGGCGGTTCCTCCCACTGGACATTCTGGGTACGATTTCGAGTGCATCCGGTAAGACGGCTGGAGAGACGGAGATTACCTTCGGCATCACGGGTAGGCTGGATGGGCGTACGTGGTCTCCGGCGGTGCCGGGAGTGTTTGACGAATGCCGACCGGTGCGAGCGAGGATCCGGATGGATCGCCGCGAGGTGGAGGAGGAGCCTGTGGTGGGCGACATCCGGGGCCCGCGCACGGGACTTGATTTGCTGAACACTCCCTGAGATCGCTCTCCGCGACCGCCCCAGAAGGCGCCGGGGGACCCGGACCCGTCCCCCGAATTCCAGACGGGTGCCGTAAGACACCCCCGGCACGAGTGAGGCAGAATGACAGAGGTATTGTCCGCCTTGATACCTTCCGCGGTCGTCGCCGGAGCCGTCGTGTACGGCATCGTAAAGTTGGTGCGTTCCGACGCGGCGGGGCTGCGGGCGGCGCGAGAGCCCCGTGAGAACCCACCGGACACAGAAGTTGCCGAGAATCCGCATAGGTGAATTGTCAAACGGGGAATCCGGGTATATGTTTGGCTGACGAAACAAACTATGCTCTGCGAAAGGATTGCCGGATGGCCAAGCATACGCAGGTGATTCTCATCGACGATCTCGATGGTGGCGAGGCCAATGAGACGGTCACCTTCGCGCTTGACGGCACGTCATATGAGATTGACCTGAGCGACGGCAACGCCAAGCGGCTGCGCGACGCCCTGTCGCCATTCGTCGGCAGCGCCCGACGTGCGGAGGTCGCTCAGCCTCGCGGTCGCCGCCGCGGCGGCGCCGGCCAGCGGGCGATGTCCCGTGAGAAGAGCGCCGAGATCCGCGCCTGGGCGAAGGGACATGGTCACCCTGTAAGTGAGCGTGGCCGCATCGCACAGTCGATCGTCGACGCGTACGACGCGGCGCACTAACTACGCCCTTGATCGTGCGGTTATGTCGGTCGTCGGATGTTCTGACGACCGGGATAACCGCACGATTCTGCATGTGGAGAGATCATGTCTCTCCCCCTAAAACCTCGTTCGCTTGCGGCGTACCGGGAACATGTCACGCCCGGCAGGGGGTTGGATAGAGCGTGAACGCCCTGCTCTCGGGGAACCCTTCAACCAGAGGAGCGGTCGCTGGGTCGGGGCTACCATGCGGAACGACGGGCCGGACCTCCCGCGCTCGCCTGACCGCTCTGTGAGGAGCGACGAGATGTTCGAAAGGTTCACCGACCGTGCGCGGCGGGTTGTCGTCCTGGCTCAAGAAGAAGCCCGGATGCTCAATCACAACTACATCGGTACTGAGCACATTCTTCTGGGCTTGATCCATGAGGGTGAGGGCGTTGCCGCCAAGGCTCTGGAGAGCCTGGGCATCAGTCTTGAGGGTGTGCGCCAGCAGGTCGAGGAGATCATCGGCCAGGGCCAGTCGGCGCCGTCGGGGCACATTCCCTTCACCCCGCGCGCCAAGAAGGTCCTTGAGCTGTCGCTCCGAGAGGCCTTGCAGCTCGGTCACAACTACATCGGCACGGAGCACATCCTGCTCGGTTTGATCCGTGAGGGTGAGGGCGTCGCCGCCCAGGTGCTGGTGAAGCTTGGGGCCGACCTCAACCGGGTGCGGCAGCAGGTCATTCAGCTGCTTCACGGTTACCAGGGCAAGGAGCCGGCGGCGGCCGGGGGGCCGCAGGAGTCCGCTCCCTCGACATCTCTTGTGCTGGACCAGTTCGGCCGCAACCTGACTCAGGCCGCCCGCGAGGGCAAGCTCGACCCGGTGATCGGCCGGGAGAAGGAGATCGAGCGGGTCATGCAGGTCCTCTCCCGGAGGACCAAGAACAACCCGGTGCTCGTGGGCGAGCCCGGGGTCGGCAAGACCGCCGTCGTCGAGGGCCTGTCCCAGAAGATCGTCAAGGGTGAGGTGCCCGAGACGCTGAAGGACAAGCAGCTCTACACCCTCGACCTGGGCGCGCTGGTCGCCGGTTCCCGCTATCGCGGTGACTTCGAAGAGCGCCTGAAGAAGGTGCTGAAGGAGATCCGCACCCGCGGCGACATCATCCTGTTCATCGACGAGCTGCACACGTTGGTGGGCGCGGGCGCCGCCGAGGGCGCGATCGACGCGGCCAGCATCCTCAAGCCCATGCTGGCCCGCGGTGAGCTGCAGACCATCGGTGCGACGACGCTGGACGAGTACCGCAAGCACCTGGAGAAGGACGCCGCACTGGAGCGGCGCTTCCAGCCGATCCAGGTGGCCGAGCCCAGCCTCAGCCATACGATCGAGATTCTCAAGGGGCTGCGGGACCGCTACGAGGCACACCACAGGGTGTCCATCACCGACGGCGCGCTGGTCGCCGCCGCGCAGCTCGCCGACCGGTACATCAGCGACCGGTTCCTGCCGGACAAGGCGATCGACCTTATCGACGAGGCCGGCTCCCGCATGCGGATCCGCCGCATGACCGCGCCGCCGGACCTGCGCGAGTACGACGAGAAGATCGCCAACGTGCGGCGTGAGAAGGAGTCCGCGATCGACGCGCAGGACTTCGAGAAGGCCGCCGCGCTGCGCGACCAGGAAAAGCAGCTCCAGCTCAAGCGGGAACGCCGCGAGAAGGAGTGGAAGGCCGGCGACATGGACGTCGTCGCCGAGGTCACCGAGGAGCTGATCGCCGAGGTGCTGGCGACGGCCACCGGCATCCCGGTCTTCAAGCTGACCGAGGAGGAGTCGCAGCGGCTGCTCCGGATGGAGGACGAGCTCCACAAGCGGATCATCGGCCAGGACGACGCCATCAAGGGGCTGTCCCGGTCCATTCGCCGGACCAGGGCCGGACTGAAGGACCCGCGCCGTCCCGGTGGCTCATTCATCTTCGCCGGCCCGTCCGGTGTCGGTAAGACGGAGCTGTCCAAGGCGCTCGCCGAGTTCCTGTTCGGGGACGAGGGCGCGCTGATCATGCTGGACATGTCCGAGTTCATGGAGAAGCACACCGTTTCGCGGCTGTTCGGCTCCCCGCCCGGCTACGTCGGGTACGAAGAGGGTGGCCAGCTGACCGAGAAGGTGCGGCGCAAGCCGTTCTCCGTGGTCCTGTTCGACGAGATCGAGAAGGCCCACCCGGACATCTTCAACTCGCTGCTGCAGATCCTGGAGGACGGTCGCCTGACCGACGCCCAGGGCCGGGTGGTGGACTTCAAGAACACCGTCATCATCATGACGACCAACCTCGGCACCCGGGACATCTCCAAGGGCATCGGGGTGGGCTTCGCGAAGGCCAACGACGCCGAGTCGAACTACGACCGGATGAAGTCGAAGGTTCAGGAGGAGCTCAAGCAGCACTTCCGGCCGGAGTTCCTCAACCGCGTCGACGACATCGTGGTCTTCCACCAGCTCACGCCTAAGGAGATCATCCAGATCGTGGACCTGATGCTCGCCCAGGTGGACGAGCGGCTCAGGGACCGCGACATGGGTCTGTCGCTCACTCAGCCCGCCAAGCAACTGCTGGCCGATCGCGGGTACGACCCGGTCATGGGTGCCCGTCCGCTGCGCCGGACGATCCAGCGCGAGCTGGAGGACATCCTGTCCGAGAAGATCCTGTACGGCGAGCTGCGTCCTGGTCAGGTCGTCAAGGTCGACATCGAGGGCGAAGGCGACAACGCCAAGTTCACCTTCGTCGGCGAGGCGAAGGCTCCGCAGGTGCCGGACTCCGCCGCCTCCATCGCGGAGCCGATCCAGCAGTGATCTGTCCCTGATCGAGTCCTGAGCCGGCACTGGACCGGCATTGAGTCGGCACTGAGTCGGCAGCGGCCGAAGACAAAGAGGGGCGCCCCCCGTATCCCGGGGGGCGCCCCTCTTGTTCGTTCCGGTCCCATCGCATCGCAGGGTTCCGGTTTCGCGCCACTGGATGTAGTACTACACTCTGTAGAGAATCGCGGAGACGTAGTCGGAATGCCGGAACGCCGCCCGTCAGGACCAGGGAGGGGTCGTCGGATCGTTCCTGTGTCATCCCGGCGGTGTAGTGACGAATCCACTCAGCGGCGGACGCGATACCCGAGCAAGCGGGGGAGGCTCGACCGGAGCCGGGCCAGGTCCCGGCGTCAGGAGGATCAACCCGGCATCACGCCGCGAACAGCGAGTGCGTGAGCCGGCGATACGAAGCGCACAACGCCTGGGAGGTACCTTATGCGCCTGTTGCATGAGGACGGGACGCTCGTTCACCTGGCCTACAACACGGGAGTGCACCCGGCGGAGGACCTGGAGAACCTGATCGCCCACCTGACCCGCTACGCGGTGCCGGTGCGCCGGAAGTTGGGTGTCGACCGGCTCGGCATCGGCCTGTGGCTGGCGCCGCCCGTCGCCGACCATCTCATCGCCGACCGCATAGAGCTCGTACGGCTGCGCCGGTCTCTCGAGGAGCGGGGCCTGGAGGTGGTCAGCCTCAACGGCACCGGCGGCCGAAACCAGGAGGTGCCGGGTCCGGACTGGGCCAAGCCCGAGCGCTACCGCTACACGATGGCGCTGGCGAAGATCCTCGCGTTCCTGCTGCCCGATGACGTCCGCTTCGGCAGCATCTCGACGATTCCGATCGGCTGGCGTCGGGATTGGCCCGTCGATCTTCACGACATAGCTTCACGGCGCCTGGAGCGGCTGTCGCGTGAACTGCGCGGGCTCTACAGCGTGACCGGCAAGACCATCCGGGTCGGGTTCGAGCCGTGGCCGGGCTGTGTGCTGGAGACGACGGAGCAGGCGCTGGAGCGTGCATGCGACATCGACTCCGAGCATCTCGGGGTGTGTCTGGACGCCTGCCACCTGTCCGGCGGCGCGGAGGAGCGGGGCGCCGCGCTCCGGGGCCTGGCTCAGGCGGGTGCTCCCGTGGTGAAGCTGGGTCACGTGCACGATCACGGACAGGAGATCCCCAGCACGCAGCCGGTGCTCCAGGAAACTCTCAACGCGATCCTGTCCGGCGCGGTGAACGGCACCGCGCACGTCGAGGTGGAGGCGCATCACGGTACGGCTCCGAAGGCGAAGGGCCCGGCCGCGCTGGTGGCCCGGCTCGCCGACGAGCTCGACTGGACCCGCAACCACCTCACCGCGCTCGGCCTCAAGCTTGCCGCCTGATCCGGCACCTCGCAGTCATCCGGATCAGGCGGCGGACCCACCCGCCGGGGCCCCTGCGTCGGGCTCGGCTGATTGGCTCTGCCGGTCAGACGGGGAGCCGGTAGGTGCCGTCGGGAAGCACCTCGGCCAGGCCGTCGTCCAGCAGGCCGTCCAGCGCCCGCTCGCGCTGGACGTGGTCGGCCCAGACCGCGTCCAGGGCCTTCTTGGGCACGGGCCCGGGTGCGTCCCTCAGGACGGCCAGCAGGCGTCCCCGGCACTGCCGGTCGGTCCCCGCGTAGGTCTGGCCGCGCCGTACCGGGCCGGCGGGCCGGCCGGCCGACCGCCACGCGCACTGTGACGCGACGGGGCAGCGCTCGCACCTCGGAGCGCGGGCCGTGCAGACGAGGGCGCCCAGCTCCATGATCGAGACTGCCCACCGTGGCGCGCCGACCGGCGGGATCAGGGACTCCGCGAGTCGGCGTTCGGTGGCCGTCGTCGTCTTGGGCGGGTGCTCCTCGCCCCGTACGGCTCGGGCCAGCACGCGGCGGACGTTGGTGTCCAGGACGGCGTGGCTGCCGCCGTAGGCGAAACTCGCCACCGCGGCCGCCGTGTAGTCTCCGATCCCCGGCAGCGCGCGAAGCTCGTCGTACGTCGCCGGCACCCGCCCGCCGTGCTCTGCCGTGATGGCCCTGGCACACGCGTGCAGGTTCAGCGCCCGCCGCGGGTAGCCGAGGCGTCCCCAGTGGCGTACGGCTTCGCCCGGGGACGCCTCGGCGAGCGCCTCCGGGGCCGGCCAGCGCGCCATCCAGTCCGTCCAGATGGGCAGCACCCGCGACACCGGCGTCTGCTGCAGCATGATCTCGCTGACCAGAATGCCCCAGGGGGTCGCGTCGGGACGCCGCCACGGCAGGTCCCGGTTGTGCTCGGCGTACCACTGGAGGATCGGTTCACGAAGCGAGACGGCCACGATCCGACCCTATCCACCAAACTTTCACCATCGGACCTTCCGGTCTGGGCGAGCCGTTCCCCTCGGGAGGATAGGGCTCACCATACTGTGTGTATGGATCCGGACACGTTCCGTGGTGATATCGGTGTCGAGGGGGCGGACGTCTACTGGCGCCGGAGGGTGTCGGTGCTCACGGGCATGCTCGTCGTCGTTGCGGTGGTGGCATGGGCCTGCACGAGCGCCTCCGGCAAGCCGGGTGACAAGGCGGGTGGCGTCAGAGCCACGCCGGGAGCCTCCGACCCGATGGTCGTCTCGCTGCCTTCCAGCCTCGCGTCGGGGAGTTCCTCGCCGAGCGCCGCCGCCCCGCCCACCCCGCAGGGTGGCCCGTCTCCGTCCGCTTCGCCGTCCCCGTCGTCCAAGCCGTCCAAGCCGGCCAAGCCACGGCGGCCCGGCGATCCCTGCGACCCCAAGGACCTGGTGATCGCCCTGCGGGCCGGTCAGGAGGTGTACGCCGGAGACGCGCCGCCCACCTTCCTCCTGACCTTGGTGAGCACCGGACATGTCGAGTGCACGGTCGATGTGGGGCCGCGGACGCTGGAGATGCGCGTGACGTCGGGTGGGCAGCGGATCTGGTCGACCGCCGACTGCGTGGCGGGCAAGGGCGTCGACCGGCAGACGCTGGAGCGCGGCATCCCGTACGTCCGCACGATCACCTGGGACCGCCACCGCTCGGGGACCGTCTGCTCTGGCAAGCGCCCGGTCGCCGAGCCCGGTACGTACGTCGCGAGCGTGCACGCCGGCCAACTCAAGAGCCCGAAGGTCGTCTTCCACCTGCGCTGAAGACTCGCGCGACCTGTCCGCAGGACCTGAAGGACGGGGCACTAGAGGTAGCGATCGAGGATGGATGACTCGGCGAGGCGGGACAGCCCCTCTCGGACGTTGCGCGCCCGGGCCTCGCCGACGCCCCCTACGGCCTGCAGGTCGTCGGTGCTGGCGGCGAGGAGCTTCTGCAGCCCTCCGAAGTGGTCGACGAGTCGGTCGACGATCGCGCGGGGGAGCCTCGGCACCTTGGTGAGCAGCCGGAAACCCCGCGGGCTTACCGGCGTGTCCAGCGTGCCCGCTCCCGAGTGCCCGAGCACATGGGCGACCTTCACCAGATCGAGCAGGTCGCCCGAGGACAGTTCGTCCAACTCGTGCATCGCGTCGGTGAAACGCCGGGGACGTCGGACGGAGGGGTCCCGCGTGGTGTGTGAAACCGCCGAACTCGCTGGGTTCGACGGGTCCGCTGAGTCAGGTGGGCCTAAGGGCGGGCCCGGGAGATAGTCGCGGACCATCTGCTCGCGGTCGGTGTCCACTCCGGCGACGAGTTCCTCGAGTTGGAGTGACAGCAGCCGGCCGTCGGTGCCGAGCTCGACGACGTACTCTTCGATCTCCCCGGCGATCCGGCGGACCATCTCCAGCCGCTGGATCACCACGGCCACGTCCCGGACCGTGACGAGGTCCTCTATCTCCAGAGCCGACAGGGTGCCCGACACCTCGTCGAGTCGCTTCTTGTAGCGCTCCAAGGTGGCCAGGGCCTGGTTGGCCTTCGAGAGGATCGCCGCCGACTCCTCCAGTACGTATCGCGTTCCGTCCAGGTAGAGCGCGATGATCCGCATCGACTTGCTGATGGCGATGACGGGCAGCGAGGTCTGCTTGGCCACCCGCTGGGCGGTGCGGTGCCGCGTGCCGGACTCCTCCGTGAGAATGGTCGGATCCGGCACGAGATGCACGGCGGCCCGGACGATCCGCGAGCCGGCGTTGTCGAGCACGATCGCGCCGTCCATTTTGGCCAGTTCCCGTAGCCGGGTGGCCGAGAAATCGACATCGAGCGTGAAACCGCCGGTGCAGATCTGCTCAACCACGCGGTCGTGCCCCAGGACGATCAGACCGCCGGTGTGGCCGCGCAGGACGCGCTCCAGGCCGTCGCGCAGCGCGGTGCCCGGCGCGACCGCGGCCAGCACGGCCCGCCTGCGGTCGTCCGATCCCTTGTCTGTGTCCAGCACCCTCTCCCCTGCGATCGGATATCCCGCCAGTTTACTGACGTACCAGTTTTTCAACCTGCTTCACAGGGCCGGTTGATACGGCTGCTTCACTTGACGTGGGAGAGGGCGTCCCAGACGTTGTCCACCTCGGTGACCTCGAAGCCGGGTGCGAAGGCCGTGGTCCGCCCGACGGAGGGCCGCAGGGCGACCAGGTTGCCACGCGTGACCCCGTTGCCGCGGCGCTGAGGCGAGGCCTCCAGCGAGTCGTTCTCGTCGTCCAGTGACCCTGTGGGGACGATGGCCCGGGTGAAACCGAGCCGGGCCGCCTCCGCCAGCCGCCGCCGCACCTCGCGCACCTGGCGCAGCTCGCCCGCCAGCCCGACCTCGCCGAGCACGACGAGCCCGGCGGGCAGCGGGGTGTCGCCGAAGGCGCTCACCACCGACAGCATGAGTGCGAGATCGACCGCCGGGTCGGTCAGCCTGATGCCGCCGACCGTCGCGGTGAACACGTCGCACTTGCTGACGCTGGCCCGTAGCCGCCGCTCCATGACCGCGAGCACCAACGCCACGCGGTAGGGGTCCAGTCCGGACGACGTGCGCCGCGGCTGCGGCGCCTCGGTCGGGCCGACGAGGGCCTGCAGCTCGGCCGGGAACGGCCGGGTGCCCTCGATCGTGACAGTGACGCAGGTGCCGGGCACCGGCTCGCGGTGCCGTGACAGGAACATGCCGCTCGGGTCCGTGATGCCGGTGATCCCGCCTTCGTGCAGGTCGAAGCAGCCGACCTCGTCCACCGGGCCGAACCGGTTCTTTATCGCGCGCACCAACCGCAGGCGGGAGTTGCGGTCGCCCTCGAAGTGCAGGACCACGTCCACCAGATGTTCGAGCACGCGGGGGCCGGCGATCGAACCGTCCTTGGTCACATGGCCGACGAGCACCGTGGACATGGCGCGCTCCTTGGCCAGACGCACCAGGTTGCCGGCGACCTCGCGGACCTGGGTGACGCCGCCGGGCACGCCGCTGGCGTCGGTTGAGCCGATCGTCTGCACCGAGTCGACGATCAGCAGCGTTGGCTGCACCTTCTCGACGTGGGTGACCAGCGCGGACAGGTCGGTCTCGGCCGCGAGATACAGCCTGTCCTCGATCGCGCCGATCCGGTCGGCCCGCATGCGCACCTGGGCGGTGGACTCCTCGCCGGTGACGTAGAGCACGGTCTCCCCACGCGCGGTGCAGGCCGCGGCCTCCAACAGGAGCGTGGACTTGCCGATCCCGGGCTCACCGGCCAGCAGCACGACGGCGCCGGGCACGAGGCCGCCGCCGAGGACGCGGTCGAGCTCGCCGACCCCGGTCGTCCGGGCGCTGACGATCTCGGCCTTCACCTGGCCGATCGGGACGGCCGGCGCCGTCACCGCGCCGGGCTTGACCACGTGCACGCCCTGCCGCGCGGTCGCCTCCTCGACCGTGCCCCAGGCCTGGCACTCCCCGCACCGGCCGACCCACTTGACGGTCGTCCACCCGCACTCGCCGCACCGGTACGTCGGCTTCGCTGCCTTGCTCACGACCGGGAGGCTACCGGGCGCGGCTGACAATCCTCATGTGGTTCAGCGCCATTCAGAAGTGCCGCCAGCGCAGGATGTTGGGGTAGGCCAGCTCCAGACCCGTCGTCTCCGCGATCGCCGCCTCGGCCACCTCGGGTGTGAACTCGATGCGCAGCACGGCCGCCAGGTCCGCCCGGGATTCGAAGACCATCCGCAGGTCGAGCTCCCTGCGCTGCCAGCCCTGCCCGGACCAGAACCGCTCGACGACCTCAGGAGAGTAGGACGGCACCGACCGGCGGAACCAGCGGCCGAAGGCCCCGCGGGAAGCATCCAGGTCGACCACGAAGGCCGCGCCGCCACGCCGTACGACCCGGGCCAGCTCCCGCAGGCCCGGCTCGCAGCCAGGCCCGAAGAAGTACGCCCAGCGGGCGACGGCGACGTCCACAGAGGCATCGGGCAGCGGCAGCGACTGGGCGGTGCCCGTACGGACGGAGACGTTGCGCAGCGCGGCGCAGCGGGCGGCGGCCATCGCCGCGAGGTCGGCGTGCGGCTCGACCCCCACGACGCGCCCGGCGGTCGTGGCCGGCGAAGGCAGATGGAAGCCGGTTCCGCAGCCGATGTCGAGCATGGTCGCGCCGTCCCAGGGCCGGATCTCCCGCATGGCGGAATCCACGGCGCCATCTGGGTCCACCGCGCGATTTTCCAGTTCGTAGACCCGGGGGGAGTTCCAGATGTTCGGGCTGGGTATGGCCCCGCTCACGATCCGCGCCATGCGCCCACGATAGGCGTCACCGGGCCCGGACGCGGCTTAGGCTGGATCCGTGAACGGGCGCAGGACCGCCAGGGGAGGCGGGCTTCATGAGTAACATCCGCGTGCCCAACGCGAAGGTGGCGCTCTCGACGGCGTCGGTCTATCCGGAGCGCACGCCGGACGCTTTCGAGCTGGCGGCGCGCCTGGGCTACGACGGCGTCGAGATCATGGTGGGCCAGGATCCGGTGAGCCAGGACGTGGAGGTCCTGCAGCGGCTCAGCGATCACTACGAGATCCCGATTCTGGCCGTGCACGCGCCATGCCTGCTGGTCACACAGCGGGTCTGGGGCCGTGACCCGTGGGTCAAGCTGCGGCGGGCCAGGGACGCGGCCGAGCGGCTGGGCGCATCCACGGTGGTGGTTCATCCACCGTTCCGCTGGCAACGCGACTACGCCAGGGAGTTCGAGGCCGGGCTGGCCCGCATGCGGGAGGAGACCGACATCGTCTTCGCGGTGGAGAACATGTTCCCCCTTCGGGCCAGGGGCAACGAGGTCGTGCCGTACGCGCCGGACTGGGACCCCGTCGACTACGACTTCCCGCAGGTGACACTCGATCTGTCCCACACGGCGGTGTCCGGCTCGGACGCGATGGAGATGGCCGTCAAACTCGGGGACCGGCTCGCCCACCTCCATCTGGCCGACGGCGTCGGCACCACCAACAAGGACGAGCACCTGGTGCCCGGGCGGGGTTCGCAGCCGTGTGCGCAGGTCCTGGAGCGTCTGGCCGCCACCGGATATACCGGTCTGATCGTGTTGGAGATCAACACGCGCAAGGCGGCCAGCCGTACCGAGCGGATCGACGACCTCGCTGAGGCGCTCGCCTTCGCCCGGCTGAACTTCGCCGCGTCCGCGGCGGCTTCATGACAGGACCGATATGACATGACCGACACGGCGGAGGTACGGCGGCGGCCGGGGCGGCCCGGTCGCCGACCCGGCGCTGCCCGATCCGGCCACCGCGATTCCCCTGAACGTCGGTGGTCCCCATCATGCGGTTGGAGCCGCTGGGATCTGCCGGCACCGAGGAACTGGTCGAACTCCTGGCTCCCACAATCCAGCGTTACCTGACGGGATAGCCGCATAACGGGACCCCGGATACCGGGAGCCGCGGCGGGACGAGGCATAGCCTGACCCCACGTAACCTGTGCCAGAGCCTTGTTCTAGCATCGGCCTTCAAGTAGCCGTCGGTGACGGGCATATGTTACTCGCCGGCACCATTCGGGGTGCCCTGTCACCGTTCCATATGGGGAGGAACCCGTGCTCTGGGTAGCGATAATCGGGCTCGTCATGACCGCTGTCGCGGTCGCCTTGGCCGGACGCCGCGTGCTGTTCCTCTTCCGGCTCGCCACCAGCGGTCAGCCCGCCCCGGAGCGGATCGAGCACGCCAAGGCGAACGTGGGCACCGAGATCAAGACCCAGTTGGTGGAGGTCTTCGGGCAGCGGAAGCTGCTCAAGTGGACGCCGTCCGGCACCGCGCACTTCTTCGTGATGTGGGCGTTCTTCATCCTGGCCTCGGTCTATCTGGAGGCGTACGGCGCGCTGATCAAGGGTGCGATCACCGGGACGCCCGACTTCCACATCCCGATCATCGGCACCTGGCCGGTTCTGGGATTCCTGCAGGACTTCATCGCGGTCGCCTGTCTGCTGGGTCTGGTCGCCTTCACCGCCATCCGGCTCAAGAACTCGCCGAAGAAGCTGGGCCGCGACTCCCGGTTCGCCGGTTCTCACCTGGGCGGCGCCTGGCTCACCCTGTTCATGATCTTCAATGTGGTCTGGACGCTGTTCCTCGCCCGTGGCGCGGCGATCAACACCGGGAACTTCCCGTACAAGTCGGGGGCCTTCGCCTCCGAGGCGGTCGCCAAGATCCTGCCGAGCGGTGAGACGGCCGGCGAGGTGCTGGAGGGCGCCGGCCTGCTGCTGCACATCGGCGTCATGCTGGTGTTCCTGGTCCTGGTGGTGAACTCCAAGCACCTGCACATCTTCACCGCGCCGCTGAACGTGCTGTTCTCCCGCCGCCCGGACGGGCTCGGCGCGGCGCAGCCGATGCGCAGCAACGGCAAGGAGCTGGACTTCGAGGAGGCCGACCCCGAGGTCGACGTGTTCGGCCGCGGCAAGATCACCGACACCACGTGGAAGGGCTTCCTCGACTTCTACACCTGCACCGAGTGCGGCCGTTGCCAGTCGCAGTGCCCGGCGTGGAACACCGGTAAGCCACTGTCGCCCAAGATGCTCATCCTCGACCAGCGTGACCACGCGCTGGCGGCCGCGCCGTACCTGCTGGCGGGCGAGGAGGCGCGGGCCGGCTTCGGCGAGGACGTGCTGGCGCTGCTGGACAAGCCGCTGGTGGCCGAGGACGGGGTCATCCACCCCGACGTGCTGTGGTCGTGCACCAACTGTGGCGCGTGCGTGGAGCAGTGCCCGGTGGACATCGAGCACATCGACCACATCCTGGACATGCGCCGCTACCAGGTGATGATCGAGTCGTCGTTCCCGTCCGAGGCGGGCGTCATGCTCAAGAACCTCGAGAACAAGGGCAACCCGTGGGGCATGTCCGAGATGAAGCGGGCCGAGTGGATCGAAGAGCTCGATTTCGAGGTCCCCATTGTGGACGAGAAGATGCCCGAGGACGTCGAGTACCTGTTCTGGGTGGGCTGCGCCGGCGCGCTGGAGGACCGGGCCAAGAAGACCACCAAGGCGGTCGCGGAGCTGCTGCACATCGCCGGGGTGAAGTTCGGCGTGCTCGGCCCGATGGAGGCCTGCACCGGTGACCCGGCGCGTCGGCTGGGCATGGAGTTCCTGTTCAACATGCTCGCCCAGCAGAACATCGAGACCCTCAACGAGGCCGGGGTCAAGAAGATCGTGGCCACCTGCCCGCACTGCTTCAACACCCTGGCAAACGAGTACCCGCAGCTCGGCGGCACGTATGAGGTCATCCACCACACGCAGATGCTGGCCCATCTGGTCGAGGAAGGGAAGCTCACCCCGATCACCCCGATCGAGGAGAAGATCACCTACCACGACCCGTGCTTCCTGGGCCGGCACAACAAGGTTTACTCCCAGCCGCGCGACATCATGGCCAAGGTCCCCGGCGTCCAGACGCAGGAGATGCACCGTCACAAGGACCGCGGCTTCTGCTGCGGCGCCGGCGGTGCCCGCATGTGGATGGAGGAGCGGATCGGCAAGCGCATCAACACCGAGCGGGTGGACGAGGCGCTGACCACCGACCCGGACACCGTCTCCACGGCCTGTCCGTTCTGCCTGGTCATGCTCGGCGACGCGATCAACGAGAAGAAGAACGCCGGCGAGGCCAAGGAGACCCTCGAGGTCGTGGACGTCGCGCAGCTCCTGATCAAGTCTATCAAGGGAGCCTAAAGATTCTTTGCGGAAAATATGCACTATTTGTAGATGCAGTGTGTCAATCCGCGAGAAAGTGGAGCTTTGTCGATGACGGCGACAAAGTCTTTCTCCACATAACAGGAAAATCACGGTAACCTCAACGTTGGCTCAATCGACGGGGAGGGGGCTGGACGGTGCGCTCGGCAACGGGGTTGACGGGATTGGTCGTCACCGACGCGGAGGTCACACTGGCCGACGTCCTCTCCCTGCGGATCGCCGCCGAGGAACCGCTGTCCGACGGCACCCTGCTCGTCCTGCGCCAGCGGGGCACCGGAGCGGAACGTCGGGTGACACTGGGTTCTCCGGCGGGCGGGCGGGAGTCGGGCCCGCGAGGCAGCGGCGGGCGGACGCGGGACGCGAGCGTCGCGGTCTCGCTCGCGCCGCTGGCGCTCACCCCGGGCCGGTGGGATACCTATCTCCAGCAGGGCGACTCCCGCACCAGGATCCGGAGCGCCGATCCGGGCTTCTCACTCGACCGACTCGACGCCTATGCGCTGGGGCGGCGGACGATGGCCTACCGCACCTACCGCACCCGCAACGGCTTCCTGGCCATCAAGATCGACCAGGCGGACCCGGTCGCCGACGTTCGGGCGGTGTGGTTCCGGGAGGGACGGTTCGAGGTGACCGGCCTGCTCGCCTACACCGGCCTCGGCGACGACGATCAGCATCACCGGGCGCGGCTCACATTGCGCCTCGCGGCCGAGCCGGACGGTACGGCGCGGGCCTCCTTCGATGAGGAGGCGGAACGGGCCGATGCGGCGGGAGCGGCACCGGGCATAGTCGTCGCGGCCACCGTTCACGGTGTCCGCTTCCACGCCGCGCTGTCGCTGTGCGACGTGCTCGCCGCCACCCCGGACGGACAGGGGGTGTGGGTGCCGTACATGGACGTCGACGGGATGGGCCGACGGCTGCCGCTCGGTGCCCGGCTCGACGACGTCGAGGGCAAGCGCCGCCGGATCCACTACCCCCACGCCCTGATGGACGGCGTTCCCATCAGGCCCGCCTTCACCAAGGACGACGAGTTGCGGCTTGAGGTGGGAGTGTGAAGATCACCTTCCTGGTTCCCTCGGCGTACGGCATGCGGGGCGACGTCCGCGCCATCCTGAACCTCGCGGGAGAGCTCGCCGTGCGGCACGAGGTGGAGGTGGTGAGCGTACGGCGGACCAGGGAGACGCCCTTCTTCCCCGTCGATCGCCGGGTGACCCTGCGGTGGCTCGTGGACGTCCGCCCCCGTGCCCGCAGGCTGCTGCCGCGTGGGCAGATGCGCACCGAGGTCGCGCTGTGGCGGATGTTGCGGGGGCTGAGCAGCGATGTGCTGGTGACCGCCCGGCCGACGCTGAGCGTCCAGGCCGCCCGCTACGCGCCGCGGCACGTCGTCCGCATCGCGCGCGAGTGGACCAGGCCGGCCGTACCGGCGCCCGTCCAGCGCTTCTACCCGCGCCTGGACGCGGTCGTGACCAGCACCGAAAGCGGCCGGGAGGAGTGGGCCCGCCTGCTTGAGGACGAACTGTCCGTCCATGTCATCCAGGACGCGCTCCCGGCGGCACCGTGGCCGCGCTCGCGCATGGACAACCGAATCGTCAGCGCCGGCGGCCGGTTGGTGCCGGGCAAGGCGTACGACCGGTTGATCCGCGCGTTCGCGATCGTCGCGGACAAGCGCCCTGACTGGAGGCTGCGGCTCTACGGAGGTGGGCCCGAGGAACGGCGGCTGCGCGCCCTGGTCCGGGAGCTCGAACTGCACAACCACGTCTATTTCATGGGAGTCACGCCGGACCTGCCGGGCGAGTTCGCCAAGGCGTCCATCATCGCGGTGCCGTCCCGGCAGGAGGTGCTCGGCATGGCGGTGATCGAGGCCCTGAGTTGCGGAGTGCCGATCGTCGGCTTCGACGGGCCGCGTGGCCCGAGCGGCTTCCTCCGTCCAGGACGGGACAGCGTGCTGGTCCCCGAGGGCGACGACGAGATCGAGTCGTACGCCGGGGCGCTGCTCGGGCTCGTCGACGACGAGCGCCGCCGCATGTCGCTCGCCGCGGGTGCGCTGGAGTCCGCCTCGACGTACGCCGTACCCGGCGTCGCGGGCCGCTGGCAGGAGTTGATGTACGGCCTGCGCTCCCGGGAGTAGGACGACGTCGCCGAGGCACCGATGAGCGGCGACCGGGGTGGTCCCATACGGGGGGCCGGTATCGTGGACGTATGCACGGGTACAGCGCGGACAAGCAGGCGTACCTCACCCGCCTACGCCGGATCGAAGGCCAGATCCGAGGGCTCCAGCGGATGGTCGAGGAGGACGCCTACTGCATTGACATCCTCACCCAGGTCTCAGCGGCCACCCGCGCCCTGCAGGCGGTGGCGCTCGGGCTGCTGGAGGACCACATCGGACACTGCGTGGCGGAGGCCGTGAGCAGTGGCGGACCTCAGGCTGAGGAGAAGGTGAAGGAGGCCTCGGCCGCCATCGCCCGCCTTGTCCGATCCTGAACCAGCCCGGTCCTGAGGTGTTCCGGTCCTGAGCTGTTCCGTCCGGTCCTGCTCGGTGGGTGGAAACGCGACCCGGGGGACCTGAGCCGTCAGGCCATCCCGGGCTCCCTGCGGAGAGCCCGGGATCGCTCCGATGTCTTCAGTGGCTCGCCGAAGTCCGCAACCCCAGCGCGTTGTCGAGCTCTTCCAAGGTCAGGCGGTCGTCCGCGATGTTCACGGCCTCCAGCACCTCGGCGTAGAGCGCGATCTCGTCCAACGCGACACGGTCATGGACCCGAGAGTCCAGGTCGTCGTGCCCCACCGCGTCGTCCTTCCTTCCGCAGCCCACACCCATCACGAGGTTACGTCTGGGTACCTTTCCGGGACATGGCCCATCGGGACCATTCCGCCATGCATCCTCTGTCCCCGAATGACCATTTCCGCGATAGTGGGATCACGATTTGGTGAAACGGTTGGTGATGGTGGGAAAGGATTGCTAAAGCGGGGTAAGGCGGAAATATCACCAAGTTGAGGTCTCGGCGCCGGTGTCTGTGGTGTGTCTACGGCTCAGTCGGGATCGTCCCGCTCGTGGATCAGGCACTGGACGACCGCCCGGCAGACGGCGAAGCCGTTCGACGGCATGGACATGCCGGTGAGCCGGCACCAGGCCAGTCCGGTGGCGTACGCCGCCCCCAGGAGCGCGGCCGAGGTGTTCCGGTCGGGGGGAAGGAACGCGATCGGGAGGGCGCCGTTTCGCGGCCAGCACCCGCGCAGCGGATGCCACGGGTCCGAAAGCGCGACATAGAGCGCATTCCGCAACTCGTCGTCGATCCAGGGGTAGAGGCGCGCCACGATGTCGGCGGTGCCGGAGGCGCCGGGCGCCCAGTATGGCTCCGTCGTGCCGCAGACCCCCGCCACGTCGGCGGCGACCAGCGCGGCCGCGGTCGTCCTCGGGTCCATTCCCCTCGGGGCCAGATAGCCGAGCGTCTCGACCAGGTCGTACAGACCGTGCCGGAAGTGATCTCCGGGCGAGAGTTCGGGCAGCGTCGCCGCCGCGAGATGCGGCGGGCAGCGTGCCAGCCAGGCCTGCCGTACGGCACCGGAGAGGAGAGCGTGGTGGTCGAGCCAGGGCTGCGTGGGCAGCGGTCCGACCATCGCGATCAGGGCGTCGGCCCGCGGGCGGAACCGCGCGTCCGCCCGCAGCACGGCCGCGGTTTCGGTGATCACCCTCGCCAGGTGGAGGCCCGCCTGCTCGGCTCCCGACCGCATCCGCTCCGCGTAGAGGGTGATGAGAGCGTCGAAGGAACCCATCGGCAGCCAGCGCACCCAGTCGTCTCCTGGGAGCGGCCGGGCGAGGAACTCGCCGAATGCCGACAGCAGCGCCTCGTTGCCGTCGAAGGCGGGAGCATAGGCGCACCACATGATCGTGCCCCAGACGGCCGCGATCGTGCCGGCGACATCCCGGGCGAAGACCTCCCCGAAGCCCCCGGTCAGGGGAAAGTCTTCGAGTGGCACGCCCCGATGGGTTTTGATCAGCATCCGGATCCCATCGGTGACCTCGTGGGGCACGTCGGGACCTACGAATGCTTGAGTGGATCCGCGGTCGTAGGCGAAGTCGGGACCGGTCGGGATCAGCTCGGACGGCACCGGCGGGGCCAGAGCTCCCGGTGCTCCCGGTGCTCCCGGTGTTCCCAGTGTCCCGGGTGCTCCCGGCCGGGCGGCCGACCGGATGGCGGGATGTGGCGGGGGAGCGGACAGGTGCCAGCGGCCGTCGGCCTGGTCGAGCCGGTACCATCTGGCGTGCGCGCCGAACAGCCATCGTGAGCCGTCTGGAGCGGTCAGGACACGCTGGGCGATGGCCTGGGCCTTCGCGACCGGCGGAAGCGTGATCCAGCGCGGATCACCGACCATGGCGCGAACATCCTGTTCAGTCGCCGCGAACCCATCCCACCACACGCGGCCATGGTAGTTCCGTCCTGCAAGTTTCATCTGTCGCGACGGATGACCTGCCTGAACGCGCAAGCCGGTGGGAACCGGTCACAATCGCGACCGTCACCCCCTTGGCATTACCCTTTTCCTCCGTATGGAATAGGCGATCGTGACCGAGTTTCAGCGCACCGCGCCCGATCAAGAACCCGAGCATGTTCCGGAAGGTACGGCTGACCGCGAGGCGGCGGCAGGCGGCGAGGCGGGGCGTCGGCTGTCGCGGCTGCCGTCCCGGCTGTCGTCGCGGGTGCTCTCTCGCCCGGGTGACCGTACGGCCCTGCTCGTCTGGTTCTTCTGGCACGTCGCCGCGTACATCTACATGGTGCTGGCGGCCCCCGGCCGGACGGAGGACCCGATCCTCGACCGGCTGACGCCATGGGACTCGGACAACTTCATCGCCATCGCCGCGTACGGATATGACGGTCCGCCGGACATGCCCGACGCGCCGAAGCTCACCGCCTTCTTCCCCGGCCTGCCGCTGCTCCTGCGCTACCTGCACGTGTTCGTCGAAGACTGGAGTCTCGCCATCGTCCTGGTCTCGCTCGTCGCGAGCGCGGTCGTGGCGGTGGCGCTGTCACGGCTGAGCGAGTCGTACCGGGAGGGCAGCGGCGTCTGGACCGTGCTGGCGTTCTTCCTCAGCCCGTTCGCGGTGTTCATGCTCGCCGGGTACTCGGAGGCGCCGTTCCTCGCGCTGGCCATCCCCGCGTGGCTGCTGGCCCGCAGGGGCCGCTGGGAGGCCGCCGCCGTCTGCGCGGCCTTCGCGTCATGCATCCGCATTTCCGGGCTCTTCCTCGCCCTCGGCCTGGCCGTACAGTTCCTGGTCGCGCGTAACGGCCTGCGCGGTGCCGGCTGGCGCAAGATCCCGTGGCTGGCGCTGCCGGGGGTGCCGGTGCTGGGCTACATGCTCTACCTGTGGGGCCGTACGGGAGACCCGATGGAGTGGAAGCGTGTCGAGGCGGAGTACTGGGGGCGGTACGCGGAGCTGCCCTGGACGGTGCTCAAGAACACCTGGCAGCGCTCGATTGAAGATCCGGTAAGCCTGCAGACGTCCTATCGCGAGGAGATCCTGGCGGCGGCCGTGCTGGTGGTGCTGATCATCTGGCAGCTCGTACGTCGGCGGTGGGCGGCCTTCGCCTATCTCGCGCCGCAGGCCGTGGCGCTGCTCGCGATGTCGTCGTTCTACATGTCGGTGGGCCGGGCCTCACTGCTGTGGTGGCCGCTCTACCTGTCGGTCGGCATCGCCGGAGCTCGAAGGCCCTGGGTTTTCATGGCCTACCTGTCGGTCGCCGCACCGGTCATGGCAATCAATGTCGGAAATTTCACCACCGGATCCTGGGTGGGTTGATCGATTTCTGGCTATGTCACCGGTTATGGGGGGATATGTCGCTCATGACCGGGCCAGTTGGCCGGTGACGGTGGTGGCCGCCGGATTTCTGGTCGTCTCGATGACGGTGGCCTGCACCGTGACCACCGCACGAGTGGGCGTCCGGAAGAACGCCGGAAGCTCCGGAGGCGCCGGCGACCGGACCGACGGCAGTGCTGACGGCAGTGCTGACGGCAGTGCTGACGGCACAACCGGCGGCGGGGCTGGGAGCGGAGCGGTTGCGGACGGGCATCGGGTGAACGTGTTGACCTACAACGTCTGCGCGACCGATAACCGGGACCGTACGTGTACCCGCGACCTGACCCGTGCCCGGCGAAAGTTGTGGGCGAGCCGGGTCGCCGGGTTGATCAGAAGCCGGAAGGTGGACGCGGCGTCGTTCACCGAGATGTGCTACGCCCAGGTGAGCCTGCTGAAGCGGGAGCTTCCGGACTACCGGTTCGTGTGGTACGGCATAGCCCGGGGTGGCGGCGACAAATGCCGCCTGCTGTGGGGCGACCTGACCAGGAAGACGACGCCTCCCGACGGGAAGCGCTTCGGTATGGCGCTGGCGCTGAAAGGCCGCATCCACGGATCTCCGCTGCGGCGGATGCTCAAGGTGGACCGTCCCCCGGCCGACAGGAGCGCCAAAATCCATCCCCGTGGTCTGCTGTGCGCGCGAGCAGTCATGGGAAAACGACGCTCAGTGTCCTGCGTGACACACATTTCGGACACCGAGTCTCCCCGGCAGGTCGTCGACATCGTCGCACGGTACGCCGGTGGCAGCCCGGTGATCCTGAGTGGTGACTTCAACCGCGTGCCCGACGACCGCCAACTCGCTTCCGTTTACGGCCTCGGGCTGGGCGCCGGCGACTACACCGAGGTGGACGCCGCGCCGTACGGCAGGGCCGACGGGGGAGCCGCGCCCACGACGAGGGGCGGTCGCAAGATCGACTATATCTTCGCGAGCGAGAACGACTATCGGGCGATGGGCGCCCAAGTGATCAGGACGCGGCCCGAGCTTTCCGACCACAGGCCGCTGCTGGGAACACTCGTCATGAAATCCCGTGTCCCGTAGACCCCTCTCGCGAGGTCGCGGCCTGCGAATGGCGCCGGGCCTTCGCCCGGTACCGCTCCGGGGTCCGCGCGAAGGAGGCCCGGTCGTCGTCGGTGAGCTCACGGACGATCTTCGCGGGGATGCCTGCGACCAGGACGCCCGCCGGGATCTTCCTGCCCGGCGGGACCACAGCGCCGGCCGCGACCAGGGAACCCGCTCCGATCACCGCGCCGCCGAGCACGATCGCGCCGATCCCGACGAGCGCGCCGGTCTCCACGTGGGCGCCGTGGACCATCGCGCGGTGGCCCAGGCTCACCCGGTCGTCCAGAATGGCGGGCTCCCCGGGATCCGCGTGAAGGCAGCACAGGTCCTGAATGTTGCAGTCGTCGCCGACCTCGATCCGCTCGTCGTCGCCCCGCAGCACCGAGCCGTACCAGACACTGGACCCGCGGCCGAGCCGTACCCGCCCGACCACCACCGCGCCCGGCGCCACCCATGCCTCGGGATGAATGATCGGGGTGGCGTCGTCGTCCAGAGCGGCGATGTATGACATGCCGTCATAATTCCATGCGCCCTCAGCAACCCGTCCCAGCGCCCTCGCATAACCGCGTTCAGGTTGCAACGGAGGACGGTTGGCAGGAAAGTCGTGTCCGGACGGGCGTTCCGTCGTTACCTTCCAACCCCCAGGGCTTGCCGATGACGAACCAGACCGACAACTTCCCCGACCTCATGAGCGACGACTCCTTCGAAGTGGTGATGCGCGGGTACAGCCGTCGCCAGGTCCACGATTACATGGTCCGGACCCGCAATCAGATCCGAGACCTGGAGGAGCGCCTCGCGCGTACGATCGATCATGCCGAGCAGAGCCGCCTCGAGCTCGCGGAGGCCCGGCGCAAGCTGACCGAGTCCCCCCAGAACCCCGACGAGCTCGGTGAGCGACTGAGCCAGATCCTCAAGCTCGCCCACGAGGAGGCCGCGGCCAACAAGCAGGCGTCCGAGACGGAGGCGACCAGGCTGCGCGACAACGCGGTGGCCGAGGCCGAGCGGCTGGTGGGTTCGGCGCGCGAGCAGGCCGACGCGATCAGGGCGGCGGCGCAGGAGGAGGCCGAGCGCCGAGTCGCCGACGCCACCGCCACCGCCGACCGGCTCCTGGCACAGGCCGGCGCGGACGCCGAGGAGGCTCTCGGTACGGCACGTGCCGAGGCGGAGGAGACCCGGCAGAGCGCACGGGCCGAGGCCGACCGGGTGCTCGGTGAGGCGCGCTCCCATGCCGACGCCATTCTCAGCGCGGCACAGCAGCGGGTGGCCGCGCTCGACGAGCACACCGGCCGCCGGGTGGTCCACCTCACGGACACCCACACCGAGGTGATGCGCCGTCTCAACGAGATCGGTTCGGTCCTGGGAGGCCTGATGCAGCGGGAGGCGGCCGCGGGCCCGCTGATCGACGAAGCCGTCGTTCTGCCGCCCGCGCCGTACCAGCCCTACCCGCAGCAGGCTCACCAGCCGGGCCGACCGGCCGCCCCCGAAGAGGCCCAGTCCTCATCGGAGCCGGTCACGCGGGCTGAAGCTGCCATGAATGAGCAGGATCATGGCGCAGCGGCCGAAGACCTGGATCTCCGCATGATCGTGGAGGACACACGGCAGGGGGAGCGGACGTCCGTGCCGGGAGAGTCGATGGTCGCCGGGTCGATGGTGGAGCCGGGGATCGTGGAGTCAGAGATGACCGAGGACATCGATGTCGACTTCGGCCGGGTTCGCCGACAGTCTGACGAGCAGGAGCCCCTGCGCGGCTGATGGAACCGCCGCCGTACAAGCATCGCGATCCAAGGCGGCCCAATGAGGGCCCGGCAAGGCCCGGGGTCGCGTCGCACGGCCCGGTATGGCGAGTTGGTCGCCTCGGCCGGCCAACTGGCAAGGCTCTGGTAGCGGAAGCCCCCGCCCCCGATCGGGTCGGGGGCTTCCGCGCTCATGGATTGGCGGCAGCGGCGCGTCGCTCCTGATCACGAAGCTGTCGGCGCAGCCCGTCCGGTTCGTCCGCGTCAACCGTCATCGCGCACCCGGTGGCTCGCTGCGACGGACTGAGGGGACGATGCCGGGTGGCCCACCACCGGCCGGCGTCACTCCGCCAAATTGTCCATTCCGGAAAGTCCCGGGCAATCTCAGCAAGGTGTCGGTCAAAGGACATCCGTCGCCTTCCCTCGCCGAAGTGTCCGGTTGTTCTTGGCCTCTCTCACCAAGGTGCGGGACATCTCTAGAGAAATCAACGACCGAGATGGTCAGGTCAACCTATCGGCCCCACCGCACCGTGCGGCAGCACAGCCACGACCAGGCGTGATGTTCTGATGCGCAAGAGCGAGCGAGAGTGATAGCGTCACCGCGGAATGATCCGGATGGGGTCGGCAGCGGGGAGAGCGGCAGGCGTTCGAGATGGGGACGATCGGGCGACTACCCGCTTTCGTGTACGACCTGGCGGATCTGGACGCCCATGTGAAGGCCGTGAAGGACGCCCTCGGTGACATCGAGCTCTATTACGCGGTCAAGGCGAACCCCGACCCCCGACTGTTGAAGGTGCTCGCCCGCCATGTGGACGGCTTCGAGGTCTCTTCGGGCGGGGAGCTGGCCCACGTGCGTGCGGTGCACCCCGACATGCCGGTCGCGTTCGGCGGTCCCGGGAAGACGGATGAGGAACTGCTCAGCCCGGTCACCCGGCTTCACGTGGAGAGCCCCGGCGAGCTTCGCCGTCTGATCGCGTCCGGACGCGCCGCGGACGTGCTGCTGCGGGTCAACCTCGACGTCTCCGTCGAAGGGGCGTCGCTGGCGATGGGGGGAGGCGCGACCCCGTTCGGGATGGATCCCCGGAGCATCGCGCGCTGCCTGGAGCTGCTCGCGGAGCAGGACTCGATCCGGCTGCGCGGAGTTCACGCACATCTGGCCAGCGGCCTCGACGCGCACCGGATGCTGGAGCTGGCCTCCGCCACACTCGACTACGCCCGCGGACTCGGCCTCGCCGACGTCACTCGGAGCACAGCGACCAGTCAGGGTCCAGAGATCAACCTGGGCGGCGGGATGGCCGTCTCCTACGCGGATCCGGACGGGCGTTTCGACTGGCAGACGTACGGCAGGGGCCTCGCCGAGCTGCGCCGTCCGGGCGAGGTGCTCCGGGTCGAGCCGGGACGATCACTCACGGTCTACTGTGGGCGTTACGTGACCCGCGTGATCGACGTCAAACGCGTTCACGGCGAGCTTTTCGCGGTGGTGGCGGGCGGGACCCACCACATTCGCACTCCCGCCGCCAAAGGACACAGCCAGCCGATGATCATCAGGGAACCCGGCGAACCGATCACGATCGTCGGTCAGCTCTGTACGCCGAAGGACGTTCTGGCCCGGCGGGTTCCCGTCGATCTGAAGCCCGGCGACGTCGTCGAGTTCACCATGGCGGGAGCGTACGCGTGGAATATCTCCCACCATGATTTCCTCATGCACCCCGAGCCGGGCTTCCACTACATCGGAGAGTGATCCCCTACGAGATCATGCGAGATCACGCGTCGATGTCGTACTGGAGCACGTACGAGGCGGAGTCGAGCGCCATCTCGTTCAATTCGACCGGTATGCCGCCGGAGGCGAAGGCGATCCTGGAGATCACGATGACGGGGGTGCCCGCCGGGAGGTTCAGCGACTCGGTTTCCCTCGGCTGCGGCATCCGTGCGCGCACCTCCTCGGTGAAGTGCACGGGTGGGTAGCCGAGATCACCGAGGCGGGCGTAGACGCCTCCCGGTCCGGGGTCGGGCAGTGCGATCGCGCTTCCCTCGACGATGTCGGCGGGGAAGTACGACGTCGCGACCTGTACGGGCCGTCCGTCGACCGAATAACGGCGGTGCCGTACCCACACCTCGTCGCACCTCAGCGCCCGGGAGACCGGCGTGCTCGCGGGTTCCCGCCGGAGATCGACCTCGTCCACCGCATACGCCCGGCCGGGGGTGTCGGAGTCCCAGATCGCCCGGCCCCGACCCCACTGCTCTCGGGACAGCCGTCGTGATCCATGCCGCCGGATCGGGCGGAACAACCGGACATAGACTCCCGAGCCGCGCCGTGGTACGGCAAGGCCTTCATTGATCAGTACGGCGAGCGCCTGGCGTGCCGTCGCCCGTGCTATTCCATATTCGGCCATGAGCGCGTTCTCGCCGGGTAGCCGATCCCCGTCGTCCAGCGCGCCGGAAAGGATCTGATCGCGCAGCCGATCCGCGATGCGGCGATAGATCGGGGAATCATGGTGCATGGGAGGCGGCGGGGGCACGGGGGACTCTGTCACGTTTGATCACCCTCTGTCACCAACGGGGATTGGCGTCTCCAGAGAACTTGCCCCGTCTTGTCCACGGTTGCACAGAGTCTGGGGTTGATTGCGTGCTTATTTTGAGCGCATCGTGCTCGTGTGGTGATCTGTGGGGGTTATAGCCGTCCGTTACGGCGCTGCCGCCTCGGCCGGTATTGCGACGGTGTCCGCCTGCCCTGGCGCACCCCGCAGTACAGCTCTCAGGCAGGTGGCGGAACCTACCCACCAGGCGTTATTTATGGACAATAACCGTAGAAACCGAAGGAGCTCACCGGTGGCCATCACCCGCGATGAATGCCAGGCCCTCGACGCCGAGGACCCGCTGAAGGACTTCAGGGAGGAGTTCTCGCTGCCTCCCGGCGTCATCTACCTCCTGGGGAACTCGCTCGGCGCGCTGCCACGGCGGACCCCCGAGCGGGTGGCCCACACGGTCGAGACCGAATGGGGCGTGCATCTCGGCGCGAGTTGGAACAGCGCGGGCTGGTGGGATCTGCCGCAGACCACGGGTGACCGGATCGCCCCCCTGATCGGAGCGCGGCCCGGCGATGTGCTCGCCGGCGACTCCACCTCGGTGAACATCTTCAAGGCTGTGACGGCGGCGCTGCCGCTGCGACCGGACCGCCGCGTCATCGTCTCCGACCTCGACAACTTCCCGACCGACCGTTACGTGGTCGAGGGCGCGGCCCGCGCGCTGGGGCCGTACGAGATCAGGGACATCGGCTCGGCTCCGGATGCGAACGGCGGGACACTGGAGGAGGCCCTCGGCGACGACGTGGCGCTGGTCCTGCTCTCCCACGTCGACTACCGTACGGGCGCGATGCGCGACATGGCCGCGGTGACCGCCCAGGTCCACGCGGCCGGTGCGCTGATGATCTGGGACCTGTGTCACAGCGCCGGTGTCGTGCCCGTCGAGATGGGCGAGGTCGACCTCGCGGTCGGCTGCACGTACAAGTATCTGAACGGCGGCCCTGGAGCGCCCGCCTACATCTACGTGGCCCCCCGTCATCAGGAGGCCGTGCACAACGTGGTGTCCGGCTGGCACGGGCATGCGGCGCCGTTCGCCTTCGAGCCGGGCTACCGGCCCGCGGCGGGGGTACGGCGGTTCGCCGTGGGCAGCCCGCCCGTACTGTCCTACGCCGCGCTGGGCGCCTCGCTCGACATCTGGGAACGGGTGGACATGGCGGCGGTCAGGGCCAAGAGCGTGGCGCTGACGTCCCTGTTCATCGAGTTGACGGACGAGCTGTGTCCGGATCTGGCGCTGGCGACGCCGCGCGATCCGGCCGGGCGGGGCAGCCAGGTCAGCTACCGTCACGCCGATGGCTACCCGGTGGTCCGGGCGCTGGCGGATCGCGGTGTCGTGGGCGACTACCGGGAGCCGGAGATCATCCGATTCGGGTTCGCGCCGCTCTATCTGCGCCACGTCGACGTCTACGATGCCGCGACGACGCTGGCGGAGGTGCTGGGCAAGGAACTCTGGCGGGACGAGCGGTACAGCCGACGGCTGGCCGTCACCTGAGCCGAAGACGCGGGTGCGGCCGAGTCGAGCGGGCGTTCAGCGGGGCGTTCAGCGGCCGCGTCTGTCGAAACCGGCGACGATCTGCCCGGCCAGGGTCACACAGCGATCGCAGATGCGGCCGCCCTCCCCGTGGACCATGTGGACCCGGGGGCCGGGCGGCCGCCGGCAGAATGAGCAGGCGGCGTCACGCTTGCGCCGCCGGTTGACCAGATGGCGGTGGGCGAATGCCGGGGCGAACCGTCGCCGCCTGACCGGGTGCGTGATGAGCCGGAACCGCTCGATGACGGCCGCCCAGGAAAGCCCCGCATCACGGGCTTCCCGTACGGCCAGGTCGATCAGGCGGTCCGTGCCGCCGGGCAGTTCCGCGCCGAGGGCGATCGCGGCCGACAGGGTTTCCAGGGGGTCGGCGGGGTCGGTCGACCGGGAGCGGGCTCGCTCCAGTAAATCTGATGGTTCCATGGCCGCAACCATAAGTCGCGACCCCAAGAGCATCAAGCGGGCATCCGCTGGTCGGCGGGCCGGCTGCTCTTGGGCGTCGCGTTGTACGGCATGGCCGTCACGACATGGCGAAACCAGACGGGAAAGATCGACGGGAATCAGCGGAGATCGCCGCGGGTTCCCTGAAACGAACCCAGAGCCGTTCGGATCAGGAGGGCACTTGATGACGGAAAGCTCGCGGCGTACCAAGGTCGACTTCTATTTCGACCCGGTCTGCCCCTTCGCGTGGATCAGCTCCCGGTGGATCCTGGAGGTGGAGAAGCAACGCGACATCGATCTGCGCTTCCGGGTGATGAGCCTGTCGGTGCTCAACCAGGGCAGAGAGGATCTCTCCGAGCAGTACCGCGATCTGCTCGACCGGGGGTGGGGGCCGGTACGCGTGTGCATCGCGGCCGCCCAGCACAGCGGTGAGGAGGTGCTGCGTGACCTCTACACGGCCCTCGGCACTCGGATCCACAATCAGGACAACAAGGACTACGTCGTGGTGATCAAGGAGGCGCTGGCGGAACTCGGCCTGCCCGCCGAACTCGCCGACGCGGCGGACGTGACCGACTACGACGAGGCGCTGCGCCGGAGCCATCACGAGGGTATGGACCCGGTCGGTATGGACGTCGGCACGCCGACGATCCACATCGACGAGGTCGCGTTCTTCGGGCCGGTGCTGACCCGCATCCCGCGTGGCGAGGAGGCGGTAAAGATCTTTGATGGCGCTCTCGCCCTGGCGAGTTATCCGTACTTCTTCGAGCTGAAGCGCACTCGTACGGGCGAGCTCGACTTCACCTGAGCCGCGCCTTACCCACATCCGCCGGGTGCGTTGACGAGAGGGAAGGGTGCCGGCGACCTTTTGGGGCACCCGGTGCGCCTCCGCACCCCTATGGTCTGTAAGACCCATGGGGAAATGCGGAGGCGGAGGAAACGTGCACAACGAGATCGATGTCGTCTCGGATGTCAGCATGGGGTGGTATCGGGACGTCATCGGCTTCGCCCAGGGCACCCCATCGTGGGTCCGGGATTGGGCCGAGGTCGGAACCGACATGATCCCGGCATTCCTGGCGGCCTTATTCGCCGTGGCGGTGTGGCGGGCCTGGCGAGTCTGGCGGGATGAGAGCGGGTCGGCCGAGGGCCGGTGGACTGAGAGCCGGCGGGGCGATCATCGGATGCTCGCCCTGGCGTTGCTCGGGCCCATCGCGACGGTGGCGGCATATCTGTGCAGCGAGCTGATCAAGAGCATGCTGAGGATGCCCCGGCCGTGCTGGCGTCCCGGTGAAACCCTCATCATCGCGACCTGTCCGGAAGCGGGGGACTGGTCGCTGCCGAGCAACCACGCGACGTTCGCCGCCGCCGCGGCGACGGCACTGGTCATCGCCTGGCGGCGGATGATCGTCATCGCCCCGGCGCTGGCCGTGCTCGCGGCCGCGTCCCGGGTCTTCGTCGGAGTCCACTACCCGCACGACGTCGCGGCGGGGTTCCTGCTCGGCGTGGCCGTCGCCTCCCTGGTGATGGCGGCTCTGCTCGCTCCGGCCACCTCGCTGGTCACCCGGCTGATGACTTGGCTGATGACGTGGTTGAAGCCCCGTCGCCCAGCTCGGCATCGCATGCGATGAGCGAGTCGGCAGAGCCGGCCGAGGACGGCGCGGGAGCGGGCGATCTGCTCACGGGTGCGGGCGGACCAGCCGTTCAGCCTCCGGTTCTGGTACTCCCTGCTGTGCACGGCCCTGCTGCTCGGCCCGGAAGCCCTTGCCATCTTCCTGGCTGTGAAGGAGTACGCCCGGCGGGCTCGCGTCCGGGCACCGCTCGGACGCCGCCCGCCTCGGCTGAGAACGGGGTGAGCGGTCGCCGCGGTGCGAGGAGGTGTCGCTGCGGATGGTGATGGTGCATGTGCTTCTGGGTACGGCCGCCACAACGGGCACGCGGACTTTCTCCGTGAGGGGATCGACGGGACCGCCGGGGCCTGAGCCGCACCCGAGGTGCCGATTTCCGCAAGTTCTTCATTGATGTTCGCCGCGGACGGTCGTGGCGAAGCCCTGGACGGCCGGGCGGTTATGAAAAGAATTCACATCGCGTCACGAAGGGAATCCTTACAGCGATCGGCACTGGGTGTGGAATGTCCTGTTTGCTGCTATTGCCCCAGCTTGCTTGACGCGATCTTCTTGTCGGACATCTCCATAGAAGCTGCGACATATAACGGATGTGCCTTCTGGGCCGTTTTCGGATGACCATATCGTCGCTATTTGGAGTTATTATGGACCGATGATTTCTCTGGTTGTTTTCCTTCCCAACAGAAGGGTGTCAGTCTAAGATCTCAATCTATGTATCGGTATGTAGCGGCTTTTCCAGTAAGGCGCGTGCGCCCCCAAAGTCGCAGTGATGCTCAGGCCGAACATGACGCCCACGCAGTGGTCGCCAAGCCCGGACGCCCATGAACCCGCCGACCGGACCCGGGGACCTCGCGCTCGATCTCGGCCAGGGGATGGCGTGGGTGGACGACCATGGCGCCCACCTCGTCGACTACGCCTCTCATCACCTCGATCCGGACCGGTCGATGTCGGCGGTCGCCGCCGCCCTGACGGCATGCGCCCGGCACAACGAGTCCGGGAATATCGCAGATCGCGCCCGGCTTCTGGCCGCCGTACGCAGTGAGTGCGCCAACTATCCCGGCAGCCGGGTGACATACCGGCCGGGCCCCGGACCGGGCACGCCCGACGACGAGGCGGTCAGGCGGGCATGGTCCCTGGTGGACCCGCTCGGTGCGGAGACGCTGCGCCTGCTGTACCGCCACGAGTTGGCCCCCCGCGATCTCTCCTACGTGCTGGCGCTGTCGATCCGCGAGGTCGGCAGGCTCGTCGCCAGGACCCAGGACATCATCGAGATCCTGGTGAGCGGGCTGGACGGTCTCGCGCGTGGTCGTCCCATCTGCCCGGATCTCGGTCCGCTCGTCAGCGCGGTCTTCCCGGCAGAGCCGGTCCAGCCGGTCCAGCCGGCTCAGTCGGCCGCCGAAGAGGCCGGTGCCCGTACCGCCCTGCTGCGGCACATCGTCACGTGCCTGGTGTGCAAGCGGCCGATCAACATCCGATACACCGTGCCGCAGATCCTCTCCCACCCGCCGATCACGGCACTGTCTCCCGAAGTCAGGCAGCGCCTCACCGACCTCATCACATCGGCCGCCGTCCTTCCGCTGTCCGACACCGCTCAACCGCCCGGTGGCGTTTCAGCGGTTGAGCAGGCTCAGCAGGTTCATCGGCCCCCCGCGTCGTTCGGCATGCCACTCGCCGCGCCCGTCGCCGTGGACCCTGCCCCGTCCGCACCGCCGCGGCGCTCGCCTCTGCCGCCCTTATCGCCTCCGCCGGTGGTGCCGTCCGCGCCGACCGGGCCGGTCGTACCGTACGCGCGCGGGTCGGCTGCGGGTGGTGGGCCGGTGGTGGGTGGGCCGGTGGTGGGCGGGCCGGTGGTGGGCGGGGGAGCGGAGACGCCGCTGTACGACGCGCTGCTCTCCCAGATCAGAGCCCGTACGATCCCGGCCGGCCCCGCGGAGAAGCCCCGCCCCAAGCCCGAGCCGGGTGGTACGGCCGACCCGAGCGACGCACGCATTCCGCAAGGTGCCCCGGCACTGAACAGCTTCGCCGTCCCGAACGCCGCCCCCGCTTCGAGGAGAAATTCCGCGGACCTCGGGCGGGCCGCCCGTACGGCACGGCACGCGCTGCCCCGCGGCCGGGCGCACGACCCTGATCTCGACCGTGATCTCGAGCTGGAGGATGGAGCCTCCGCCAGGATCCTCGAGATGATCTCGCGGATGTGGGCGTTGCTCCGCGCGACCGCCATCCGCGTTGTGATCATCGTAGTCGCGGGCGCGGCGGGCACAGTGGCCGGGATCAACCTCCTGGCCCCGGCCGACCAGCCGGGCGAGGCTGCCGGGTCCTTACGCCCCTCCGCGGCCGGGGCCACGGTCGCCGGGGCCACGGTCGCGGGTGACACTGCCTCCGAGAACTCTGTCCTGGCGGGCTCTGCCTCTGCGGGCACCGCCTCCACAGGCACCGCCTCCACAGGCACCGGGGCAACGACGCCGGCGGCCACTTCGGATGTCGGTACGGCTGATCCCGGTGTCTCTGATCCCGGTGTCTCTGAGCCGGGGGGGTCGGAGCCCGGCGTTCTGGAGGCAGGGGACGGAGCCTCGAGGACTGTCACTCTGGCCGTGGGCGGCCTGCGGATCCAGTCCGCGGTCGAGCTCGATGATTTCGGCCGAGGCGGCATCACGCTCTCGACCACCTCCCAAAAGCCCCTCAAATGGCGCATAACAGCGAATGATCTGGTCGTCGAGCCGTCCAGCGGCACCCTCCGACCTGGACGGAGCGACGTCCTGAGCGTGCGTGCGCAGCGGGTGCGTTACTGGTGCGGCCCACCGCCGCCCGCCAAGGCTCCGTTGGTCCTGCACGGTCCGACCGGCTCGAAGAGCGCGACCGTGACAGTGCGCTGGCGCACCTGCTGACAGCCCTCCCTCTCATCTTTCCGCTGTGAAAGGACCTCCCGGCCATGCCCGAGACCCACATACCCGCGTCGGCTCCAGCGGCCGAGCACTTTCCGGAGACGGTGCCGCTCACGGCGGAACATCTGCTCACGAACCGCCGAGCCGAGCCCGCGGGCGGGTGGCGGCGGCTCGTTTACCGGCTCTCCGGAGGCAAGATCATGCCAGCGGAGTCCGCGGCGGAGCAGGAACGGCGGACGCTCATCGCCCACGCGCAGTCGCCCGTCGCGAGCGGCCATCACCGGATCGCGGTCATGAGCCTGAAGGGCGGCGTCGGCAAGACCACGACGACCGCCGCCCTGGGCAACACCCTGGCGTCGTTACGCGGCGACCGGGTGATCGCGATCGACGCGAACCCGGACCGCGGGACGCTGGGGCTCAAGGTCAAGTCGGAGACCGCGGCGACCATCCGCACTCTGCTCGCCGAGGCGCCGAACATCGTCCGCTACGCCGACGCCCGGGCATTCACCTCGCAGTCACCGGCCCGGCTGGAGGTCCTGGCCTCCGACTCGGACCCGGCGGTCAGCGAGGCGTTCGACGCGGAGGACTACCGTACGGTCGCCGGGCTGATCGAACGGTACTACTCGATCTGCATCACCGACTGCGGCACCGGACTGCTCCACGGCGCCATGGGTGCGACGCTGGAGATGGCCGACCAGATCGTGCTGGTCACCATGGTCGCGGTCGACGGCGCGAGCTCCGCCGCGGCGACCCTCGACTGGCTCACCGCGCACGGTCACGGACGCCTCGTCAGGAACGCGATCGTCGTGCTGAACGCGGTGGAGCCGAAATCACACGTCGACGTGGACCTGCTGGAGCGTCATTTCACGAACCGCTGCCGGGCGGTCGTGCGGGTGCCGTTCGACCCTCACCTGAAGGAGGGAGCCGAGGTCGACCTGACCCGGCTCCGGCCGACCACCCGTGGCGCGTACCTGAGGCTCGCCGCCGCGGCGGGCCAGGCGTTCGGTCAGCGTCCCGACCGGAGCAGCTAGTGGCGACAACGGATCGCGACCCGGGCCAGATGCTCGACTGGGATTCGGACCTCGACTGGGACCTGGGCCCGCAGCGGCGATGGAATCCACGTGTCGTCCTGCTCGTGGTCGTCGGGGTCGTCACCGTGCTCGCGGCCACGGTCATCGTGCTGCAGACACGGCGGGCGGAATCGAAGGAGGTCCCCGTCTCCGTCCGTACGGCGCCGGCCATCGCGTTGGCGGAGCCGTCCGGACGCGAGGGTGCGGCCGGATATCCGATCGGTTTCCCTCATACCGAGATCGGCGCGGTGTCGGCGGCCTCCGCCACACTCGAAGGCGCCTGGACGCTGGACCGTGCCCAGGCCGAACAGGCGGCAGCCCTGTACGCCCGACCCGACCAGCGGAAGGCCGCCCGTGAGGGCGCTCGGGCGGTCGTGCAGGGATGGCGGGAGACCCTCGACCTGCCCCCGGAGGGGAAGCTCCCCGAAGGGGCGGCACTGCGGACGCAGGCCAGCGGCGTCCAGTGGCAGGCCCGGAGCGACGACCAGGTCCAGGTCTCCGTGCTGGTCCTGGTTACCGCCACCAAGGGCACGGGTGACGGCGCGTCCGTCTACTCCAGCCCCTATGCCATGAACCTGCTCATGACCTGGCTTCCTGATGCGCGCGGCACGGGCAGGGGGGACTGGGTCAACATTCCCGACCCCGCGCCTCCCGCGGTGCCCGCCGCGGCCCTCCCCGACACTCCCGAATTCGCCGCGGCCGGCTGGAAGTCCCTCACCGGCCCGCAGGCCCCTGTTCCGACTCCCTGACCTTTCCCCAGGACCTGTGCATGAGTGACATCCACAGCCGCTCCCGACCCCTGGCCACCCCTACCGGAACTGAGAAGAGCTTGACATGACTCCTCGGATGTCTCCAAGAAGACGTACGACCATGGTCTCCGGCCTGCTCCTGGCGGCGGTCTCCGCGACGGCGGGCGCGATTGTCGCCCAGCCGTGGAGCGCGGCCGCTCTCGGAACTTCGCAGTCCTCGGTGCCGACCACGCCCGGCGTAGTTCCTCCGCAGGACCCGATATCCCAGGCTCCCGTCTCCATAAGCGAGCGTGTGTCCACAGCCGACCGGGTGTCTGTGGAAGAAACCGAGACCGCCAACGACACCATGTCCGCCGGCGACTCCGGGACTTCGGAGGGACCATCGTCGGGCGACCAGCCCACATCCTCCGATGACGCCGAAAAGACCACGGACGCCGACGGCGACCAGTCGGCCGCCTCGGACTCACCGTCCGCACCCGGCGATTCGACTTCCAGTGACGACGGGCCGAGCTCGCGGGATGCGACCACAGTCGACTCCGGAAACGCCAAGCCTCTGGCCCAACCGGGCACCGCCAACCGTAGGGGATCACATGGGTGGCGGTCCCGGTCGGCGGATCGGGGGGAAGGCGGGGCCCCGAACGAGCCGAAGAGCGCCTCCGCACCCCTCTCCCAGCCTGACGAGCCACCCGCCGGAACACCCTTGCCCACAGCGAGCCCCACGGCCCCGGCCGACGCGGAGCCGAGCGCCAGTGCGTCGCCCAGTGCCGAGCCTTCTCCGAGTGTCGAGGCTTCTCCGAGTGCTGAACCGTCTCCGAGTCCCACTCCCAGCGCCGAGCCTTCTCCGAGTGTCGAGGCTTCTCCGAGTGCTGAACCGTCTCCGAGTCCCACCCTCAGCGCCGAGCCTTCTCCCAGTGTCGAGGCTTCTCCGAGTGCTGAACCGTCTCCGAGTTCCACCCCCAGCGCCGAGCCTTCTCCGAAGCCCTCAACCAAGCCCTCAACCAAGCCGACCTCGAAGCCGACCTCGAAGCCGACTGCGAAGCCGACCACGAAACCGAAGGAGCAACCGCCGGCACCGAGGCCGCGCCCGTCGGGCGAGGTCTCACCGACGTCGACTCCTACTCCTACTCCTACTCCTACTCCTACGAATCCGGCCATACCGAGTCCCACACCGAGCGCTCCGGCGACCCCCACGCCGGACCTGACGCAGCCCGATTTCGCGCTCAACGTCCAGCCCATCCCACCGCTCAAGGTTCCCGACGTGCTGGCGGTGCTCGCCTTCGATTCCGGATCGGATGCCTGCGGGTACGGCGAAGCCGCCGAGTGCTGGACCCTCGCGCCCTGGCGGGGCCGTACCGTCCCGCGAAGCGCGTGGGTCTCCGGCCGGCCGGCCTTCTCGTCGCCCTCTCCGTCGGCCACGCCGAACTGGGCGTTCGCCCCGCCCATGGGCGAGTCCGCAGCCAAGACCGCGGCCAAGACCACCGCACCGCCCGCTGACCGGGCAGGCTGCTGGGCCTTCAGCCCGTTCACCCGGTGCGCGACGACCGGCTGACGGGTTAGAAACAGCAAAGAACGGATCGAGACGAGTTCCCGGCCATCGCCGGGGCTCATCTCGATCGCTGTGGAGGGCGCTGCCGGCGGTCGCTCAGCGAGGCAGACGTACGGCGACGACGACACGATCATGGCGGCTCACGGTCGCGTGTCGCCGGTCCCCGGCTCGGGGCGGCCGATGGAGAACACCTCGGGAGCCGCATGGTCGACCTGGAATGTGGTGTGGTCGACCGCGTACTCCTCGCGTACCAGCCGCTCGACGGTCTGCCGTACGGCGTGGCAGTCGGCCCCCGGCGCGACCAGGATGTGGGCGGACATCGCCGCGTAACCGGAGGTGACCTCCCACACGTGCAGATCATGCACCTCCGTCACCTGGTCGAGGGCGGCGACCCGCCGTCCGATCTCGGCGGGATCCATGCCGGCGGGGGCCGCCTCCATGAATACCCGGCCCGAGTCGCGCACCAGGCCCCACCCGGCCTTGAGCATCAGGGCGGCCACGACCAGGGCGGCGATGGCGTCGGCGCGTCCCCAGCCGGTGAGCCATATGACGAGACCCGCCACCGTGGTGCCGATGAAGGCATACAGATCGTTCAGGACGTGCTGGAACGCGCCCTCCACGTTGAGGCTCCGCCGGTCTGCCTTGCCGAGCAGCATCATCGCCGCGATGTTCACCGCCACCCCGGCGATGCCCGTGATCACCAGGTATCCGCCCTGGACATCGGGGGGTGCGATCAGCCGACCGATTCCCGCGTAGCAGAAATAGGCGCCGAGCAGGAGCAGGGTGATGCCGTTGACCTGTGCGGAGATGATCTCTGCTCGCTTGAGGCCGTAGGTGAAGCCGCCGCGCGGGGGCCTGGCCGCGATCCGGATCGCGATCATCGCGAACACGATGGCGAACGCGTCGGTGAGCATGTGACCCGCGTCGGAGATGAGCGCCAGCGAGTGGGCGATGACGCCGACCGTCACCTCCACCGCCATGAAACCGACGATCAGGACGAGGGCGGCGGTCAGGTAGCGGTGGTCCGCTCCGGCGCCGACCGCGTGGCCGTGGCCGTGCCCGTGACCGCGGCCGTGTGCGTGCTTGTCCCGGTCAGTCATCGCCCCGGTCGCCTTCACCGTGGTCGACGTGGGTGATGGCCAGATCGAAGAGCATCCGTACGTGTGAGTCCGCCAGCCGGTAGTAGGCCATCCGCCCGGCGCGGCGCACCCTCACCACGCGGTTGGCGCGCAACAGGCGCAGCGCGTGCGACGCGGCGGACATGCTCTGCCCGGTCGTCTCCGCGAGGTCGCACACGCACATCTCGCCGGCCTCCAGAAGTGCGGCGATGAGACGGAGCCGCCCGGGGTCGGCCAGCAGCCCGAAGACCTGCGCCAAGTCCTGCACGGTCTCATCCGATGGCAGGGACCGCCGAATCTCGGCCACCCGGTCGGCGTCGATCCCCGTCGACGCGCACGAGTCGGCAGGCATCTGTACAACAGTTGAACGATTATTCATGCGTTGAAGTATAAGTCCCCTGCTTTCTCAAGGGAAGGCAAAGAATCCGTCGCGCGCTGATCACGAGTGTATCCGCTAGGTAATTGGACAACTACAGGAAGTAGTAGTCGTCCGAAGGTGCGGCTGCAGGGGGAAAGGTCGGTGAGGCGGATGGGCCAGGGGCATGGTCAGGGGTACGGCACGGCGGACGTGGCGGAAGGCGAACCATCCGTACGGCCGCCCTACACGCTGGCGGGATTCCTGAGTCCGGCGGCGGTGCGCAACCAGGTTTTCACCGTCGTCCGGCTGCGTGAGGGCTACGACCTGGCGGAGGTGGACAGGTTCCTGGGCCTGGTGGAGATCACGTTGACCCGGCTTCTGCGGGAGAACGACGAGCTCAGGGCGGCCCAGGCGCAGCAGGAGCCGCCGCTCTCCGGGGAGAACGCGGTGCGCATCGTGGAGATCGTCCAGGAGGCGGCCGACCGGACGATCACCATGGCCCATCAGGAGGCGCAGGCGATCCTCGCGGACGCCCGGGAGCGGGCCGCCCTCCAGGAGCGGGAGACCCGGGACAGTCGTCACGCGGCCCTGGATCGTCGGATCGAGGGCCTGCACGCTTTCGTCGCCGGGTTCGGCAACCAGTTGAAGGAGAGCCTGGACGGCCAACTCAACCGGCTGCACAACCTGCTCGACGGTCTCCAGGACCCGGATGGCTGCGAAACCGGGGCCATGCAGTTCGCGGGATCACCGGACGCCGCGCTTCCGGAGGGCTGACCCCCGGTCGTGTCGGACAGCGATGAAGAAGGTCTCACCAATGCCGATTTCGGATTGGGCACGGGCCATGGGGCCGGTGCTGGAAGAACACCCCGCCGGCCGGGAGGCCTGGGCGGCCGTGCTACTCGTCTGTGCCGCCACCCTGGCGGGGGCGTGGCTGGCCAGACGCAACTCGCGGCGCGTCGCCGTATGGCTGGCGATGGCGTCGGCGGTGATGCTGGTCACGGCCCTGGTCGACCTGCTCCCCGGCGCATGGTTCGCGGCGCGACGCGCCGGCACCCCGCTGTGGTGGCTCGGACTCGCCGCCGCGTTCGGGTTCCTCGTCATCACCTACTTCACCCGCAAGGGGTGCGGCCATCCGCACGGCCATCCGCACGGCCATGCACATGGCGCACACGGCGATGCGCACAGCCACGCTGATGACCAGGTGGCGGCCAGGTCCGCCGGGCTGCACGCTCCCGGTCGGCACCGCCGGGTCGGGGCGGCGGTCGACGCCGCGCTGTTCGGCGGCCTGGGAACGGCGGCGGCACTCACCTTGCACCGCGGGATCGAGGGGGCGACCCTGGCACTGACCGCGTCCACGGTGGTCGTCATCGCGCTGGCGGTCCATTCGGCGAGTGAGGGGCTGGCGCTGGCCGCGCTGCTGGACATCGCCCGGCAGCGCCTCACGCCGTGGCTGGTCGTGGCGTGCGTCAGCCCGGCTGTGGGTGTCCTGTCCGCCACCTTCAGCCCGCTGCCCGACAAGCTGGTGCCCGTCCTGCTCAGCATGGTCATGGGGGTCCTGCTCAGAACCTCGATCGTCGGTCTGAGACTCGCCGCCGGCACCCGGCGGAGCGGTCGCCTCTCCAAGCGTCAGGTGGCCATCGCGGTCATCGCGGCGACCGCCATCGGCGTCCTGCTGGCCACGGCACACGACCTCCGGAACCACGAGAAGCTTCAGGGAATTCTCGGAATGACGGGGAACAGCCGAGACGCGGGGCATGATGATGTGGACGCAGGCCCTACCTGAATCTGGGGGATGAGGCGCATGTCATCGTCCGTCGCCGTACGCCGGGTGTATGACGATCCGATGCCGGAGGACGGGGCGCGCGTGCTGGTGGACCGCATCTGGCCACGCGGCCTGCGCAAGGAGGCGGCGCACCTGGACGAGTGGCTCAAGGATGTCGCGCCGTCGTCGGAGCTGCGCGCCTGGTACGGCCACGTGCCGGAGAGGTTCGGCGAGTTCCGGCACCGTTACCTCGCCGAGTTGGCCGACGAGCCGACCGACCCCGCCCGGCAGGCGGCCCTCGATCGGCTTCGTTCACTGCGGGAACAGGGACCGGTGACGCTGCTGACCGCGACAAAGGACGTCGCGCGTAGCAACGCCGCCGTCCTCGCCGAGATGCTCTCCGCGCCGACCGCCTGAGTCGTACCGCCTGTCTGACTCCGACGGCTCACAGATTTCCTGAGGTCAGAAGACGACCCTGGCGTTGCGGACAAGCGCGATGGCATCCTCCGCGCCGGACACGAGTTCGAGCGCCACGTCGTCGTCGCGGCCGGACAGGGCCCTCATGTATGCCACGGCGTCCGCCCGGACGACCGCCACCGGGTCGCCGGAGCCGACCAGCCATGAGCCGCCCGCCACACCGGTGAGCTCAAGTGCGACCGGCGCGGCCGACCAGGCCAGGGCCAGATCACGGATGACCTGCTCGATGATCTGCCGGTCATGTTCTCCAAGGGTGACCGTCTGCCCCGTCGCCCGGGCCAGGTCGACACGGTGCATCCACAGGTCGCGGGGGTAGATGACATCAAGGAGGTAGCCGATCGGCAGTTTGGGCACCCCCGGCATGCCGGTGTCGACGGCGACGCGGCGCATCGGGCCGGGCGTCCACCGGCGGGCGCGGGTGGCACGCGGCCACAGCGACGCGAAGTTTTCGACGAGCGCCGGTCCGGTTTCCGTGGCGTGGTCGTCGATCTGCACCGCCGTGTGTCCGTCCAAGGCGATCTTTTCGGGGTAGCGCCGCCGTCCCACGATGTGCCGTCGCATCATCATGCGGAGACTTATGTTGTCCTCACACTGCGCGACGAGGTGCGAGACCAGGGTGCGCACGTCCCATCCGACGCAGTCCGTGGGACGTCGCCAGTCACCGTCGCGAAATTTTCCGAGCAGCGCGAGGGCCGCGTGGCCTTCGGCCTCGGAGATCGCCACTGCCTGGTCGCGATCGGTCCGCTGCACGCGCATGGCGTGCGCGAAGGAATCAATCATCTGTCCTGACCTCCTGTGGGGGTGTAGTAGCGGAAGAACATGTCCAGCGCGGTCGGTGTCAGCCGGGTGAAACGTCCCTTGTCGGCGGATGTGGACGGTTCATTGGAGAGCTGCTGGCTGATCACGCCGGAGAACAGCACCGTGAAGAGCGCGACCCCCTCTTCGCTCACCGCGTCGGGTGCCAGCTGGCCGGCGTCCACGGCCGCCTGCAATGCGTTTCGCAGGGATTCCAGCTGCTGAACGGCGGGTTCGAACGCGTTTGGGGAGGGCTCGAACCCCGGAACCGGTCGCCAGTAAAGGAGCTGTGCGAGCACCGGGTTGGCCATCACCCAAGAGATCATGGCGGTCTGGCCGGCGGCGATGGCGCTGCGCGGGTCCTCGGCAAGCCCGGAGAGGTGCGGCTTCAGGACTTCGCCCATCTGGCGCATCCCGCGCTCGAACAGTGCGTCGTAGATGGCCATTTTGGAAGGGAAATACTGGTAGAGCGACGGCGGGCGCATTCCCATCCGCCGTGCGACCTCCGAGAGGCTGAGCGCGGCGACGCCCTCTTCCGCCATGACCTCGATAGCGGTGTCGAGGACCTCCCGCACGGTGTCGTTCCGCCTCCGCAGCCTCCGGTCTTCCCTCATATAAGTAGGAAACCCTAATGGTTGTAGGTAAGTCAACAGCCGTGAGGGCATAACGCTGCCCGATCGCCGCCTCCTTGTGCGAGAACACGACTTGGTCGGCGAGCGGTCCGTTATGTGCAGATTTGCGTTTCTATCTCACCTTCTAGGGCATGCATCCGGTTTGTCCGGGATCACGTACGGCAGGCCAGCGGCGATGCCCATGAGGAGGCGCGCTCATGAAAGACGGACTGAAGGTGGCCCTGGCCGTCCTCGCGGGCTATTACCTCGGGCGGCGCCACAAGCTGGGCTTGGTGGCCATACTCGCGCTGGCCATCCTGGCGAACCGCCTTCGGGGGGAGGGGGCCGGAGGCGGTCTCCTCCAACAGGGCACCAAGATCCTCGGCGGCGCCTCTCCCGAGCTCGGCAAGATCAGCGAGCGGGTCCGCGGCGATCTGCTGGACATCGGCAAGGCCGCGGTGGCGGCCGCGACCAGCAAGCAGATCGACTCACTGAGCGACAAGCTGCACGAGCGCGCCGAGGCCCTCCGGCGCCCCAAGGTCCCCACCCGCCGGCCCGCTCCGGAGGCCGCCGAGCCCGAAGAAGAGGACTACGCGGAAGAGGAGGGCTTCGAGGAGGAGCCGTACGAAGAGGAGGAGCCTGAGGAGTTCGAAGCCGAGGAACGGCCGAAGCCGCGCATCCAGCGCCCGTCGCGGCCGGTCTTCCGTCGGAGGTGAGCGCGATGTCCGAGCAGGTGAGGGAGACAACCGCGGGTAAGACGACCGCGGGTAAGACGGCGGTTCATGAGTTGCCGGCGCGCAGGCTAGGCCAGGAGGTGCGGAACCTGGCGACGGCGGTGGCGGAACGGGCGCTCTCGTCGGTGACCGACAAGATCGACGGAATGGCGGGCCGGCTGACCGACTACGTCGAGCACGGCGTGGACGGCGAGACCGGCCTGTTCGGCGCGGTTACGGGCCGTGGGACGGGGCTGATCGCCGCGGTGGCCCAGGCGCTCACCGGCGAGGGCGGTGGTGGTGGGAGCCACCCCATACGGGCTGCGCTCGGTGCGTACGCCAAGGAGAAGATCAAAGGTCTCTTCGGCGGCGGCACGGGCAAAGGCGGCAAGGGCAAGAAGCTGAAGGTCATCAACATCGTTGAGGCACTCGACATCGGCGCTCCACTGCGATTGGTCTACGACCAGTGGACCCGCTTCGAAGATTTCCCGTCCTTCATGAAGAAGGTCGAATCGGTCGAGCAGAAGTCCGACGAGAAGCTGGGCTGGAAGGCCCAGATCTGGTGGTCGCACCGCACGTGGGAGTCCACGATCACCGAGCAGGTCCCCGACAGCCGGATCATCTGGCGTTCCAAGGGGCCGAAGGGGTACGTGGACGGCGCGGTGACCTTCCACGAGCTCTCGCCCGGCATGACCCGCGTCCTGCTGGTCCTGGAATATCACCGCCAGGGGCTGTTCGAGGGCATCGGGAATCTGTGGCGTGCCCAGGGCCGCCGGGCCCGGCTGGAGTTCAAGCACTTCAGGCGGCATGTCATGACGCAGTCCCTGTTGCACCCCGAGGAGATCGAGGGCTGGCGGGGCGAGATCCACGAGAGCCGGGTGGTCAAGGACCACGAGACCGCGCTGCGCGAAGAGCGGGAGCTCGAGGGGCGCGAGGTCCCGGAGGGCGGAAGGAGGCGCCGCGGACCCGCCGAGCCGGGAGCCGAGGCCGAAGCGGAGGAGGTGGCGAAAACACGCGGCACACGAGAGGCCCGTGAGTACGCCGGCGTCCCGGCCGATGGTTCCCGCCGGGCCGGCGAACCCATGGAACGGCCGGTACGGCTCCGCCGGCCGATGGCGGAGACGAGAGCGAGGAGGAGGAACGCATGACCGTAGCCGTTCCGTCCGGAGGCGGCGGCCTACCCGGTCGACCATCCGGGTCCGGCCTGGCAGACGTCATCGACACGATTCTGGACAAGGGCCTCGTCATCGACGCCTACGTCCGGGTATCGCTCGTGGGCATCGAGATCCTGACCATCGACGCACGCATCGTCGTCGCGAGCGTGGACACCTACCTTCGATTCGCGGAGGCCGTGAACCGGCTGGATCTCTCGCAGACGCAGGACACCCTGCCGGAATTCCTGAGCGGCATGACCGAGGGGGTGGCGCGGGGCAAGTCGAAGGGAGTCGCCAAGGGCGTGCTCGAGGCGGCCGGAGAAAGACTGCAGGACTTCGTCTCCGGGCACACGGAGCAGGGCCAACCGGCGCCTCGTCCGCGCCGCCGACGGGAGGGGAGCTGAGATGTCGGGCCACACCGAGACGTCAGGCCACATGTCGGGCCGGGCCAGGGCGTCATCGGGAGCGGCGTCCCGAGCCACCGAGCCTCGAGTCGCCGAGTCCCGAGGCGCCGAGTCCCGAACCGCCGAGTCCCGAAGCGGCGCGCCCCAAGCGACCGCATCCGCGACCGCCCGTGCCGCCGACCGGCCCGCGGCCTCCCCGCACAACCTCGCGTGCTACGTCTACGGCATCGTGCCCGAGGACGTCGAGATCAGCCCGGACGCCGTCGGCGTCGGAGACCCGCCCAACCGGGTCAAGATCGTACGGCACGGTGAGATCGCCGCACTGATCAGCGACGTGGACGTGAACCGCCCCCTTGGCCGGGCGCAGGACCTCGTGGCCCACGAAGAGCTCCTGGACGCCGCCGCCACCGAGGTGCCCGTGCTGCCGCTTCGCTTCGGCGCCGTGCTGACGACTCCCGACGCGGTCGTCGAGGAACTGCTCACCCCGCATCACGACCAGTTCGCCACCGCCCTCCAGCAGATCGAGGGCCGCGTGCAGTACGTCGTCAAGGCCCGTTACGCGGAACGCCCGATCCTGATGGCGGTGCTGGCCGAGAACGTCGAGGCCAGACGGCTGCGCGACCGGATCCGCGACCTGCCGGAGGACGCCACCCGCCCCGAGCGCATCCGGCTCGGGGAGGTGATCACTCAGGCGATCGAGGTCAAGCGGGAGGCCGACACCCAGCGGCTGGTCGATCACTTCGCCTCCTGTACGGCGGCCGCCAACATCCGGGAGCCGACGCACGAGCGAGACGCCGCCCACGTCGCGTTCCTGGTGGAGACCGACCGCGTCCCCGACGTCGAGCGCACGCTGGACGAACTGCGCCGTGACTGGTCGGACCTCGTCGAGGTGCGCGTGCTCGGTCCCATGGCGCTGTACGACTTCGTCACCACGGGATGAGGCAACCCCGAGATGAGGCGCCACGGGATGAGGCGCAGAAGACGATCCAAGCGTGCGAAGGAGGAGGACAGGTGGGACTCTTCGGCTTGCTTTTCGGCTGGCCGCTCGCCCCCGTCCACGCCGTGGTCCGGCTCGGCGAGCTGATCCAGGAACAGGTCGAGCGCGAACTGCGTGACCCGGCGGCGGTGCGGCGACGCCTGGAGGCGATCGAGGAGGCCAGACGCGCGGGCGAGATTTCCGAAGAGGAGGAGGCGCGTGCCGTGGAAGAGGTGCTCCGGCTGATGGCCACCGGCCCGCGGAGAGGGTGATCCTATGCCTCCCAGCCGACGATTCCGCTACGAAGACGAGGCCGAGCCGTACGGGCGCGGCGCCGCCTCGGGGGTGGTGACCGAGGAGGGCGACGAGCAGGTCGACCGGCGGCGTGCCCGTGCACTCAACGCGGCGACGGCCGGGCGGGCCGGTGCGCGCTACATAGCCGACCTGACCGGGAAGGTCCCGGAGGGCGTCACGCTGGTGGAGCCGATCGAGCACGGCTGGGTGGTGGGCGTGGAGGTGATCGAGGACCACCGGATCCCGTCGTCCGGCGACATCCTCGCCATCTATGAGGCGGAGATGGACGACACGGGGGACCTTCTGGCGTACCGCCGGACCCGGCGCTACCGGCGGGGCACCGGAGACTGCGTCGAGGGCCTGCCACGATGAGCGATCCGCGCGCCCGCCCGGTCCTGCGGGACTCCTATATGCCCGCCGCGCCCGCCGCGCGGGGGTCCGCCAACCTGGGCGACATTCTGGAGCGGGTCCTGGATCGGGGCATCGTGATCGCCGGTGATATCCGGGTGAACCTGCTGGACATCGAACTGTTGACGATCAAGCTGCGGCTGGTGATCGCGTCGGTGGACACGGCGCGTGAGCTCGGCATCGACTGGTGGGAGCACGATCCCTGGCTCACCGGGAAGAACCGTGAGCTGCTGGAGGAGAACCGGCGGCTGCGCGACCGCCTCGCCGCCGTCGAACAGCATTCCTCCCTGCCGAGATCCCCGGATTCGGAGCATCTGGCACCAGAACAGACAGAGAGAACAGGTGAGGCGGGCCGACCGCGCGGAACGGAGCGGCATGGTGAGTGAGCAGGGCGATCACGGCGATCACGGCGGTCAGGGCGTCTACCTGTACGCGGTGACGGGTGATCCGGGCGAGGACGGCCGGCGGGAAGGGCTCACCGGCATTCTCGGCGAACCTGTCCAGGTGATCGGACACCGGGGGTTGCTCGCCCACGTCAGCCGGGTGCCGCTGGACAGGTTCGGCGAGGAGCCGCTGCGCCGCCACCTGGAGGACCTGGACTGGGTCGAAGGGGTGGCCCGAGCCCACCACCACGTGGTGGAGACCCTCGCGGACGACGTGCCGACGGCGCCGGTGCGACTGGTCACCGTGTACCACGGCGAGGCGCAGGTGCGTGACCTGCTCGACCGCCGGCACGATGACTTCACCGCCGTGCTGTCGTGGGTCGCCGGGCGCCGGGAATGGGGCGTCAAAGCCTATGTGAACCCCGCCACCGCGGCGTCCGAGCCCGGCGGGAGCAGCGGCGAACCAGGCCCGGGTGGTGGCTCGGTCGCCGGCTCAGGCAGTGAATCCGGCGGCAGTCCGGGCACCGCCTATCTCCGGCGGCGCAAGGCGTCGCTGCACAGTCGGCAGGACCTGTGGCGGGCGGCGGCCGAACGGGCCGAGCGGCTGCACGCCGCGCTGGAGACCGTCGCGGTGGCCGGACGCCGCCACCGCCCGCAGGACCCGCGCCTGTCCGGCAGGACCGACTGGATGGTGCTCAACGGCGCCTACCTGGTGGACGCGGACCGGGAGGAGGAGTTCGCCGCCGTGCCGGCCCCCTTCCGGGAGCAGGGGTTCATCGTGGAGCTCACCGGGCCCTGGGCGCCCTACTCCTTCACGGACACGTCTATTGGGGCGACCACGGAGGCGCCCACGGAGGCATCGCCATGACGATCGAAAGCGGCAGGGGAGCGGCGTTGGCGGCCGAGGGACGCCTGCCGCCCGAACGTGTGGCGCTGGTCGACCTGCTCGACCGGCTGCTGTCGGGCGGTGTCGTGGTCGCGGGCGACCTGGTCCTGTCCATCGCGGACATCGATCTCGTACGGATCTCCCTGCGTGCACTGATCGCGTCCGTACGGGAGGCCGATGTCGTCGGCGGATACGAGGAGCGGGAGCATGAGCCGTATCGATGACGACCGCTGTGACAGCCGGTGGGACGACCGCTACGACGACCGGTGGGACGGCGAACGGGAGCCGACGACCCAGTGGCGGCTCAACACCGACCCGGAGGCGGTCGAGCGTGACCTGAGCCGCCTGGTCCTCACGCTGGTGGAGCTCCTCCGGCAGCTCGTCGAGCGCCAGTGCATCAGGCGGATGGACCAGGGCGACCTGTCCGACGAGCAGATCGAGACGCTCGGCCTGACGCTGATGCGCCTGGAGGGGGCGATGACCGAGCTGTGCGACCGCTTCGGGCTGTCCCTCAGCGATCTCAACCTGGATCTCGGGCCCCTCGGCACCCTGCTGCCGACTGACTATCACTAGGTGAAGGTCCGGGCGATGCGGGTGCGGCTGACGTATGCGGACGCGTCGGCGGAGATCATTGTGAGCCGTTCGTCGCCGGCATCCGTAATAGGGGCATGAGGATTTCGCGAATCGTGCCGTCGGTGGCACTCATCTTGGTCGTGAGCGGCGGTACGGCACTGCCGACGCATGCCGCGAGCGCTCAGGAGAGCGCACAGACGAGCGTACAGACGAGTGCGCAGGCGAACGGGCACAAGAAGGTGCTGGTGCAGCTCCGCGAGACGGGGGGCTTCGCCGGCATCGACGACCGCGTGACCGTGTACACCAACGGATGTGCGCGGTTCAGCCGCCGTCAGGCACCCCCGGTGAACAAGTGCCTGACCCGCGGGGAGATGCGCAAGCTCCGTGGCTACCTGAAGCATCTGCGCGTGGGCTGCTCCGAGAAGCAGCCGCAGGGAGCGGATTTCATCAAGTACACGCTCGCCTACCACGGGCACCGCGCCAGCCGCTACACGTTGCCCCGCACGTGGAGCCCGGTCGTACGGCAGTTGGAGAAGACCCTCCAGAAGTACGCGGCCCCCGCCTGACGTTCCCCCTCCCAGGATGACTCGGTGACGTTGCCAGATCTGGCGGGTTGCCAATCGCTGGCAACCCGCTGATTTTGGCAACTTTGCCAATCCCTCCGTCCGCTCATCACAGCAAGCCTGGCTCCGTTGGGCGCTAAGGGATCTGAGCCTCGACGAAAGCGGGCGCGAACAGGCGAACCCGACGTTCATCAAGGTCGCCGGCCAAGGCACGTGCAGCCATCTCGACACCAGGAGCGCGAGGAAACCCGAACTGGCCGCGCAGCAGCCGGCATCCTTCGGCCACCACATCATGAATTCGCTCTTCCTGAAGGAGCTTGTCGAAGACGGAGCGTAGGTCCTCGGCCGCTGCCATCATCAGACGCAAGACGTCCCCGGCGTCCTTGTCGTTCAGACGGCCCGGGCGCGTGTCGGCGTCGTGGAGCCGGTCATCTTGAACGTCTTGGCGATCAGGAGTGCGGCCGGACCCGCAACGTTGACGGTGAGTACACGGTGATCGACGTAGGGTTCCAAACTCGGCACCCGTAGCGGCGAGTGATCGAAGAGGGTGGCTTCCAGGCCGGATACATGGCGGGCGGCCATCTTGGGATGAGGCGGGAGATGGGCACTGCGCTTGCCGATGCGAGGGGCGAGCGTCTTGGGGACGAGAAGATCGACCTCAACCGGATGGTTCTGATCGCCTATCTTCTCCATCCGAGTCCACAGTCCGGGCTGGTTCGGAATGGACAGAGTGAAACCAGCCCCTCGCATGGCCTCGTCCAGTAAGGGCTCATCGGGTAAGAGCACGGGATTTATGCTCAGGTCGGCATCGCTGGTGTACGGGGAGCTCGCCAGAATTACATCAGCACTGCGTAGGTGAACCGCCTGTGCCCCCACCAGTACGATCGCCCGGGCGTGATCGCGAAGTGCTTGTAGTGCATCCAGGAGCACCCGGCGGGCGACTGTTGTCACCTCGGCAGGATTAACGCCTTCAGGGGTGCGTGGCATAAAGGGGTCCTCAGAGTCGATAGCGCGACCTAGCCCACTTCATGCATGGGCTACGGCTGTGACCTGGGTCACTCTAGGGCATTAAGGTTCGGCAGGCGCCACGTTTTCTCATGGCTGCGCATGTGGTCGAGAACCGCCTCCCCGGTGTGCGGCAATCGGCCCGGGCCCGAAAGACAATCCAACGCGAGTTGACTCAACGCTACGTGTGGCAACCCATCGACGCCGCGACGCCCGACGAATACTGCCATATCGGGAGGTTGAAGTAGCAGGACATCCGCCCCTTGAGCTACGGAAAAAAGATCGCGGCTGTTCGCGATGTTGGTCGCGACATTCGCGGAGGCGTAGAGCATCACCTGGCCGCCGATGGTCACTGGCGCCAGTTGCAACGCTGCAAGTGGCCCGGTAACAGCAAGTTCAGCGTGCAGTTCGCATTGCCCGCGCAACCAGTCGAGAAATCGATCCGTCCCATTCGATGCCAGAAAACCAGAAAAGCGACCAGACTTGAGTAATGTGGTCTCAGAGGCACGCAGCCGTACCAAGGCCTCCCAATCAACGTTGACGACTCCCCTGCCTCGGCGACGGATCAGACCTTCCTCCTGCAGGACGTCCAGCAGTCGGGAAACGTAAGCAGGGCTCAAGCCGGTGGCCTCGGTCAGTTCGCCGGCTCGGTAGGGAGGTTGTACGTCGACCAAGGCTCGGACCAGGCGGCCGGCTCGAGCACCGCTCAGTCCTCTTTTCTGACCGATGGCGCGCGGCCGCGGGTCACGTGTGGCGCCCTGAGCCTGAATCATCACAGCGGGCCGATTCATCCGGAATGAGATATTTCCCGTCAAGTCGATGTAGCCGCAGCCCCAGCCGGACAACATTTCACGAGCGCGCGGACTGATCCACGGAGCGACGACCACGGCGGCGGCGTCCGGACGGAAGCGACGTATCAGGGAGACCCGCGGCAGCAGTTCTCGTTCCAGACGAGCAGGCGTCGGATCCGGGACGGCCGCCATCAGGGCACTCCCATGAGAGTCCGGTCCTTCGATCCCGATCAGCGCGTCATATCCCAGGTCTCCAGCCTGGCCGGGCGCCTCCTCCACCTGCACGCTCCACTGTTCGCCCAGCAGATCGCGTAGTTCGTCGATCCCTCGACGCAGAAGTCGGGCCGCGTCCTCGGCAGGCTCCCCCCCGTTGGTGCCGCTCATGGCTCCAGCATGTCACGGGCACGGTCGCGGACGCGAGCAAAGTTGCCAGATCTGGCGAGTTGCCAATCGTTGGCAACTCGCTGTTTTTGGCAATTTTGCCAACCCCCCCCCGCCGCAGGGCGCCCTGGACCACGTCGTACGGCCCCAAGCGGGGGCTTCCGGTGCGGGCCGTGGCGATACCCACCCGATCACGGCCGGGAAATTTTCTCGGCCTGATTCCGCAGAGGATGTAGAGGAAGCCGGGGTGTGCTTCGACCTACGGGTGAGAGCCTCGGAGAGGCCCCGCACGGACAGGGAGACGATCTCATGAAGTACATGTTGCTGATGCAGTTCAGCGAGCAGACCGGCCTGCCGCCGATCGAGACCTGGCCGCAGGAGGACGTCAAGGCCCACATCCAGTTCATGCGCGACGTGGACAAGAAGTTCGTCGACGCCGGGGAACTCGTGGACGCGCAGGGGCTGGCGATGCCGGACCAGGCCAGGATCGTGCGGGCCGACGGGGTCGGCTCCCCCGTCGTCACGGATGGCCCGTACCCGGAGACGAAGGAGTTCCTGGTCGGTTACTGGATCGTCGATGTCGAGAGCCAGGAGCGGGCGGTGGAGCTCGCGGCGTACGTCTCGGCCGCACCCGGCCCCGGCGGCAGGCCGCTGAACATGCCGATCGAGGTGCGCCAGGTGATGTCGGCCCCGCCGGCTGAGCTGTGATCCCGGAAGCACCGGCCATCGACGACCTGCTGCGCGAGTTGGCGCCGCAGGTCGTCGGCGTGCTCACCCGGCGGTTCGGCGACTTCGACACCGCGGAGGACGCGGTGCAGGAAGCGCTGCTGGACGCCGCCGCCCAGTGGCCTGAGGAAGGCGTGCCCGGCAATCCGCGGGGCTGGCTCATCCAGGTCGCCTACCGCAGGATGGCCGAGCAGATCCGCAGTGAGCAGGCGCGGCGGCGCCGCGAAGATCTCGTCGCCGCGCAGGAGCCGATCGATCAGCGGACGATGGCGCCACCGGTCGACGAGGCGTACGAGGCGGGCCGGGACGACACGCTGACCATGTTGTTCCTGTGCTGCCATCCGGCGCTGACCCCGGCATCGGCGATCGCGCTCACCCTGCGGTCCGTCGGCGGTCTCACCACGGCGGAGATCGCCAAGGCGTTCATGGTGCCGGAGGCGACGATGGCGCAGCGGATCAGCCGCGCCAAGCAGCGCATCAAGGCGTCCGGCGTGCCGTTCCGCATGCCGGCGCCGGAGGAGCGGCGCGGGCGGCTCGGCTCGGTGCTGCACGTGCTTTACCTGATCTTCAATGAGGGCTACGCCAGCAGCGACGGGCCGGCACTGCACCGGGTGGAGCTGTCCCGGGAGGCGATCAGGCTGACCAGGATGGCGTACCGGCTGCTCCCCGGTGACTGCGAGGTGGCCGGCCTGCTCGCGTTGATGCTGCTGACCGACGCCCGGCGTCTCGCCAGGACCGACCGGAACGGCATCCCGGTCCCGCTGGCGGAACAGGACCGGAGCGAATGGGACGGCGCGGCGATCGCCGAGGGGATCGGGATCATCACGCGGACGCTGGCCAGGGGCGCGATCGGCCCCTATCAACTTCAGGCGGCGATCGCCGCGCTGCACGACGAGGCGGCGACGGCGGCCGAGACCGACTGGCCGCAGATCCTCGCACTGTACGGCCTGCTGGAGCGGATGTCCGACAACCCCGTGGTCTCGCTCAACCGCGCCGTGGCCGCCGCGATGGTGCACGGCCCCGCGGCCGGGCTCGACATGCTCAAGGTGCTCGAAGCCGGGGGCCGCCTGGCCGGCAACCACCGTTTCCACGTGGCCCGGGCCCACCTTCTGGAGATGGCGGGCGCGCCTCGGGCGGCCGCCGACGACTATCGCGCGGCGGCGGGCCGCACGCTGAGCATCCCGGAGCGTGACTACCTCACCACCCGGGCCGCCCGGCTCGCCGCGGTGGGATCGCCGGACAGAAGCCGGCTGAGATGACCGAACGCGTCGTACTCACGTCCGGCTGAATCGATGACGTCAGGTGCAGGTTCAGATGGACGCCGACCGGTGTCCCGGTCAGCGGTTCCGCTGTCCGTGGGAGTCGGCCGCGGCCTTCAGACGGGTGTTCTCCTCTTCGAGTGCGCGCAACCGATCCTCGACCGAGGGGACGCCCTGCGGCGAAACGGCGGAGGTGATCTGCTGGACCTCGGCGGCGGCGGCGTCATCGTCGCCGAGTTTGGCGGTCTCCTTCTTGAGGATCCGCAGCGACTGTCCGACGGACTTCGCGGCGTCCGGCAGTTTCTTGGCACCGAAGAGCAGTACAAACACCACGATGACGACCATCCAGTGCATCGGGCTTAGCGAGCCCATGACAGCCTCCCTTTCTGGTCAACCTGGTGGGGTCCTGAAAGCGTATGCCTTCCATCCCCGTACGTACAGCCGTGGAGGGCGGCATCATCGCGGTACCTGGACCGGGCCTGGCCGCGCCCCGCGGAGGTCGGGCGGCTGCTCGTCCTCCACGAGGCGTGATCGAGGTTCTACGCCGGCGGCGTGCTGCCGGAACCGGCTGACCGGCGACGGCCGATCAGGTGATGGAGAAGTCGTCGGCGTAGACGTCGCCCTGGCCGTACCAGCCGGTGATGGACACGGTCACTGTGCCGGACGAGCCGGTCGTGAAGGACAGGGACAGTTCCTGCCAGCCGCCTGAGGAGGTCCAGTTGGACCCGGTCGCACCGCCGGAGACGCCGAGGAAGGCGAAGTTGCCCTGCACCCAGGCCTTCAGCGTGTATTTGTGGTTGGGCTCAAGCGTCACCGACTGGGTGCACTGCCCGGTCTGACTCAGCGTCGGGGCGACCCGCAGGGCATGCGAGCCGGAGTGCGCCGGGGAGCCGACGACCGTGCTGCCGCTCTGGCACACCCACGGGCTGAGACCGCCGGACTCGAAGCCGGGGTTGCCGATCGTGTCGCCGCCGGGCGACCCGTTGATCGTCAGTTTGAAGGTCGTACTGTGGGTCGCGGCCGGCGCGGTGCCGGTGACGGTGATCGAATACGTGCCGGGCCGGGTCGCCGAGGTGGTGGCCACGGTCAGCGTCGAGCTGTCGCCGGCCGTGACCGTGGCGGGGCTGAACGTCGCCGTCACCCCGGCGGGAGCCCCGGCTGTGGTGAGATCGACGGTCTGGGCGTCGCCGTTGGTCACTGCGGTGCTCACCGTCGCGGTCGTCGTCTCACCGGGATCGACCGAACCGGATGCGGGCGACACGGCGATCGAGAAGTCGTCTTCTGCCGGGGGTTGCCCGCCGTCGCCGCTGAACGGGGCGAACGCCTGGCTGAAGAACCAGGTGCTCTGCTCGATGCCCGAGCAGCTGTCCGAGCCGCCGGTGCCGGGGCAGTCGCCGTTGTCGCGCTGGAGCGCCCAGAACGAGATCATGGCGATGCCCTTGTCGGTCGCCCAGTTCAGCACGGGCGCGGCGTCCTCGGTGCGGAACGTCTCGGCCGGACCGTAGTCGTCGATGCCGATCATCTCGGTGACGCCGATCATGTTCCAGATCTGGTCGGATGTCTTGTCGGGGTAGAGCGACGCGAGCTGGCCGTGCAGCCCGGTCGCGGCTGTCTGGGTGTCCGTCGCCATGTTGTGGCTGGCGCCGTCGTAGTAGTCGAACGTCATGATGTTGACGACGTCGATCTTGGCGTTGTTGGTCTTGGCGTTCCGCAGTACGGCCAGGCCGCTGTCGGCGAGGCCGTGCGTCGTGGTCGGCAGCGTGTAGGAGAACTGGATGGTCTTGCCGTTGGCTGCCGCCCAGTCCTGGGTCAGCTTGATCGCCTTGTTGCGGCGGTCGATCCCGGCGCTGTTGTTCAGCGAGTTGTCCTCGATGTCCAGATCGATCCGGGTGACTCCATACGTGTTGATCACGCTTTGGAAGACCGCGGCGATCGAGTTGACGTTGGTGCAGCTGTCGGCGATCTCGGTGCCGGTGTTGGTGGCCGTGTATCCGCCGAAGGACGGGATGACGTCGCCACCCGCGTTCCGGATCCTCGTGATGGAATCGCCGAACGTGGTGGAGGCGATGGGCATGCTGCTGTCGCCGTTCCAGTAGGCCGTACACGATCCCCGTGTCGCGGTCTGGAGGAACGCCATGGTCAGGTACTTGGCCCCCGACTGCTGGGAGAGCGTGGCCGGGTCCTCGCCGGTCCACGCCTCGAAGTACGGCGCGAAGACGTGCGCGGGCAGGGTGGCCGCCGCCTGGGCGGTGGTGGTGTGGATCGCGGTAAGGCCGAGTGCGGCGGCGGCTGTGACGATCAGGGCCGTCGCGGCACGCAGCAGTGTGCGTGGTCGCATGAATTCTCCTGCACCAGGGTGATCGACGCCCGCGGCGCCGATCACGGGGGGTGATGGTGCACCGGCGTCGCCGCCGGTGGACATGCTTCAGCAGTGAACTGCTGGACGAGCACACGGATCCGCGCATTCCATAGTCGAGATCGGAGACATCATTTGTCAAGTTTCTTAACAAATGAATCGCCTGCAAGTCGCCCCGGCCGCTCGGACGGCCTCACCCTCGGCCGGTGCCGCCATCGGAGGGCCTGTCGTCAGGGGCGGCGGCATCCCGTGCGTCGACTGACCGATCCACCGACCCCGCACCGGTGTTCAACGACGAAGGCCGCTCCCTGCAAGGGGGAGCGGCCTTCGCGTGCTACTGGAGAGGTTTCCGGTACGGCCTAGCGGCCCTGGAGCGCCTTGGCGTTGTCGCCGAAGGTCCAGCCCTTCGAGCCGTCCCAGTTGATGGACCAGGTCATCAGCCCCTTGAGCTGGCCGTTGAAGCTGTTCCAGGCCTGGCTCACCAGCGAGGGCGACATGTAGCCGCCGCCGGCTCCCGGCTGGGCGGGCAGGCCGGGGACCTGCTTGTCATAGGGGACCCTGATCGTGGTGCCCTGGATGACCAGGCCCTTGTCCAGGCAGGTGGTCTGCGCGACGAATCCCTGGACTGTGCCGGCGGAGTAGGAGTCGCCGGAGCATCCGTACATGCTTCCGTTGTAGTACTGCATGTTCAGCCACCACAGGCGGCCGTTGTCGACGTACTTCTTGATGATCGGCAGGTACGCGCCCCAGATCGAGCCGTAGACGACGCTGCCGCCGGTGACGTACGCCGTCTCGGGGGCCATGGTCAGCCCGAAGTTGGACGGCATCTGGGCGAGCACACCGTCGATGATGCGGATGAGGTTGGCCTGGGAGGCGGACAGCTGGTTGATGTTGCCGCTGCCGCTGAGGCCGGTCTCGATGTCGATGTCGATGCCGTCGAAGTTGTACTTCTTGAGGATCGGCACGACTGTCTGGACGAAACGGTCGGCGACGGTGCTGGAGCTGAGGTCGATGCCGGCGGTGGCCCCGCCGATGGACATCAGGATCGTCGCGCCCGCGGCCTTGGCCGCGCACATCTCGGCGGGCGTAGAGACCTTGACGGTGGCGTCCATGCCGTCTTCCCACAGGACGGTGCCGTCAGAGCGGATGACCGGGAACGCCGCGTTGATCACGTTGTAGCCGTGCTGCTTGATGCGGGCGTCGTTGATCGGCACCCAGCCGAACGGCGGGTGTACGCCGTTGGACGCGCCGTCCCAGTTCTCCCAGTATCCCTGGGTGACCTTGCCGCTGGGCTTGCCCTTCACCGCGCATGTCACGTCCCCGGGTGACGGTGTGGGCGTCGGGGTGGGCGTCGGCGTGGGCTTGGGGGTCGGGGTGGGCGTCGGCGTCGGCGTCGGCGTGGGCGTCGGTGTAGGTGACGGGGTGGGCTTGGGAGTGGGCGTCGGAGACGGCGAAGGCGACGGTGAGCCGCCGGGGCCGTCGAAGCTGACGTCGTCGGCGTAGTACGTGCCCTGGCCGTACCAGCCGTGCAGGAAGATCGTGGCGCTGGTCTGGTTGGCGCCGGTGGTGAAGGACACGCTGAGCTTCGTGTAGGCCGAGGCAGACGGGGTCCAGGTGGACGCACCGCCGTTCACGCCGAGGTAAACGTAGTTGCCGCGGACCCAGGCGCTCAAGGTGTAGGCCGTGTTCGGCTTCACGGAGACGGTCTGGGTGCACTGGGCGTTGTCCGAGCCGCTGGCGGCTCCGGCGAGCGCCTTGCTGCCGCCGTGGACCGGGGAACTGACCACCGATCCCAGCCCGCCGGTGCAGGACCAGGGCGAGAGGTTTCCGGTCTCGAAGTCGGGATTCACGAGCAGGTTGGCCGCGTTGGCCGGCGTCTGCGTGAGGACGGCGCCCGTGACCGCGAGCAGCATGGATGCTGCCAGCGTCAGCAGGCGAGATGTGCGCTTTCGCATGGAGGTCTCTCCTGAACCAGGAGTGATCGGAGCCATGGCGCCGATCGGTGGGGGGTGATGGCGCGCCGGCGACGTCACCGGTGGTTCAGTTCACCAGCGAGCCGCTGGACAAGTACGGATCCGTGGTCCAATGGTCGGGACCCACGGCCTAATCTGTCAAGACTCTTAACAAATAACTCGCCCACCAGTGTGAACACCTGCCTGATCAGGATGCCGGGAGTCCGGAGCGGCGGTACGACGCCGTCGATCAGGCAGGCCGGGCCGGACGGGTGCTTCGTGTCAGTGGCCGAGAAGAAGGACCGCCGCCAGCAACACCAGGACGACGGCGCAGCTTCGGTTGATCCGTCGGAGTGCGAGCGTGTTCCGGGTGAGGCGCGAGCCGACAGAGCCGCCGAAGAGACCGACTGTCGCGTCGGTGGCGAACCCCATGATTACGAAGACGAGTCCGAGCGTCAGCATCTGCAGTGGAACGGAGCCCGCGCTCGAGGAGGTGAATTGGGGAAGAAACGCGATGTAGAACACCACGATCTTGGGGTTCGCTATGTTGACCAGTGCGGCCTGCATGGAGATCCTGACCGCACTCCACCCCACTCTTCCATCTTCGATCACCAGCTTGGAGTCGTCTCGCCACAGAGAGATACCGAGATAGACGAGGTACGCTGCTCCCACGTACCTGAACACCTCGAGGACCATGGGGTATCTGGCTATGACGGCGGCGACGCCGAGAACTGCTAGAAGGGTATGGAAGAGCATCCCCATCGCGATTCCCGTGGCCGCCGCCAGACCGCCGATCTTTCCCTTGGCGACTCCGAAGGAAACTACGTACATCATGTCCGGTCCAGGAGTCACGCAGATGACGGACGCGGCGACCAGAAATGAACCGAACAGGGTTGGATCAAAACCGATGGAAGCGTTCACGCAGCTTTCTCGAGGGTGTCGTCGTGGTGAGTTGACAGATCTTCGATAATAGACGCCAGTGCACTCGGCTGACCCTCGGGTCCCCGGCTGAACAACCCGCCGAACTCCGCGTCTATCGCCGCGTAACGAGGATCTTCCATCCTCATCTCGTGAGCTCTCCTGAGATTCCAGTAAGGGGTTCTGGGGTCCAGATGGTGATCCAGATGGTAGTGATCGGCGTAGGTTCCGGTCAAGAACCTCTCGAGCCCGCGACTCTTCCTGTTCCGGGTCATGCAGAGATCGGTGTTGTGGAACCTCACCATGGGGGTGTGCTCGGAGAGCTCGATGTACCAGCCGATCAGCTGGAAGACGGTCATATAGGGGACCAGCCAGAACAGGACGAATTCAAGGAGTGTGCCCGTGGTCGCGACAAGTATCAGCACGGTGCACCAGAATGCGGACAGCGCGATGGTGTCCCGCTTGATTCTTATCCTCCAGTGTTCGCTGAGGCCTTCGTTCTTGGGGTCGCTGCGGCGGTTGATGAGGATGCGGTCTTTGAGGAGGAACCAGAAGTGTGAGACGATCTTCGATCCGAGAGCCGGCAGGATGACGAGCCGCAACCACAGCTCTCTGCGGGTCGCGGGCTCGTAAACCCCCTGCTCGATGAAGTACCGAAGATCGGGATCCCGCTCAGGATCACCCAGCCTCGGGTGATGGGTCGCGACGTGGTTTCGCTTGTACGCGTAGTGTTGTTGGAATATCGGATACGCCGTGAGAACCGTCCCCAACGCGAGGTTGAGCTTCCTGTTCTTGGTCAGCATGCCGTGAGCGCTTTCATGCAGGAGGTTAGAGAAAGCGCGCTGGCGGGATCCGATCACCAGAAGAGCCAACGGGTACAACCAATATGACCACCAGATGCACGCGGCGACCGATACGCCGATCAGGAGCACATCGCACACGTAGGACAGAGGTGCGTGCCAGTTGTCGAGCTTGTTCAGCCGTTTAACCCGCTCTTCGATCTTCCTGTCGAAGCGGTAGGCGCGGAACTTGCTTCCGTCGAATGCGAAGTCGCGTAGTGGTGTCTTCTGTCCGGAGTTCATCTCACTCCCTCGCTTCTGGCGCCGGTTGGAATCGGTCGCCTATTTGACGGCGAACACATGCGTGACAATCACCTGCCCGGCCTCGGATAGGTGTGGAAGCAGAGAAGGGAGTATGTCTCCCGGTAGGGATCACCATCGGCGCGTCTCACCGAAGAACCCGCTTATCTTGTTGCTCGTCCCCCGATCGCGTGCCTCCTTCAGGACGAACGCACCCACCGCCAGGTCGAGGACGCCGAGCCCGAAAGGCGAGAAGATGGTTGGCCTGGCCGAGTCGAGGGTGATTTCGCGATTGAGTACCTGAGCGAGGGTCCCGCTGACGAACGCACGGGATCCGCTCGCCTGTTCGGCCAAATGCGGTGAGGTGTTGGCCTTGAGGCAGTGCTCGACGTCATCGAGCACATTGTTCGCACTCAGGATCACCTCTGGGGTGAGATCACGGAGTGAGATGTTGAGTAAGAGTTGGCCCGGTTTGAACGGTGCCCGCACGTACGGCTCGAGCGCGGTGGTGGCGAACACGATGGTTTCGGCATCGAGTATGGCACCGAGGTCGGATACGAATTCGGCGGACGCGTCGTGGGTGCTTCGCAAATGATCGACCAGAGCCCGCCCCGAGGTCTCGTCGAGATCGTGCACCAGGAAACGGTCGGGGGTGCAGCCGCCGGCGTGCAGATAGTCGGTGATGTTTCTGGCGATCACACCTGCTCCCACAATCGCCAGCCGCGTGCCCGCGTAGCCGTCGGGCCGCAAGGAGACGGCGGCCAATGCGGCCGATGCCGCGGTGCGTGTCGCGCTGATGGCCGCCGCTTCCAGGCAGGCGATGGGATAACCGGTTTGGTAGTCGTTGAGGATCAACACGGCGGACGCACGTGGAAGGGAGCTTTCGATGTTCTTCGGGAAGCTGGACACCCACTTGATCCCGGCCATCTGTACGTCGTCGCCGAGGAAGGCGGGCAGGGCGATGATCCTGGACTCGGGCTTGTCGGGGAAGCGTAGGAAGTAGCTGTCGGGGTTCACCGTCTGCCCCGCATGGTGAGCGAGATAGGCCCTTGCCACGATGTCGAGGACCTCTGAACGGTTGTCGTGCAGAATGCTCAGAACGGCTTCGCCCGGGACCACCTCGAAATCAAACAAAACAGTCTCCCCATCGGTCGTTGTTTAGCCGGCGGCTCTGCGGCGCGATCTCGGGCCAGCGCTCGGCAACCCATTCGTCGTCGTAGATGGTGTCGAGATAGCGATCGCCCAGGTCGGCGGAGATCGCCGCCACGATGCTGCCCGGCGTGATTCCGCCCGCTGCTTGTCTGACGCCGGCGATGACAGAGCCGGTGGAGCCGCCGACCAGCAGTCCGCGGTTCTTCGCGAGGAGTCGACAGACCTCGACCGTCTCCTCCTCGCTGACGAGTACGACCTCGTCGACCATGGTGGTGTCGAGGATCTCCGGCCTCCTGCTGGTTCCCAGGCCCGGGATGTGACGACGGGCCGGGGGCCCGCCGAACGTCACCGATCCCACCGCGTCCACGGCAGTGATCCGGGTCTCCGGAGAATGCTTGCGGAAGTATTGGGCGACACCCATCAGGGTGCCTGTCGTGCCGGCACCGATGAATATATGGTCGACGTGGCCAAGTTCAGTGAGAATCGCGCTCCCCGTCCGCTCGCAGTGGGTTTGGGGGCCCGCATGGTTGGCGTACTGGTTCAGCCACAGCAGGTCTCGCTCGTGGAGCAGCCGACGATGGATGTAGTCGATACGTGATTGCAGGAACCCGCCATTGGCGTCACGTTTGTCGATCACGACGACATCCGCACCCAGCACCTTCATCAGCTTGATGGCCTGCGAGTTGGCGTTGGGGTCGGTGACGCAGGTCAGCGGGTAGCCCTTGGCCGCGCAGACCACCGCGAGCGCGATGCCGAGATTTCCCGAGCTCGACTCGATCAGGCGGGTACCCGGAAATGGACGCCCCGACGTTTCGGCATCCTCGACCAAGGCGATCGCGGTCTTTAGTTTGACCGAGCCCGCGGGGTTGAGACCCTCGATCTTGAGGAAAAGTGTGCTGTCGGGGACGAGATGCTGGAACCTCATAAAGAAATCGTCCACGACCATGTCGTAGGCTTCTTCGGCTATCATGTTTTCTGGTCCTATTCAACGTTGCGGCATACTCGGGAAAAAGAACCCCGCCGAGTGCGCCAGTCCGTTACGCATAGGTCGGAACATGCCGGGATGAATTGAACCGGACTACCTGGTTGATCCCCTGTGTGTCACCCCGTCGAACAAACTCACATAGCGTCGCGACATGCCCCTGGAGTCGCCGGAGTTGCTCGTTGTTGCGTCGGCAGACTGCCATGCGAAATCGCCCGCTGTCAACATGTCTGCCGATCGTCTTGATGTGACTCTCCGTAGTGAATTTAACTTTCAATTTGTTCTGCCCGGGCGATTGAGGATGGAGGTTTCTGTGGCTGGCGACCGACCGATTTCCGGCTCCGCGGATGTGAAGGTCACGGGGACCGGCAGGTCAGCGGGGTCATCCGCCGATCCCTGGTGCTCCGTTATTTCGGACATGACCGGGAAATGCGGCACGGAAACGGTATTGACGCCAGGCCGAATGGCATGGTGTCCTCTTCGGGTGATTGGTCGGCTCGCTCAACGGTGAGCAAGACGGGGCCCGTTCGTTCGCTGTCCTTTCGAGCACTGGGCTGAGGTAACGCCGGCTGATCCGATATCCACGGGGGTGTGATCTGGTTCGGATCATGCTCTCTTGTTGATGAGCATGGACCTGAGTGGCCGCTTGACCGGCCGCTCCTGCCCAGGGGGACCGCACTAATCAGGAGAAGACGACGGTGACTGTCACTGTGAGTTCATGGGGGATGACGCTTTCACCGCCTGGCATGCTCGGCGTGAGCGGGTTCGAATGCGGTAACGGTGGAAAAGGGTGACCCGCATCGCGATAGTGGGAGTGGGCTCGCGGGGGCTGGGGGTCCTGGAACGCCTCGTCAACTGGCATCTCGCAGCCGGTCCGGCCGGGCCGCTCGCCCCGGTCGTAGTGCACTTGGTAGAACCTCGCCCGCCGGGTCCGGGTCTGCACAGTAGCGACCAGCCGGAATACCTGCTGCTGAATACTGTCTGCTCCCAGCTCACCGCGTTCGCCGACGAACGTATGGTGAGCGGCCCGACTCCGCTTTCCGGCCCTTCACTGTACGACTGGTGTCGTTCACATGATTTGTGCCTGGCAGCCGACGGATACACGGTGAGGGAGGGTGTCGGCAGAGAGATCCAACCGAACGATTTCCTTCCCCGTAGGCTGCTCGGCGAGTATCTCGCCTGGGCCGCCGAACGCATCATGGCCGCCGCGCCCCAGAGCGTGCGGATCGTACGACACCGGCAGATGGCCGTGGATGTCGAGCCGGGCCAGGCCATGGGCGAGGCCGTCATCCTGGCCGACGGCACCAGGCTCTCGGTCGATGCCGTCTTCCTGACCGTGGGTCATCATGGCTTCTATCTGCCCTCCGACCCGTCGGCGGAGAAGATCCTGATCAGGCGAGCGTACCCACTGCCCGGGTCGCTCGACGAGATCGCCCCGGGCGAGCGGGTGGCCGTCATGGGCATGGGGCTCACCGCGATGGACGTTATCGCCTCGCTGACCCTGGGGCGGGGCGGACGTCACGAGCCGATGCCGGAAGGAGTGCGCTATGTGCCGAGCGGCGCCGAACCGTCGATCGTCCTCACCAGCCGATCCGGAGAGGCCGCGCGCAGCCGTCCTCGTCTCAACCCCGGCAGGAAGCGCCTCCCCCCGCTGGTGTTCACGGCCGACCGGATCGAGCGGCTCCGCACGGAGGCGCCCGGCGGGCGCCTGAACTTCCTCAAAGACGTACTTCCGCTGGTCGAGATCGAAATCGAGCTCGCCTATCACCGGATGGTGCTGGCGAAGGCCGTCGGTGGCCTCGAATCGGCTCACACCCGGCTGGCGGAGCGGCTCGAACACGTCGGCGCCGAACAATTGACGGCGGAACTCGCCGGACAGCTCGGGCCGTGCCCACTACGCGGAATCATTTCCGTACGGAAGACGCCGACGTCGTGGGTCGACCGGCACGACTACACCGGCTGGTTCCTAGCCCAGGTCGCTGAAGACCTCGCCGAAGCCGACGCCGGACTCGGCGTCAGCCCTGTCAAAGAAGCCATCGAGATCCTGCGTGACCACCGGGACGTGCTGCGTGCGGTCATCGATCCGCCCGGGCTGGATGAGGAGTCGCTGGACTACTTCTTCGGGGAGTTCACCCAACTGGTGAACCGCTTGGTCATCGGGCCCCAGCTGGACCGTTCGGTTGAGCTGATGGCTCTTGCCAAGGCGGGGATCGTCCGGCTCGGTCCCGGGCCGTGCCCGAAGATCACACCGCCGATAGACGGGCGGCCGTGGGTGCTCGAGTCGACATGCCTGGCGGTGACCGAACGTGTCGAGGTGGATCGGGTCGTCATGGCTCACGTCTCCGAGCCAAGGGCCGACCGAGTCGCAGGCTCTCTGCTCTCCGGCCTGATCAAGACGGGCCGTCTGCGGCCCCTTGACCTCGGCGATGGCGGCATCGCGGGAGTGCGGGTCACCAGGGAAGGTCACCCTGTCGATGCCGAGGGAGCGGAGAGACGGACGCTTTTCCTCCTTGGTCCCCATACCGAGGGGTCCAGCTACTACAACCACTATGTGCCCTCGCCGGGGCAGTCGTGCCGTGCGCTCCAGGACGCTGAACTGGCATTGAGCACCCTCTTCTCCCAAGAAGGAACAATATGATCAGCACTCGCTACACTCCCTCATCTCAAGAGAACCGCCCAGAGACGCGAATAGCCCAGGGCGACGGTTGGCGCTGCCCCACCACGGGCGCGATTCCGCCCCCGATCTCACTTGGCGTCACATTCGCTCGTGATGGCGACTATGAGGCGCCTGCCGGACTCGCATACCTGCGCGATCAAGGATCCCCGGGCTATGAGCAGGCCGAGAACATGCTCACAGGGCTGGAAGGGGGAGCAGCGAGTCTGATCTTCTCCTCGGGTATGGCCGCCGCTACCGCCGTGTTCCAGGCCCTGCCTGTGCCGTCGCGAGTGGTGGTCTCGCAGACGATGTATTTCGGACTGACCAAATGGCTCGCCGAGTTCGGCTCCGGGCGCGGGCTGGAGGTGGTCCGCGTGCCGTCGAATGATCTGGACGCGGTCTCGGCGGCCGTCGCCGCGGCACCGACCGCACTGCTCTGGATCGAGACGCCGGCCAATCCCACCTGGACCGTCACCGACGTCGCGTCGTGTGCGGAAATAGCCCATCAGGCGGGAGCATTGCTCGCCGTCGACAACACCGTGCCCACCCCGGTGCATACCCGGCCGTTCGACCTGGGCGCTGATCTGGTCATGCACTCGGCGACCAAGTACCTGAACGGACACACTGACGTGGTGGGCGGCTTCCTCTCCGTCTCCGTGGCGCAAGCTCCGGAGAAGCGGGCCCGGGAGCGTGAGGAACTGTGGGAAAGACTGCGACTGCACCGCAGGCTCACGGGCCCCTTGCTCGGCCCGTTCGAGACGTACCTGCTCGTCCGGGGGATGCGGACGCTGTTCCCCCGGATGAGGCAGATCTCGGCCACCGCCATGAGGCTGGCCGAGCACTTCGCCGAGCACCCGCTCATCAGCCGGGTGGCCTATCCCGGACTGCCCGGCGATCCCGGTCACGAGGTCGCCGCACGCCAGATGACCGGCGGGTTCAGCGGCATGCTCTCCCTTCACGTCGCCGGCCACTGGCAGCGTTCTCTGCAGGTCGCGAAGTACTGCGAGCTGTTCATCCGGGCGACGTCCCTCGGCGGGGTGGAAAGCCTCATCGAGCACCGGTATACCTTCGAGGGGCCGGGCAGCACATCTCCGAAGGACATGGTCCGGCTCTCCATCGGCCTGGAACACCCGGACGATCTGATCGCCGATCTGGAGCAGGCCCTTGAACGCGCTTCCAAGGATGATCGGTGATGTCCCCAGAGACCACTTCGCCGGAGGCCGAACGCGTGGCGGAAGGGGGGGAAGAGAGACCTCGCCTGTGGCGGGACGCGTCGCTGTCGGCGGTGCTCGCGGGCTTCGTCGCCGTGGTGGTGTCGTACTCGGGTCCGCTCGTCATCGTGCTGGCCGCGGCCACGGCAGGCCATTTGAACGCGGAGCAGACGGGGTCGTGGGTGTGGGCGATCTCGATCGGCAGCGGACTGACCTGCGTGCTGCTGAGCCTGCTCACCCGGATGCCTGTGATCACCGCGTGGTCGACTCCGGGCGCCGCGCTGCTGGTGACGGGCCTGGGTGATTACCCCTATTCGGAGGCGATCGGGGCCTTCATCGTCTCTGGTTTGGTGATCACGCTGGTCGGGGCGACCGGGGTGTTCGGTTGGCTGATGGCGCGGGTGCCGTCGGCGGTGGTCTCGGCGATGCTGGCCGGGATCCTCTTCTCCTTCGGTGTCGGGGTGTTCACCTCGTTGGGTTCCGCCCCTCTCATCGCGGGCGGTGTGCTGGTGGCCTATCTGGCTGCCAAGCGGTTCAGCCCTCGCTACGCGGTGCTGGCGGCGCTGGTGATAGGCGTCGCACTCGGCGCGGGCTCCTCCCAACTCCATGTCCGGCTGCATCAGGTCCAGGTGGCGCAGCCGGTGTTCACGATGCCGACGTTCTCGATCACATCGATCATCGGCATCGCGATCCCCCTGATCATCGTGACACTGGCCTCGCAGAACGCGCCAGGTATGGCGGTGCTGGCCGCCTCCGGCTACAAGCCCTCCGATCGCCTGCTGATCGGATCGACGGGTCTGGCCTCGACCCTGCTCGCACCGTTCGGCTCACACGCGATCAACCTCGCCGCGATCACCGCCGCCATCTGCACCGGTTCCGAGGCGCATCCCGACCCCCGGCGTCGCTATGTCGCCGGCGTGTCGTGCGGTGTGTTCTATCTGCTGATCGGTGCGATGGGCTCGACACTGGTCACGCTTTTCGCCGGGATGCCCAAGCAGTTGGTGGCGGCGGTGGCCGGTGTGGCGCTCTTCGGTGCGTTGATGGGCGGCCTGAGCGGCGCGATGGCCGACGAGTCCGACCGGGAGGCCGCCCTGGTCACCTTCCTGGTGACGGCATCCGGGCTGACTTTCTTCGGCATCGGATCGGCGTTCTGGGGGATGCTCTTCGGCGTCGGCGTGCACATCCTGCTCGTGAGAGGCCGCCCTCGCCGGAAGCTCCCCAGACCAAGGACGGCGTGATCCTCATCGTGACGAGCCTGGAACGGCCCGGCCGTTCGCACTCACGAGCATGAACGGCCGGGCTGGCCACCAGCCCATGGCGTGGCCGTGGTCCTCCCATCTCGGCTCGCAGTACGGGCACAAGCTGGATCTGGCTGACGTGCCGAGGTTCGCGATCCTCGAAGAGGTACTCGAAGGTACTCTCGATGTGGCCCCACTTCAGCCCCGCCTCCGGATCGGGCAGGCCGCCTCCGGCCAGCCAGGCGGCGGCCGACGAAGCCGCTGGTGAGCCCACTCGCTCGGCCCGTTCGGCGGCGACCGGATGGGCCCCTCTGGGCAGCCGCAGCAGCGCCTGCTGAAGGTCGGCCGCGAGTGGTTCGGCCCCCGCGCCCGCGCATGCCTCCAGCCAGTCCACCAGCACCTCGGGATCGAGGTGCCCGGTCCTCACGGTGGGCGTCGCCAGGCGCCCAACCCCGGACAGGCAGACCGCTCCCGGGCAGGGCTGATCGACAGACGCCCGTCCACCAGAGTGGAAGGCGCGGCGTAGCTGTACGCCTGCGTCGCACTTGTCATGGCCCGAAAGTTAGGGATCAACACTGACAAAAGCGGGCGCGATGCCGTACGCACTCGGCTGTGGTCAAGGTCACCTAGATTAACGACCGGCCGTTCATTTATCCTGTCCCTGTGACACAGGACGGACGCAGGCTCAGAGGGCTGCGCAGCCGCGAGACGATCCTCGGGCGGGCGGTCAGCCTGGCCTCGGTCGAAGGCCTGGACGGGCTGTCCTTGGGACGGCTGGCGGCCGAGATCGGCATCAGCAAGTCGGGCTTCTTCGCGCACTGGCGTGACAAGGAGGAGCTGCAGCTCGACGCCGTGGACTGGGCCACCCGCCAGTGGCGGGAGCAGATCGTGGCGCCGGCCCTGCGTGCCCCGGCGGGGGTCAGGCGGCTGTTCGCCCTGCACGAGGCGAGGCTGAGGTTCTACGCCGAGCACGTTCTGCCGGGCGGCTGCTTCTTCCGCGCGGTGCTGGCGGAGTTCGGCGACCGTCCCGGTGAGGTCCGTGACCGCATCGTGCGGGCCCTTCAGGACTGGGAGGCGTTCATCCGGGACCTGGTGGAGGAGGCGATCGCGCTCGGCGAGCTCGCGCCGAGCGCCGACCCGGCGCAGTTGGCCTTCGAGATCGAGGCGCTCGGCGAGATGGCCGTCACCCACTCCCGGCTGCTCGACGAGCGGCTCGCCTTCGCTCACGCCCGCCGGGGCGTACTGCAGCGCCTGCGCGGCCTGTGTCCCGACCCTTCACTGCTTCCGGAGGACTGACATGACCGAGAGTGGCCACTTCGAGCCGGTCCAGGTGCATTTCGATGATCTTGACGCGATGGGACTGCTACACAACTCCCGCTACGCCCTGCTGGTCGAGCGCGCGGTCGGATCGTACTGGAACCGGCTCGGCTGGGCACCCGATCCTGCCCGCTCGTCGTTCAAGGACGTGTTCCTGGTCGTCCGGGAGTTCAAAGTGACCTACAACGCACCGATCTCCGGGGCGGGCGAGCCACTGGTGCACTTCTGGATCGACCGGCTGGGCCGGACCAGCGCGGTGTACGGCTTCCGCGTGCTGTCGGCCGACCGCTCCGTGGTCCACGCCGAGGGGTACCGCGTCAACATCAACCTGGACCCCGGCACGTTGCGGCCGGTGCCGTTCAGTGACGAACTGCGCACCGCCGCCGAGCCGCTGCTGCTGCCCGCCTCGGCCTCATCGGCCCCGCAGGGGGCGTAGCTCCCCGGCGAAGCGGGCCGGAGATCCGCTCATGGCACGTGCGGGTAACTGGAAAATCACTCGCTCTCCCGAACACCCTGCGGCAGCATGGCCACGGCGATGTCGGCATTCGGGGAGGGCTGGATGGCTGTGCTCGGAGCATCCGAGGACACTGAAGGCGACTACTGCGGTGAGCTGAGACGCCAGTGGCGGGTCACGGTGCCCGCGCTGACGTTGCCGGCGATGGGGAACATCTGCCTGTTCTACCTCGCGCCGCCGACCGTGCCCGGAGTTTGAGAAGGCCACTCGTAATCCGGAGGTCTTTCAAGAGGCAATCGCCTTGCCCGAGGCCGGGAGAGGCTGATCATCGAGTTGATACTCGGCTGACAGTTCCGGAATGTGAGAGTAGAGGTCGGACCTGGACCATCGCCCTTCGAGGAGCAGGCGCGGGGCGGCCCGGTGCGCTCCAGAAGGCGGGAGCGCACCGGGCCGCCGTCAACGAGGCGGCCGAGATCAGAGCCAGAACCACTCGATCTTCGCCTTGGCCCGCCGCTCCGCCATGAAGGCGGAGAAAGCGGCCCGTCCCGCGGCGGCGAGCGTGGCATCGTCGGGATGAGCGGGGCGGCGATGATGTACCACACCGAAGAGAGAGGCATCACGGTAGGGCACCGGACCGACCGCCACCCCTTCGGCGGCGCCACGCAACGGCTCGGGCAACTCGGCAGACACCCGGTCGGCCACATGGACGGTGAGATCTCCGCCAGGACGCGTCACCCCCGCGCCCAGCGCCGCGACGGCGTCATTCTGACCGGCCAGCTCATCGAGGGCGGCTTCCGGCCCGATGGCCCACACGGCCGACACCCGGTCGAAGTCCGCGGCGTGGTCGGTGAAGTAGGCCATGGCCGATTCGGCCTGTGTGCGTCTTGTGAACCTGTTCATCTTGGCCAGGGCGAACAGATGGTTCTGGTATGCCTGCGGGGTGAGACCCACCTGGTTCAGCCAGCGTATCGTGTCGGCGCGGCTGTGCAGCCCGCGCCGCCGCCGGAAGTCGTCGGAGGCCCGCTGCAGCTCGTCCTCCGACGGCTCCTCGTCCTCCCAGGTCTCCAAGGAAAGGATGCAGTAATCGATCAGGTCATCGTGCAAGGTCCTGTCCCGCTCGCCGTAGGCCCGCATCGAAAGCAGTGCCGTCTGTACGGACAGGTCCTGGCCGTCCACGCGCAGCACCTTGCTCGCGGCCCAGTGCGTGGAGTGGTCGACCGTCCATGGCACGCCGTCCTCGGCGGAGGCGGTGAGCGCGACGGTGCCGCCGTCCGGGTGGTCGACGAGCAGGTCGTAGTCGACCAGCGGGGTGCCCGGCCGTTCATCCACGACGAGTTGGGCGCGGCAGCCGGGGTTGGCGGCACGCCAGGCCGCCACGGTCCTGCGGGCGTCGGGCACGGCGTCGCGGTGTCGCGGCAGCCCGCGCAGCACCTCGACCGCTGCGGCGAGCGTCTGCGGGTAGCCGGTCACGCGGGTACCTCCTGACCGGCCGGGCGCTCTCCGGCTGCCAGCCAGTCGGCGATCGCCTCGGAGATGGGCAGGTCGGTGAACTCCTCCAGCCATCCCCACTGACCGTTGGGGTTCAACTCCAGGTACACGTACTCGCCTTCCGGGGTGAGGATCACGTCGATGCAGCCGAAGGCCAGGCCCAGTGTCCTGACCAGTTCGACACAGCGCCGTTCCACGTCCTCGGGCAGGTCGTGAACGGCGTAGCCGATGAAGGTGCCTTCGTAGCGGCGGAAATCGTCGCGGGTCATCCGTGACGCCTGGGAGTGTATCTCGGCGGTGAACACCTGATCACCGACGACGGTGATACGCAGCTCGACCGCCTTTTCGATCTTGGGCTGGAGGATCACCGGGGCATGCGCCAGGCGGTGACGACTGGTAAGGTGCCGCCGGGTCACCGAGGTGGTGTAGAAGCCGTGCTCCTCCCCGTGGAGTTCGTAGGGCACCAACTCGACCTCCTTGGCGATCAACCGGCCGTCCGTCGCCGCCCAGGCGTCGGCCAGCTCCTCGGGATCGCTGGTGATGGTCGTCGTCGGCACGGTGAAGCCCAGCGCGGCGCCGGCCGCGAGGTTGACCAGCTTGCTCTGGGTGCGTCGCAGCGTGTTCAGGCGGGCGGGGAACCAACGGGCGTCGAAGGTGTCGCTCCAGCCGTCCACGAAGATCCGTCCGAGCTTCGCGACGTGGTCACGGTGTCCGGGGTCCGCCACCGCGGGCGCCGCCTTCGGCGGCTGCGGGCGGCGCACCCAGACGGTGCTGACGGCCGAGGAGTCGATCTCGGCGTCGTTCGTGATCAGCGTGTGCCGCCAGGCGCCGCCGATCAGGCGGGAGGTGATCCGGGCGGTGGCGGGATAGTCGCCGGGGTCCCACCAGTACACCTCGACGCCGCGCTCGACGAGCTTGGGTAGGACGAGGTTGACGCCCAGGTCGTCCTTGCTGCTGAGTATAAGGATCACCGGATGCTCCTAATGAGAGCGGCGCTCCGCGGAGCGCCGCTCTGCCCGATCGTTAGCCGGGGTAGTCCCAGCAGGTGTCCGGCTGACCGTTGTTGATCGAGGTGCAGACCTTCGGGCTCGGACCCATCATCGGGTCGCGACCGCCGATGACCGTGTCCAGCACGTCGTCAGGCAGCTCGGCGCCGTTTTCCAGATCATCGATTCGAATGGTCATTCTCAACTCCTCATCGTGCTGCGGACGTTCGCCCGTCCGCGTTCGTGAACAGAACAGAGCAGAACAGACGGCCTCGGAAGGCTCCGATGGAGCCGGTTCGGCGGCCTCGCTCGGATCGTCGATGCGCATCGTCGCGGAACGCCTCCCTGCTCACCGAACTGGATCGTGCAAGGGCCGTCTTGCAAGCGGCTGCAATGTGGGTGGGAAGCGGGTGGTGACTCGCGCGGACCCCGTCTCAGCCGACCTCAGCCACTCACAAGTCCCTTCCAACCGCACAGCCCTAGCGTTCGTCAGCGACCGGTGCTCAGATTCGGCCACCAGAGAGAGGGCCATGTCGAAGATCACGACCGGCGATCCGAACGACGCCACCCGCCCGGTCCGGCGCCCCCAGGAGGCGCCGGCGCGACAGCAGGAGCGACCGAGGATCTATCGGGAGGAGGCCCTGCGCGAGCACGCCGCACCCCGCCCGGTCCGGCTCCTGTCGCCGATGATCAGCGGCCCGTCGTTCCTCGTGCTGTGGCTGGTCGCGGTGGCGATCCTGGCGGCCGGCACCGTCTTGACCGTGCTGGCGCTGCGCGCGGGAGCGGCCGGATGATTCGCCGCATGCCCGTCATCCTGCAGAACACCGATACCGAGTGCGGCGCCGCCTGCCTGGCCATGGTGCTGTGCAGCCATGGCCGGCGCACGACGGTGCACCAGGTCACAGAACGCCTCCAAATCGGCAGGGACGGCCTGAGCGCCAGGGCGCTCCTGGACGGCGCGCGCGAGCACGGCCTCAAGGCCCGCGCGTTCTCCCTGGCCCCCGAGGACCTGCCCCGCGTGCCGCTCCCGGCCGTGGCGCACTGGGAGTTCAACCACTTCCTGGTGGTCGAACGCTGGTCGCCGGACCGCGTGGACGTCGTGGACCCGGCCGCCGGTCGCCGCAGGCTGACCCCCGAGGAGTTCGGCGCCGGGTTCACCGGCGTGCTTCTGGTGTTCGAGCCGGGCGAGGGCTTCCAGCGCGGCACGACCTCGATCGCGAGCGCCTGGCGCAGGGAGTTCGTACGCACGCTGCTTCGGCGGCGTAAGGGCATGCTCGCGCAGATCGTGGCCGCCTCGCTGCTGCTGCAGCTGCTCGGACTGGCCCTGCCGATGTTCTCCCAGCTCCTGCTGGACAGGATCGTCCCCGCGTACGGCGTGGAGGTACTCACCCTGCTGGGCGGCTCCGTGCTGCTGGTCGGCGCGGCCCAGTTGGTCATCGGCTATCTCCGCAGCGCGCTGCTGGTGGCCGTGCGGGTCCGCGCCGACCAGCAGCTCACCGAGGGCGTGGTGAGCCATCTCGTGACGCTGCCGTACCGGTACTTCACCCGGCGCGGCACGGGCGACCTGGTCACCCGTGCGGCCAGCGTGTCCACCCTCGGCGCCATCCTCACCGGCCAGATCGTGGCCGCGCTGCTGGACGGGCCGCTGGCCGTCGGCTACCTCGTGGTCGTCTACTTCTGGGACCCCGTCTTCGGGCTGGCGCTAACCGGTGTGGCCATGCTGCAGACCCTCCTCATGCTGGGCACCACCAACCGCATCGCCACACTCACCAGGCAGGAACTGGCAGCGCTGTCGGCGTCACAGAGCAGCCTCATCCAGGCGATCTCCGGCATCGAGACGCTGAAGGCGTCCGGCGCCGAGCAGCGTGCGGTGGAGAAGTGGTCGGTCCACTTCAGCCGGCAGCTCGACGCGGACGTGCGGATGGGGCTGGCCCAAGGGCTGCTGGAGTCGGCGTTGTCGGGGATCCGGGTGGCGGCGCCGCTCGGGCTGCTGTGGTTGGGCGCGTGGCGGGTGCTCGACGGGCAACTCACGGTGGGTGCGCTGATCGCGCTCAACGCCATCGCACTGGCCGCGCTCACCCCGCTCGGCTCACTTATGACCGGGCTGCAGAGCTTGCAGCAGGCGGGCGCGCACTTCGACCGGCTGTCAGACATCCTGGCCTCCGACCCGGAGCCAAGCGAGGGCATCGAGGTGCTGCGCCTGCGCGGTGCGATCGAGGTGCGCGGCGTGAGCTTTCGACACGACCCCCGCGCCCCTTGGACGGTGCGGGACGTGTCGGTCGTCATCCGCCCGGGCCAGAAGGTGGCGCTGGTAGGTGCGTCCGGGTCGGGCAAGACCACGCTGGCCAGACTGCTGCTGGCGTTGCACACGCCGGTGCTGGGCGAGATCCGCTACGACGGGGTGCCGGCGGGAGAACTGAGCCTGCGTACGCTGCGCCGCCAGTTCGGCGTGGTCACCCAAGACCCGTCGCTGTTCAACGGCTCGATCAGGGAGAATATCGGGCTGAACGACCCCGATGCGCCGCTGGAGCGCGTGACGGCGGCGGCGCGCATGGCCGCGCTGCACGAGGAGATCATGGCCATGCCGATGGGGTACGAGACGATGCTGACTGACGGCGGCGGCCTTTCCGGCGGGCAGCGCCAGCGCCTGGCACTCGCCCGCGCCCTCCTGGGTCGCCCCAAGGTGCTGCTGCTGGACGAGGCCACCAGCAACCTTGACAGCGCTACCGAGTCGGTCATCGAGGCGAACCTGAGCCACCTCGCCCAGACCAGGATCGTCATCGCCCATCGGCTGAGCACGGTCAGGGACGCCGACCTCATCCTCGTCGTCGACGGCGGGCGCATCATCGAGCGTGGCACGCACGAGGAACTGATGGCCATGAGCGGCAAGTACACCGAACTGGTCGCGACGCAGGCGGCCGGCCATGTCGGCTCCCCCTGACCCCGAACGGCTTGGCCCCGGGAGCGAAGACAGTGCTGCGCGACCATGCGGGACGCCTGACCGCCCTGGACGAGCCGCACAACGGCAACCCGAAACGCGACCGGGCAGACTATCGAGCGATCATCACTCGGGAGTCTGCCCAGCTCGTTGAGGTGGGGCGCCAGGGACTCGAACCCTGAACCGACGGATTAAAAGTCCGCAGCTCTGCCATTGAGCTAGCACCCCTTGCCGACACGGGCCGACAGACCGAACGGGCCGGCCGACACGTCGGGTCGTGCTTCGCGAAACACGTCCCAGATGCAGGGTACAGAGCGTACCCGCCATCCGGCGACGCGCTTTCGCACGATCACGATACCCGGTCAGCGGAAGGCATCGAGATCGGTGAGCGCCTTGCCCAGCGTCAGCAGATGCACTTCCTGCGTGCCCTCATAGGTCAGCACGGACTCCAGATTGTTCATGTGCCGGATCACCGGGTACTCGAGCGTCACGCCGTTGGCGCCCAGCACGGTCCTGGCCTGGCGGGCGATGTCCAGCGCGGCCCGGACGTTGGCCAGCTTGCCGAAACTGACCTGCCGAGGCTTGAGCGTGCCCGCGTCCTTGAGCCGGCCCAGGTGCAGCGCGGTGAGTCCGGCCTGGCCGAGGGCCACCGCCATCCAGGCCAGCTTCTCCTGGGTGAGCTGGAAGGCTCCGATCGGCCTGCCGAACTGCACGCGCGTCCTGGCGTAGTCGACCGCCGCCTCCAGGCAGGCCCGGGCCGCGCCCACGACCCCCCACAGGATCCCGAACCGCGCCTCGGTGAGGCAGGAGAGCGGGCCCTTCAGGCCGGTCACCCCCGGCAGCACGGCCGACGCGGGCAGCCGTACGTCGTCGAAATAGAGGGACGACGTGACCGAGGCGCGCAGCGACATCTTGCGGTGGATCTCCGGCGCGGAGAATCCCGGGGCCGAGGTGGGGACGACGAAGCCCCGGATGCCATCGTCCGTCTGCGCCCACACCACGGCCACGTCGGCGATCGAGCCGTTGGTGATCCACATCTTGGCGCCGTTGAGCATCCAGTCGCCCGACGGGTCCTGTTTGGCGGTGGTGCGCATCCCGGCGGGGTCCGAGCCGTGGTCCGGCTCGGTCAGGCCGAAGCACCCGATGGCCTCCCCGGACGCCATCCGGGGCAGCCACTCCCGCTTCTGCTCCTCCGAGCCGTACTTCCAGATCGGGAACATGGCCAGCGACCCCTGCACGGACACGAACGACCGGAGCCCCGAGTCGCCCGCCTCCAGCTCACGGCAGGCCACGCCGTACGAGACGGCGTCGAGGCCGGCGCAGCCGTACCCCTCGAGGTGCATGCCGAGCATGCCGAGCGAGCCGAGCACGGGGGCGAGTTCGCGCGCCGGGAAGACGCCCTGCTCGAACCAGTCCCCGACGTGGGGGAGGACCCGGTCGGTGACGAAGCCCGCGACGGAGTCCCTGACCATGCGATGTTCGGGTGTGAGCTGGTCATCGAGCTCGAGGAGGTCGTCCATGGGGGTCAGCGTATCCGGGAAAGGGCCGGGACATCCGGGACGGGTCGGGGTATCGCCAGGGGGAATCCCGATGTGCGCGGAGGCATGAAACGGGCACTCTGAAGTCATGAACGAGATGAACACCAACGGTTCGGTCAAGCGGCTCCAGCGCTCCGACAACGGCAAGATCATCGCAGGTGTCTGCTCCGGTGTCGGAGAGTACATCGGCGTCGACCCCAACATCCTGCGCCTGGCGTTCGCGGTCGCCAGCCTCTTCGGCGGCCTCGGTATCGGCGTGTACGCGGTGGCCTGGCTTCTCCTCCCCGAGAAGGACAAGAACACCTCCATCGCCCAGGACCTGATCGACAAGAACAAGGACGGCCGCGTCTGGCACGAGGCCAAGGCGAAGTGGCAGGACGTGCAGAGCAACTGGTCGCACCCGAACCAGCAGGACCACGGCGGGCAGGCGAACAACCCCTACCAGCCGTACGGCACGCAGCAGACGGGCTACGAGCAGCACCCGTACGGCCAGGCCCCGGCCGCCGACCGCCCCGAGGACAGGCCGTAGGCCTGACCGCCTCAGGCCTCGTTGGCGGCCCGGACCCTGGCGATGATCTCTCTACGGGAACCGGTCCAGAGCATGGTCAGCATGGCCGCGACGGACAGCCCGGCCACGCCGGCCAGCGCGATCACGGGCTCTGGACCGAACTCCTCGGCGGCGACGCCGCCGATGAGGATGCCGAGTCCCTGGACGGCCAGCAACCCGGACTGCACGAGCCCGAACGCCTGCCCACGCCCGGCCGGCGGAACACACTGGACGAAAGCGGCGTTCGCCGCCAACTGGTAGGCGCCGCCGACGCCGGACAGCACCCAGAGCGCGAGGACGGCCTCCAGCGGGGGCTCCATCGCACACAGCATGAGGGGAGCACAGGTCAGCATGGCCAGCCACCCCATCCCGCGCAGCCGTCCGGTCGGCGTGACGAAGCGCCCGAACAGGAACGCGCCGACGACCGTCCCGGCCGGCATCGCGGCCATCAGCAGACCTGTGATCACCGGCACGGACAGCCTGCCGTCGTCGAGCTCCGCGGCGTACGGCACCGCGATGCCCTCGGGCAGCACGTAGAACCCGCACAGCCAGGCGAACGCCACGAGCGTGCGCAGCCGCCGGTCCCCGAAGACCAGCCGCGCTCCGGCCCTCGTCATCGACCACATGGACGTCCGCCCGTCGCCGTCGTCCCGCAGCGGCGCGGGCCGTCGCCGTACCCCCGCGACGATCGCCAGCGCGGAGGCGAGGAACGTCGAGCAGTCCAGCGCGAGCGCACGGTACGGCCCGAGGCTCGCGATGACGGCCCCGCCGACGGCGAAGCCGAGCATCTGGACGGCCTGGTTGGTCACGTTCTGGAGGGCGGAGCCCACCACGTACCGGTCTCCATCGAGCACCTCGGGCAGCAGCGCCGCGCGGGCCGCCGAGAACGGCGCGCCGAGCAGTACCACGCAGAAGACGAGCGTGCAGAGCGCGGCGAACGGCATGCCGGGCACGGCCATCACCGCGAGCAGCAGGGCCCGCAGGAGGTCGCAGCACAGCATCACCCGCCTGCGGGGGTAGCGGTCGGCCAGCCCGGCCAGCAGCGGCCCGCCCAGGATGGGCGGCAGATAGGTCAGCGCGTAGACGGCGGCCGTGGCGAGGGCGGACTCGGTGCGCTGGTAGACGAGGACGGCGAGCGCCACCTGGGCGAGCTGGTCGCCGAGCAGCGACAGGATCTGCCCGAACCACAGTGCGCGGAACTCCCTGACGGAGACGACCTCACCGTAGGTGACCCGAGGCTCGGGCGGACGGCGATGCCTTCCTGAGAGCCTGCCGGTGCCGGGCTTCGTGGCCGCCATCTCACTCCGAATGCTGCTCCTGCTGCTCCGCCGGCTCGACCACCGTGACGACCTCGGCTGATCAGCGACCGTGACGGCTCATCGGGCGGCGCACTCGGACATCGCGCACCCGTGACCCGCTGGATCACCTTACCTGACCTACTGTGGCTATTCTGTTACACAGAGTGCCGGTGTGTACGGCCAATCGCAAGGAGTGGTCACCAACCGAGCGCGTGGAGCCGGTCATCGTCGATCCCGAAGTGGTGGGCGATCTCATGGACGACGGTGATCGTCACCTCCTCGACCACGTCGGCCTCGGTTTCGCAGATCTCCAGCGTCGGATTGCGATAGATCTCGATGTGGTCCGGCAGGACTCCCGAATACCATCCGCCGCGTTCGGTCAGTGGGATGCCGGTGTAGAGCCCGAGGAGCCCGGGCTCGGGCGGGTCGTCCACGACCACGACCACCACGTTGTCCATCAGCTTGGCCAGCTCGGGCGGGATCGTGTCCAGCGCGTCGGCCACGAGCTCCTCGAACCTCTTCAGCGGGACGTCGATCACGCCCCCATCGTGGCATCCCGTCCGTTTTATGGCGAGCATGGCTTCCCGACGGGTGTGCTCTTCGTCGAGCAACTGGTCCGTGCCGGTCTCACCAGGACCGATGCGCTGTGGGGATTGGGTACGCTTGCGCATTCCCCGGGCGGTTTCGTGCTCGAAGAGCAGGCCGGCCGGGAGCGGGGGGCTGACCGAGACCGGGGCCACAGAGCGAGGCCTCGTCCGAGCATGGTTTGCCGCTGATTTCGGCGGGCATACGGGCGCGGCCGGCGACGAATCCGGGTAAAGAGAAAGGCAATGAGGACCTTGGCGTGGAAGGAGGCCGGTCGACGGCTGGTCAGCGGTCGTACGGCGCGGATTGCGGCTGTAGTCCTGGCCGCCGTCATCGGGGGATGGCTGGGCCTGGCGCTCGGCGCCTCCACACAGACCTCCATCGGCCCGGCGGACATCGGAATGTCGCTGGCGCCTTCCTGGACCGGCGAGACCGTCGTGGACGTCCGCCCGCTCGGCACACTCAACTTCAAGACCCACAACAGCCCGGTGCGGCTCGACCTCACCATCGAGGCGGTCCATCCGGAGATGGCCGAAGAGATCATCAAGGATCCCCGGTGGGCCGACCGCCTGTCCGCGACGATCGAGCGGGACGCGATCGAAGGGCTGCGTACCCTCGCCATCCGCGCCGCGCTGTTCGCGGTCGCCGCCGGCTTCCTGACCGGGCTGGTCGTCTTCCGGCGTCTCTCCAGGGCCGCCTGGACCGCGGCCACCTCACTGATCATGGTCGTCGTCCTCGGCGGGCTGTCGGCGTTGACCTTCGACCCCCGCTCGGTCGCCGAGCCCCGTTATACGGGCCTGCTGACCGGCGTTCCGTCCCTGATCGGCAACGCCGAGTCGATCGTGAACCGGTTCTCGGAATATCGCGGGCAGCTCGCCAAGCTCGTGGCCAACGTGTCGCAGCTCTACGAGGCCGGGTCACTACTGCCGATCTTCGATCCGGATCCCGAGATGATCCGCGTGTTACACGTCTCCGACCTCCACATCAACCCGATCGGCTGGAACGTGATCAGGTCCCTGAAGGACCAGTTCAACGTGGACATGATCATCGACACGGGCGACATCAGTGACCACGGCACCAAGGCCGAGAACGAGTTCGTCAAGGAGATCGGCCGCCTCGGGGTGCCGTACGTCTTCGTACGTGGGAACCACGACTCGATGAAGACCCAGCGGGCGGTGGCCAAGCAGAAGAACGCGATCGTGCTGGACGACGAGGCGGCGACGGTCAAGGGGCTGCGCATCTACGGCCTTGGCGACCCGCGGTTCACTCCGGACAAATCCGTACAGGTGGCGGGGGACTCGGACGAGGCGCTCCACGCGCTCGGCGGTGCCCACGCGGCCCGGCTCGCCCCTCCGGAACCGATCGCGCCCTCGCCCGCGCCTTCTGCGTCGCCTTCCGCGTCGCCTTCCGCGTCGCCTTCCGCGTCGCCTTCCGCGTCGCCTTCCGCGTCGCCCTCTGGGGCGCCCTCGCCTTCCGTGTCGCCCCCGGCCCCGGACGCGGGAAAGATCGCCGCCGACGTCGTGGCTGTGCACGACCCGAACGTTGGGCGCGGATTCTCGGGGTATATCCCGCTTGTGCTGTCCGGTCATGCTCACCAACGATCGACCGAGCTGCTGCCCACCGGGACCCGGCTGATGGTTCAGGGTTCCACCGGGGGAGCCGGCCTGCGCGGCCTCGAACATGATGAGCCGACCCCGCTGGCGGCTTCCGTGCTCTACTTCAGCAAGACCAATCACAGGCTTGAGGCCTGGGACGACATCACCGTCGGCGGGCTGGGCGAGCAGTCGATCCAGGTGGAGCGTCACCTGGAGCCGGAGCCTGGCCGTACAATTTTCCCGGAGCCGAAAGAGATCCCTCCGCCGGGGGGAACGATCACCGGCTCCCCGTCGCCGTCCACTTTGGCATCAGGGGCAAACGTCCCCTATGCTTCAGAGGTCTCCGACGGAAGACGTCACGGAACAGGGCGCCATCCCTGAGCCCCCATCGTCTAGCGGCCTAGGACACCGCCCTTTCAAGGCGGCGGCACGGGTTCGAATCCCGTTGGGGGCACGTGCGAGCTCCGGCTCACCGGGAAAACGAGAGGTCGAAGGCCTCCGGAGAACTGGTAAGCTGAGCTAGCCGAGCAAGACGGAAGCGAAATCTTCCGAACATAGAGGTCCTGTAGAGCAGTTTGGAGTGCTCGCCACCCTGTCAAGGTGGAGGTCGCGGGTTCAAGTCCCGTCAGGACCGCGTACGGCGGCAGCCGCCGAGGTCAGGTAGCTCAGTTGGTACGAGCGTCCGCCTGAAAAGCGGAAGGTCGGCAGTTCGACCCTGCCCCTGACCACCACCCTTGAACAGCCAAAACGCCCCGAACGGTTCACCGTCCGGGCGTTTTTGTTTTGTTTGACGACAACGCTGACGACAACGCTACCGAACTCGTGATTCGGCTCCAGCGATGATCTTCTCCTGGTTGTACTCAAGACTGGCTAACAGCGTCGCTGCCGCAGCGTCCGGTTCCCTGTTCAGCCTATGAAGCACCCAGCCCAACGGAGAGGTTCTGAAGATCACGAAGACCGTGCGTGCTTCTTCCAAACTGTCGAGCTGCTCAGGGACGACCAGGATGTTTCGGGCTTCTAGCGCCTCTCGGATGCGGGACATCAGAAGCTTGCTGTTCTTCTTCTGATCAAGCTCTGGGTGATCCGCAAGGAAGGCTCTCTTCAGTGTCCCGAGTGTGTAGCACACGGTGCCATGGGCCTCTACGTCAGCAGCGACTTCAGCGATTCCCAACACTGGCTCCTTAGTATCAGATGATGATTCGATCTTGTAGCCTGGCGGCCAGGTCTTGAAAATAAAGAATGCCTCGATCCGATCAAGATCGAGGCATTTTCAGTGCGTTCAGGCTCAGCGGAGGGCATCACCGAGCTTGCCGAGGGCCGCGCGCTTCTCATCGAGGGAGGTATGGGCGTAGATCGTCATCGTGACCTCGATGTCGGAGCGCCCGACGATCTCGCGGACGATATGAGGCGGTATGCCCAGGTCAAGCAGGAGGCTTACGCAGGTGTGGCGGAGGCCGTGAAGCCGTACCGGTCCGAGTCCGGCCGCCTTGCGGATCTCGCCCCAGCTTCGCCGTAGGTTGTCCGGCTCCATCGGAGTGTGGTCGAGACCCACCGGTACGGCAACGTCTACGCCGTCGACCGCCACCGCATCGAGGAGATGACCGCCGCTGGGCATGTCCCCGTTGCGCACATGGGCAACATCGCCGACCTGCGCGCCCTCGTCGGGCATCAGGCGGACGGATGGCTGCGCGTGCTGCTGTGGGTCCCGCGCGAGGTCACCGAACACCGCTCCACGGAGCGCGGGGATGTCGACACCGCGGCGCGGCTTCGAGCATGGGACGAGGCCCGCGCCGATCTGACCGTCAACGCCGATGAGGCGTTCTTCCACCTGCGGTTGTTCACCGATCGATTGGACGCCGAGGCTGCCGCGTGCGAGATTGCCGCCGCGTTCGACGTGCTGGCAAAGGCGGCGGCTCCTCACGGGGTGGCAGGTCGTCGGGGTGGCGTGGTTGTACGTCCGCCGGGATGAGGTCGATCCGCCACCAGGTCCAGCAGCCGGCGCATTGGGCGCCGCTGGGTACGCCGTTGCCGGGCCAGGTCCAGCACACGATGTGATGACCGCAGCCGGCCATAAGCGCCCCTCCGCATCGTCCGCTGTCGGCCCGGCGAGTTCCGGCGAGGTCACCGCGCCTGACCCATGAGAACCTGCAACCACAGGCGCTCAGCCTCCGGAGAGCGCAGCCACTCGGACTCATGAACCAGCACCTCGTCAGAGCGGTAGAGACGGCGGACGAAGTACAGCCCGCCACCCTGGCACAGCTCATACACGATCGGCTTGCAGTCGCAGGTGTGACGGCGGACCCGGACGCGGTCGGCCCGTGGCAGGCTCTCGCGCCAGTTCACCCGCTCATACCCCTCCTGAGGTGCTGCGGCGTGCAGGCCCGGACAGGACCGGATGAACCTGATCAACTCGGCATCGGTCTCATTCACGATGGCCAAGCCCCCTCAACACGCTCGGCCAGCCGCGCCGCGATCTCGGCCTGTCTCTCCAACTCGGTCACCAGCGCAGGGGCGTCATCGCTGCACACCGTCAACGCCATCCCCGCCACGAACTGCTCACTGCTGAGAGAGATCGCTCGCCGTGTGGCGCACCAGCCGCCCGAGCCGGTTTCGGATGTACTCCGCCAGATCACCCACTCCGGGAACTGGGCCACTAGCTCCTGAAGGTTCACCGAAGCCCCCGATCAAGAGAGAACCATGCTTGAGGCCAATGTAGCTAGGTACGTACATACGTGCAATCGGATGCGCCTACGCTGCTACATAGCTTCAGCACCATGACGATCGACCCCAACGCCGACCGCCCGGTCTACAAGCAACTCGCCGACCTGATCAGGGCACGCATCGAGTCGGGGGAGTACCGCCCAGGGCAGAGGCTTCCGGCAGAGAACCATTACGTCGCCGAGTACGGCATCTCCCGCGACTCGGTACGCCGTGCCATCGCCGTACTCCGAGGAGAGGGGCTGATCGTGACCAAGCTGCGAGGCTCACGCGTTCGAGAGGCGGGAGACGCCGACACCATCTCCATAGCCCCAGGCACCCAGGTGACCGCTCGCATGCCGACCGAGCCGGAACGCAAGCAACTCGGGATCGCTGAGGGCGTCCCAATCCTGGTCATCACCGAGACGCACGGCGAGACCCGCAAGCTACCCGCAGACCGGGCCATCATCGAGGCCAGCACGGAAGCCAGCACCGACAGGGCCGGATGAGTATTTTCTCTACGTCTTCAAGGCGGTCCGCCTACGGCGGCCCGCGTCGCGCGCCGGTCGGCCAGCCGGCCGGACATGCGGCTCTTCGGCCGGTCCCGGCCGGCGCCGCCCGCGCGCTCCCTTGCCACCGAGAGCACACGCCTCAGACGAGCGACGACCCCACCACCACGGCCAGCACCGGGACCAGGACGCCGCGGACCTGTCAGCCGAGGAGCCGAGGGAAGAATCGCAAGGGGCTCCGCCCCCTGCACCCCCGGCCCTCCTCAGAGATGAGCCGGAAAGGTGCGGGTGGCCGGGTGGTCATCTCCTCGCCGGCCACCCCGAGGGATGCCAGACCAGCCGCCCGAGGTCAAGCCGTCGAGTGCAGGCAGGCCAACCAGCAAGCGCGGAAGGTCACCGGGACACATGTACACGCGAACGACGGCTTGACCCCAGACGTCCGGCCCGGCATGGCTACGCCTGCCCGACGAGGAGATGACCATCCAGCGGGGCTTGGGCTACTCCCCTTCAGTCAGTCAGGACTGACCGTAATGCCCGAGGGGTCAATAGTGAAGAATCCATCATGTGCGCCGCATTCTCCAGGCGGCGGCACGGCTTGAGGGTAGGCGGGATGCGACTGGGGCAGCGGAGTCCCTCCCCCGCTGAAGGTGTCCCCTTCGAAGATCTCTCCTACGCCGGGGATCGCAACTCCGCGTCTCCCATCCCTGGCCCGGAGCGGTGAAGTTCCTTTCGGCCACAGGGGGATGAGCACCTTACGATCACGGATGCGGACGACGGCCAGGCACGATTCCTTCTCGATCCATGTGAGTCGGGCGGTCAGAAACATCAGATCGCTCCACCCTTGATCGTGCAAGAGGATGACGGGATCGGCACCGACTGTCCAGTGGCAGACGGTTGTTGAGCAGGGTGCTGGGGCAACTGTACGGGGGACTGTAGGTTGAGCGCTTGGGTGCGGAGATGTGCAGGCCTGTATGCCCAATAACCCGACGAGCATGATGACGAGAACTTCTCGCCTCATTGGGAGCGCACCTCCGTGAAAGATGGAGCCAAGATCGAGACTGGGCCGCATGGCACCTCAATGCGTGTGTGCCATGACGGCCCAGCAGAAGCCTAGCGAGTCCAGACGTAGTATTTCGCTCCGTTGTAGAACCTGTTCACTGGCGTGAAGGCGCAGAACCTGCCCTCGACAAGCGACGCAGCACCCTTAAGGACGCCATACGCCTCCGCGCCGTTGTAGAAGGGCCCGCCGCTGTCCCCAAACCAGCACGTAGTCTCCGTGGCGGGGATGCTGGTCACCACCTGACCGCCGACACCGCCGATGGTGTGGTTGAGCTTCTTGACGGTGCCGCAGCGTCGTCCGGTTGTCTGTCCATACTTGCAGACCGGGTCGTTGATGGACGGGCCAGGGGACTGAAAGTCAGCGTAGCGTTTGGCGCCGGAGTCCCAATAGAACGTTCGGGTCGCGGTCAGGGAACCGTGGTCGTACATGCCGATGTCGCCACCAGCACCGATGTATACCCACTTCGAGCGTACGACGCTACTGCCAGGATCGGGAAATTCGTTGCTGTAAACCGCTTGCGCAGTCTCCGCACAATGGCCTGCCGTGCCGAGTCGCTTGGTTTTGCCGCTCTCGGAGATCAGGTTGAAGTTGGAGGTGCAGTAGTCGCCGCCGCCGTATCCCAGTCGGCCTCCACCTCGGATGTAGTCGGCGTAATTGGTGCCCAGCGGCCCCTCACCGATCGACACCTTGACCTGGATGTTCGGATCGGCTATTGCTGGGACAGCAATCTCTCGCAGCTTGTCGGCAGCCAGTGTGGCGCTTGCACGTGATGATGGCACTACCAGGGCTTCCACGGATCCACGCCGAGGGTCGTACCAGGTTGCGACATCCTTCACATCGGGATTGCCACGGAGCGCCTTATGCAGCCGATTCTGCGCATCAGGCAGGTCGACTTCGGCGTAGCCGAGGTTGCCGCGCAACTCGACCTGGACTGGGAGCGTCTTGGCTAGCGAAATGGCTTGGGGCGGGATTGTTCCCTTGAAACCGATCCAGACGTTGCCGTTGTCCTCGTTCGCGAACCCGGACAGTTCTTTGGGGAAGGTTGCGGAAAGTTTGTGAGCCACGCGTGAGGTGTACTTGTGGTAACCGAACCGTTCAATCGCGTCCTCTAGTGAATCTGTTCGGCTTCTGCCATTCCCTGCAGGTCGATGAGCTGCACGGCTGACAGATCATCGATCATGACGTCAGGGGTTGAAACAGGGCCATCGGGCCAGTTGGCGGTTGCGGCGGTGTTGTTCTTGGCTGCTTCGTTGACATAGGTCGCTATGGCCTTCTCCAGCGGGATGCCCTGTTTTGCTGCCGCCGCCTTGATGCTGACGAGTGTGGGCCTGGCGATTCGCGACTGCTGTTCGGCGGTCAGTATGATGCTGTCGGCCGGGCTTGTAGAGGTTGAAGCAGCCGCAGGAGTCCCGAAACCACTCGGCAATACCAACAGGGGTAGAGCGAGCATGGTGAGCACTTTCGAACGTCTGGCGCGCTTGAGGGATAGTCGCACCCATTTCCTCCTGACTTGTTATGGAACTGCTACAGTACTAGAGATCATCGTCAACAAGCGGGGGTTGGGTTACAAGCGGCCGGGATCGACCGTTATAGTTTCGTTATCTGATGCTTTCCTGTCCACAGCGCTCGATCCCGGAACTAACAGTATTTTCGGCGCTACGTAAGTAGGGAATATGGCTGCGGGGATACTGCGAGCTACCGAAACACCGACGGCAGACTCCGTCACATAACTTCTGCCGTATGGGGTACATCTGCTAGGTGTGCGAAGGACCATCAGGCCGAACGCTACGGACAAGATCCGCGTGGACGGTGTGTGCCAGATACGACCGCGCACGCCGCCGATCACGTAGTCGTCAGCGGTGCACTGGAGGCGATGGAGATCCTTCGTGAGCACGGGTAGTGGAGCGCGACACATACGCGAAATGATCAAAGGGTGATCGACCGCCCGCGACGACATACGCCAAGGTGAGAGGCATGAACACCCCTAGGCGAAAACTGCTCTCCTAAAGCGGGTGCTTTTGCTGGCCATCGGCCGGTGTGCTGTGGAGCGGTGGGTGATCGGCTACGGTGTGCTCGTGCAGCGGCTTGCGCTTTTTGACCTGGACAACACGCTCATAGATCTGGATCAGGCGTTCCGGGTGTGGGCTGGGGAGTTCGTCGACGAGCATGGTTTGGGACCCGAGGCGGTTGACGGGCTGATCGAGCTTGGGGCCGGCTACCCGCACCGTGAGGTGTTCTTCACGAAGGTCCGCGAGCGCTTCGCCCTGCCCGATCCCGTCGAGGAACTATGGGGCTGCTATCGGCGGCGGATGCCGTACCTCGTGCGCTGTCGGCCCGAAGTCCTGGGCGGCCTGGCCCGGCTACGCGCGTCTGGATGGCGCGTGGCGATCGTCACCAACGGGATGGCGGACAACCAGCTTGGGAAGATCCAGCAGACCGGGTTGGCCGTGTCCGTGGACGCCTATGCGCTGTCGGGAGCCGAAGGAATCCGCAAGCCCGAGGTCGGTCTGTTCGAGATCGCGGCCAAGCGTTGCGGTGTGACGCTCGCCGAGAGCGGATGGATGATCGGTGACAACCTGACCGCTGACATAGCCGGCGGACGCGCCGCCGGTCTCCGTACGATCTGGGTCGACCGCGGAGCCTGGCCCGGTGTCGACCACCAGGCCGACCACGTCGTGACTGACGTACTCCAGGCCATCGAGATTCTTGAGCGGCACGGCGGGTGTGACGACAGCGCTGACGACAACGTCGGCCACCATGAGCGCGCGTCGGCATCCTTACAGCACCGCTGGCCTCGGGACGGATCGGGGGAACAGGGTGATTGTTCCGCCTGAAAAGCGGAAGGTCGGCAGTTCGACCCTGCCCCTGACCACCACCCCTGAACAGCCCAAACGCCCCGAGCGGTCACACTCCGGGGCGTTTTTGATCTCCAGTGACAGCCTCGCCGCCTCCGCTGCTGGGCCTTCCATGGCAGGCTGATGCTCGTGTGGTTTCTTCCTTGGCCTGTGGCGAAGGATCCGGGTCATGGCACGGTGTTGCCCAGGGCACTTCGGACCGTTCGCGCCGTCGAAACCACCACAATGATTGAGTTGTTACGTGAGACCTCAGGCTCCGCTAAACCGCAGGCCACCGAGCTTATGGCTGCTCACCTTGCTCCGGGAGGAATTCACTATGTGATCCCGCGGCCACGTAAGTCCTGGGATGCGCACGTCGAAGGCTGCTTCTCCGCGGCCATGATGCTCAGAATGAACGACGGTGCGCTCATCATGAGCGGACTTCACAGGCCTGTCCCAATGCTGCGTTTCCAGCAGCTTCCTAAGACGCTGCCACGGTGGGAGGAGTACCGGACAGCGCGACGTGCGACGGGTATCAGACGGGACTTCCATGTGTGGTTCCGTGATCACCGGCACGACCACAGTTGCAAGCGCCGGCACTGCATTGAAGAACGTGAAGGCCACTGCTCCTGCTTCACGTTTTTGGAAGACATGCGGACAGCACGTGACCGGCCCGCCGGATTGGAGATGGGTTCAGCGCAGGAGGCCATAAGGCTCTTGATGGCCAGGGGGTTCGTTGAGATCCGAGCCGACAGCCACTTTGTGCAGCGCGCGTTGGCCGCTGGGGATATGGACGCGGCACTGAGGCGTCTGGCGCAGCTGCGCCTGATCGCGGACGTGTGTCACAACCTTCCGCACGATTTTTTCCCCAAGAGGTCCAAGATCCGTGAGCGGAAGGCTATCGAGAGTCTCCGATTCCACCTGCGGGAACTTGACCCTGACGATCGTGCTGCTCAGTGGGTCGTGCGGCAACTGGAAGATCAGGGATTCGACTACGTTCGTGTCCTCCGAGATCGGATCAAATGACAGCACGCTCGGTAACGCCTCCGGAGCGCGCGCCCACTCCGACTCGGTGATCAGCGTCTTTCCTCCGGAGCGGGAGAGACGGCGGACAGCGGACGAAGGAAAGCCCGCCGGCCTGGCACAGCTCATACGCGTTCGCTTTGCAATCACAGGTGTGCCGACGGACCCGCACACGGGGAGCGCGCGGCACGCTCTTGCGCCAGTTCACCCGCTCATACCCCTCCTGAGGTACTGCGGCAGCGTGCAGGCCCGGACAGGAGCGAATGATCCCAAGCCAGTCCGTCATGATCGCACCGCCGTTTCCCTCTGGGCGTCTGAGGGGGTGAGCACCCGCCGGTGGGTGCAAGGTCACCGCCGGCGGGCGCGGTCAGCAGGTGATCCCCTCGGCCTGCTCCGTCAGCCAACTCCGCTTGGCCTGAGGGGGCCACCCGTCCTGTAGCGCCCAGCAGCGGAGCATGCCGCTTGTGGGGCCACGGAGTTCGGCGTCGCGAGAGAACACCCTCCGCAAGGCCGTCCAGGTCCTCAAGGACGAAGGGCTCGTCGAGACCGTCACGGGCATGGGGATCTACGTAGTGCAGTGCGAGAACAGCCCCTCAGAAAGCTGATCGCGCCTACTGGCCTATCGACCAGATCACTATCAGAGCCTCCATCAGACCCGGAGCGGTTCACCACCATTCCGGCGGCGTGGTGATCGGCGCGGGCGGTGGTGGCCACCAGGGCGCACAGCTCCAATCACCTGCGCTTGCGTACTGGTGCATGGAATGATCTGGGCAGGGAGGGAAGGATGACGGTGGATCGGTTCACTACTCCGCTGTACGGCATCGCCGAGGCGGCCGCCTATCTCTCCGTTCCTCCATCGACGTTCAGCACGTGGGCCTTTGGCTATGTCAGGAAGCGTCCGGGTGGCGGGGTGGTCAAGGGCACTCCGGTCATCACCGCTGCCCGTCCGCGCCGCCCGAACGAGCCAGTGGTCCCGTTCGTCGGTCTTGCCGAAGGATACGCACTGGCCGCGTTCCGGCAGGCTGGCGTACCACTGCAACGGATTCGGCCGGCCATCGACGCACTCAAGCGCGAACTCGGACTGGAACACGCCCTCGCCAGTAAGCGTCTGTACACCGATGGTGCCGAGGTTCTGTACGACTACGCTGAGCATGCCGGGGATGTGTCGGCACGTGAGCTGGTGGTGGTTCGCAACAACCAGCGTCTGTTCTCCGAGGTCGTGGAGAGCTATCTGCGCCGGGTGGACTTCGCTCTGGACGGATACGCCCAGGTGATCCGGTTGCCGCAGTATCGCGTAGCCGAGGTGGAGGTCACTCCTCTCCATGCTTTCGGTCGGCCGAGGTTCTCTCGGGGCGGCGCCCGGCTGGAGGACGTGCTCGACTTGTTCCGGGCGGGTGAACCTGTGGACGTGGTCGCTGACGAGTTCGGCCTCAGCCGGGAGGAAGTCGAGGACGCGCTCCGTGTCGCAACCCGGCCAGCCGCCTAAGTTCTTCGCCGATCGCAGCCTCGGCCGAATCGCCGTACCCAACCTGCTACGCGCGGCTGGCTGGGACCTCATCACTCTCGCCGAACACTACGGCGTTCCAGCCGATGAGCAGGTAGCAGATACCGAGTGGATCGAGGAAGCCGCAAAACTCGGTTGGATCGTCTTGATGAAGGACAAGCGCATCCGTTATCGCCGCGCGGAAATCGACGCCGTGATCGAGTACCGAGCCCGCTGCTTCGTAATCACTCGCGGCGAGGGCCGCGAGCACCGCGGCGAGCACGGGAAGCCCGGCGACCAGTGAGGCGATCAGCGTCCATGGGGTCTCGGAGGGTGGACGCGGGGACGGATCCCAGTCGATCGAGGTGGTCATGGGCCACGCCAGGAGCAGGCCGATGGCGCACCCCGCGAACGCGCCCATCACCGTTCCGTAAGCCGTACTGAAGGCCGCCCGGCAGGCGAATCCGCTCCTGCTCGGTGACCGATGTTCGATGAAAGGAAGGATCGACGAGCCAAAAGGCTTTGCCAGGCCCACGGCGAGTCGGATAAACAGGTGCAGACCCCGACCGATCACGGTCGTACGGAAACGAGAGGAGGGATAAGCCGATGCGTACCCCGACGATCGTGCCTGTTCCTTCCCTGGGCCCGGCCGAGCGCTGATCCCAGGAGCGATCAGGCACACCCTGACCAAGGAAAGTGCCGTGACGCGAAACAACGACCTGACCATGCGCCCGATCGCCGGGCGCGAGGAAATCGACCTCTTCAACCGCCTGTCATATGTCTTCGACCACGAGCTGGCCGACGACCTCGACTCCGGCCGCCGCCGGCCGGAGTGGATGTGGATGGCCCTGCGCGGCGACCGTCTTCTCGCCAGGATCGCCTGGTGGTCGCGCGGCGGGGGCGAGCCGCCGTTCATGCTCGATGTCTTCGACTTCGACGACACCCTGCCCGAAGCCGAGCGCCGCGACGTGGGCGCTCGGCTGCTGGAGACCGCCACGGCCGCCGTCATCCCGCCTGGCGCGCGGCGAACGGAATACAGCCGGTTCGTCCCGCCCGGCTGGCGCGGCGACGCGACCGCCCGGCGTGCGGTCGAGGATCGGATGGCCGTGCTCGAGGCGGCCGGCGCCCGGCTGCTCGTGGAGCGGTTGCGCCTGGAGTGGCGGCCCGGGACGCCGATCCCCGAGCCGAGTGACAGGTTGCGGTTCCGGCCCGTGCGCGGCCGGGACGAGCTCGTCGAGCTGATGACCCTCGTCCTGGAGGGCACCCTCGACGCGCACAGTCACGCTGATCTCGCCATCATGACCCCCACGCAGGCGGCGGTCGCGCAGTACGACGACGAGCTGGCACGTTACCGGAGCCCGCGGGAGTGGTGGCAGACGGCGACGACCCCCGACGGCGATCCCGTGGGCTTCGTCGTCCCCGCGCGGAACAGTTATCGCCCGATCATCGCGTACATCGGCGTTCTGCCCGCGCACCGGGGAAAGGGCTACATCGACGACCTGCTGGCCGTGGGCACCCGGATTCTCGCCACGAATGAGACCTCGGAGATCCGGGCGTCGACGGATCTCGGCAATGTCCCCATGGCGCGCGCGTTCCGGCGAGCCGGGTACGTCGAGTTCGAGCGCGAGATCAACATGTCCTGGAGCTGACTCGCGTCCGGGCCGGGCGGAAACGCGGATGCCGTGGCCGGCGCCAGGGCGGTCGTCAGTAGCTGAGGGTGAGTACGGCCTGGGCCGCCTGGGAGCGGGCGGCCGACAGCTCGGCTGCGATGGCGTCGCTCTCCGGCTCGCGGAGGGTGATCGCGGCCTGGCGCGGTTTGCGTACGGCCATCATCTGGATCCGCAGGTGCGTGGGCGGATGGGTCGTGTCCACCGACGACATGTGCAGGGCCGAAATCCGCAGCCGCCGGAGGCGTTCGGTTTCGGGGACCGTGGCGATGTGGTCGCGCAGTTCCCGCCACAGGTCGTAGTCCGCCTCCTGGCGGTTCGCGCGCTGGAATCCACCCATCTGGTGTCGGGCCGTCTGGCGCTGCAAGATGGTCTCCACGCTCTCCGCGAGCACCAGGGCCTCCAGCATCGACCGGGCCGCCGCCGACGAGGCGACCTGCGCGGCCAGGTCGTCGGCCAGATATTCGGCACGCTGGCCGTTTCGCAGCGTGAGGCGGTGCAGCGCGAACAGCGTCAGAGCTGTGAGAATGTTCGGGACGAGCAGCAGCGCCGCGGCGATCATGGCCGCGATCGTGGACAAAGGGCCTGAACCCCCGGCGAGGATCCTGCGCGGATGGGTCATCGCGTGCCAGTGGTCCAGGGCCTCCAGCGCCGAGTGGAGCAACACGCCGCGGCGGCTGTCGCCGTTGCGGGAATGCCCGAACTCGTGTCCCAGCAGTGCGACCCGCTCCTGCGGCGTGAGCACCTCCCACACGGCCAGACCGATGGTGAGCACGCTGCGCCGGCGCAGCCCCACTTTGCCGAAGCTCGCGTTGAAGTCCGGCGTGACCCGGATCAGGTCGGCGGGTGCCACCCCCAGTTCGGCGGCGACCCGGTCGGCGAGGCCGTACAGGTGGGGAGCTTCGGTACGGCTCAGCGACCACATGTCCTGGCGGAACCACCCCAGGCGGGGGCGGAGCAGGAAGGCGATCGCCAGTCCCATCACGCCGAGGATTCGGCCCGCGAACGCCCCGTTGATCAGCAGCCACGCCGATCCCGCCGCGAGGGCCACCGTGGACAGATGTACCGCGCCCGCGATGACCATGGCGATGATCCCCGCACCGTCACGCCCGCCGATCGCCTCCGGCACGGCGCTGACCTCGGTGAACAGCCGTTCGATGGCTGCCCGGTCCGCCGCACGGCGTCTGGCCCGCCACTTCCGCTGCCATCGCCCGCCCTGCGGAGCGGCTGGTTCCGTCAGGGGGTCGACGTTCCAGTCGCATGCCGGGCACCAGGCGGAGAATCGGGGGTTCACCGAGATGGGGGCGGAGCACGAGGGACAGATGCCGTCGGGCGGAGCGCCGGGCGATGACGTCATGACATCGATCTTGTCGTACTGCTCACCTTTCGTGGTGTGAGTCGGTAATACCGTTATGAGAAAACCGCACCCGATCGAACCCGCTACCGGCCCACCGGGCCTTCCGGGCGGCTGTCGGCCAGATAGCCGTCGAGGTCGGGGACGTCCGGGACGAACACGTGGCGAACCCATGCGGCCCGCTCGTACTCGAGCGCGGGCAACTCCCACACGCATCCGACCCACCGTCGCGCCTCGAGAACGAAGCGCGAGGGGTCCTCGTCGGGACAGCCGATGACGGGCTGGCCGGCCGCCGCCGTGTGCACCTCGACCACGTTGTCCCAGACCCAGGTGTACGCGATCAGGTAGGCGCCGGTGTCCTCGCCCCTGTGGAGGACGATCCAGCCGGCCGGGGAGTCGTCGGCGGGTGCGGGAACGAGTCGCGGCAGGAACTCGTAGGCCGCCTTCTCGACCTCGGGCTCGATCTCGTGGCCGGGCCGGTCGACGTGGTAGCGCTTGTACGGACGGCCGCCCACGACCATCGGGTCGAGCGGCCGCATGTTCTTCTCATTGAATGCCATGGAACGGACCGTATGCCGCATCCACTGCCACGTATTGTCAGTGAAATGCGAGCTTCTCGGCTGCTGTCCATCCTTCTGCTGCTCCAGTCGCGTGGTCGCCTGACGGCGCGACAGCTCGCCGACGAACTCGAGGTCAGTGTCCGCACGATCTATCGCGACGTGGAGTCGCTGCACACCGCGGGGATTCCGCTGTACGGCGAAGCCGGACACCAGGGCGGCTACCAGTTGCTCGACGGCTTCCACACCAAGCTCACCGGGCTGACCGCGCAGGAGGCCGAGGCGCTGTTCCTGGCCGGAATGCCCGGACCGGCCGCCGAGCTCGGTCTCGGCGCGCTGGCGGCGGCGGCCGAGCTCAAGATCGAGGCCGCGCTTCCGCCCGCGCTGCGGGACGGCGCCCGACGTGTCCGGGAGCACTTCCTCCTCGACGCCCCCGGCTGGTACCACGACGGCGATCAGGCGGCCTGCCTCCCTGCGGTGGCCGAGGCCGTGTGGAACAGGCGGGTCATCCACGTTCGCTACCGCCGTTGGGCCGCGCCGTGTGAGGTCGAGCGGAGGCTGGAGCCGTACGGACTGGTCCTGAAGGGCGGCAAGTGGTACTTGGTGGCCCGGTGCGAGGGGACACTGCGGACCTACCGGGTCAACCAGATCCTCGACCTGAGGGTGATGGCGGGCGAGACGTTCGAGCGGCCCGACGGTTTCGACCTGGCCGGCTATTGGCGCGAGCATGTGGTCGACTTCCGGTCGCGGCTGTTCACGGGCCATGCGGTGATCCGGATCTCACCGGAGGGGCGGGACCGGCTGGCCGACCTGATGAGCTCGGCCGTCGTCAGGGCCGTGGCCCACACCGCCGGCGTGGCCGACGATCAGGGGTGGATCACCGCGACGGTGCCGATCGAGTCGCTGACGCACGCCCAGACGGAGTTCCTCAAGCTCGGGGCAGAGGTCGAGGTCCTGGAGCCTCTCGAGCTCCGGCGGAAGCTGACCGAGACCGCCGACGCACTGGCGGCTCTCTACCCGCGGCGAACGTGAGATCAGCGGCGGAGCAGGAAGGCCTCCAGCGCGGTCCGCGGGCCGGCGGAGGCCTCGATGTGGTCACAGTGCTCACATGTTGATCATGTGGCCGGCCAGGCCGTGGATCGCCTCCTTGACCGCCTCGCTCAGCGTCGGGTGGGCGTGGACGTTGCGCGCCATCTCGTTGACGGTCAGCTCCCACTGCTGGGCCAGGGTCAGCTCGGGCAGCAGCTCGGTGACGTCGGGGCCGATCAGATGGGCGCCGAGCAGCTCGCCGTACGTCGCGTCGCTGAGGATCTTGACGAATCCGGTGGTGTCGCCCATGCCGTGCGCCTTGCCGTTCGCGCTGAACGGGAACTTGGCGACCTTGACGTCGAAGCCGCGCTCGCGGGCCTGCGCCTCCGTGAAGCCGAAGCTCGCGATCTGCGGCTGACAGAAGGTCGCCCGCGGGATCATCACATAGTCGAGTTCCATCGTCTCCGCGTCCGCGATCGTCTCCGCGGCGACGATGCCCATCGCCTCGGCCGCGTGCGCGAGCATGAGCTTGGCCGTCACGTCGCCGATCGCGAAGATGTGCGGCACGCTCGTACGGCACCGCCCGTCGACGTCGATGGCGCCCCGGTCGGTGAGCCGTACGCCGGTCCGATCGAGGCCGTAACCCTCCACCCGCGGCTGGAACCCGATGGCCTGCAGGACCTTGTCGGCCTCCAGGACGGACGTGGCGCCGTCGCGTGAGACCGTCACCCGCACCTTCTCGCCCGAGTCGTCGATCGACTCGACCCGGGTGGAGGTCAGCACCTCGATGCCGAGCCGCTTGTAGCGGCGCGCCAGTTCGGCCGACACCTCGGCGTCCTCCAGCGGAACCATGCGGTCGAGGAACTCGACGATCGTCACCTTGACGCCGTAGCTGCTCAGCACGTACGCGAACTCGACCCCGATGGCGCCCGCGCCGGCGATGACGATGCTCCCCGGCAGCTTCTCGGTGAGGATCTGCTCCTCGTACGTCACGACCCGCTCGCTCAGCGAGGTCCCGGGCAGCAGCCTGGTCGTCGCCCCGGCGGCGACGACGCAGTGGTCGAAGGTGACGGTCCGCGCGTTGCCGTCGGACCCCTCGACCCGCAGGGTGTGCGGATCGGTGAAGGAGCCCCAGCCGTGGTGTTCGGTGATCCCGTTCTTCTTCATCAGGTAGTGCACGCCCTTGACGCGGCCGTCCGCGACCTTGCGGCTCCGCCGGAACGCCTCGCCGTAGTCGAAGGTGAGGTTCCCCTCGACCCCGATGCCGAACGTCCTGGCCTCGTGAGTGAGCAGATGGACGAGTTCGGCGTTGCGCAGCAGCGCCTTGGAGGGGATGCATCCCACGTTGAGGCAGACCCCGCCCCAGTAGCGCTCCTCGACGATCGCCGTGCTGAGGCCGAGTTGGGCCGCCCGAACCGCCGCGACGTAACCGCCCGGGCCCGCGCCGAGGACAACGACATCGTAGTGATCGCTCATATATCGGACCCTACGTGGAGCGGCCCCGGCCCTCCACACCCGGGAGGCGCCCGCGGCTTCGCGATGCCGGGGCGGCGCGGCATCGTACCAAGCCACCCCCTCGCCCCGGTCAAATATCCCCAATTCGGGACCTAGGACCCCATCCGGTTAGTTTTCATAACTACAGCGGTCGAGCCATGGCAAGCCCACCTCGCTGTGCCGGATCCCACCCCGGATCAAAGCAAGGGAAGATCACCTACTAGTCATCGGAGGACGGATGCTCTCCCCGGACTCGGCCGCGGTCGTCCGCGCCACCCTGCCGGTCGTCGGCGAAGCCATCGAGAAGATCACCGCCACCTTCTACGACAACATGTTCGCCGACAACCCGGAGTTGCTGCGGGACCTGTTCAACCGGGGCAACCAGGCCAACGGTGAGCAGCGCAAGGCCCTGGCCGGCTCGATCGCCGCCTTCGCCGCCATGCTGGTGAACCACCCCGACCAGCGGCCCGACCTCATGCTCGCCCGGATCGCGCACAAGCACGTCTCGCTGGGTGTCACCCCCGAGCAGTACAACGTGGTGCACAAGTACCTGTTCGGCGCCATCGCCGAAGTCCTCGGCGAGGCCGCCAACCCCGACGTCGTCGCCGCCTGGGACGAGGTCTACTGGCTAATGGCCGAGGCGCTGATCAACCTGGAGATCGGCCTCTACCGGGAGACGCGCCGCGGGATCGGAGCGGTCTGGCTGCGGGCGCGCGTGATCGAGCGGCGGCGCGAGACCCACGACGTGATCTCCCTCACGCTGCGGCCGGAGACCCCGATGTCCTTCAAGCCGGGGCAGTACGTCAGCGTCGCCGTTCCGCTGCCGGACGGGGCCCGGCAGATCCGCCAGTACAGCCTGTCGTCCGCGCCCGGCGACGACTGGCGCATCACGGTCAAGCGCGTGTACGGCGAAGCCGGGCCGGACGGCGAGCCCGGGCCGGACGGCGAGGTGTCCAACTGGCTGCACGCCGAAACCGGCGTCGGCGACGAGTTGACCGTCTCGGCGCCGTTCGGCGAGATGACGCTCGCCGACGGCGACGCTCCCCTGCTGCTGGCCTCGGCCGGCATCGGCGTCACCCCGATCCTCTCGATGGTCGATCATCTCGCCGCCGCCGGGTCCACCCGCCGGATCACGGTCGCGCACGCCGACCGCAGCGCGGCCGATCACGCGCACCGCGACGAGCTCGGCCGCCTGGTCGGGACATTGCCCGACGCCACGCTGCACCTGTGGTACGAGCAGAACTACGCAACCCCCGGCACCGGAACCGATGGCGGCGACGGGGCCAGGATCGGCCTGATGGACCTCGCGGACATCGATCTGCCGGAGGGCACGGTCGCCTACCTGTGCGGGCCGCTGCCGTTCATGCGCTGCGTACGCGCCGAGCTGCTCGGCCGTGGCCTGCCCGCGTCGCGGATCCACTACGAGGTGTTCGGCCCCGACCTCTGGCTGGCCGACGCCGACTGATCCGGCTGATCCGGCGGTCCGTACGCCCGCGGCCGCCCGCGCCCCCCGTTCGACGGAAAGGGGGCCCGGGCGGCCGCTCGGCGTTTTCCGGTCACCGACGTTTCTCCGGGCGAGCGCGGGTAGGGCGGCGGTTAGGCGAGAAGGAAAGAGGGAGGAGAGATGAGCGAGTTCGAACGCTCCCGCAGGATCGCGGCCCCCGCCGACCAGGTCTTCGAGCGCGCGTGCGACATCGACGAGCTCGACGACTGGCTGCCGCGCGACCTGCACGTGCGGCCGGAGGAACCGCCCGCTGTGACGGTCCACGAGGACGCGAAGGGACAGGACGAGCGTGCGCTGCTGCGGACCGAGCGCGACCAACTCCGCATGGAGTGGGGCACCCGGGACGACGACCGGTACGCCGGGTGGCTCCAGGTGGCCGGGATCGATGATTCAAGCAGCGACGTGACCGTCCACCTGTCCTTCTTCGACGAGGAGCACGTCCCTGCGGGGGACTTCGTGGCCGGCGCCCTGGACGAGAGTCTCGAGCGACTGGCCCACAGAGTGAGCGGCTGAGAGCGCGGCTGAACTGTCCCCCGCCCGAAGGTCGGATCAGTAAAGAGTCGGCAGACCTTTTCGCCGGTGAGGGGGCATCCTGTCGGGTGTTGGGTAATCGGATCCGATATGTGGGGTCTGTACGTGGTCCCGTGCGTACGAGCACTGTGCGCCCGGCTCACCCTCTTCTCTCTGATTTTGGCCATTCTCGTCCTGCTGTCGGGGAACTTCCTCCTGGGGAAGATCGCCCGGGACCGGGTCACCATGGCGTGGTGGGGATCCAGCCACGAGGCCGCGCTCGCCCTCGCGCAGCGCGTACGGGCGGGCCGGCTCGGCGGCACGGTGGAGACCGGTGTCCCGAACGTCGAACTGGCGCAGGTCGTGGGCCCGAAGGGGGAGATGCTCAGCACGTCGAGTGCGGCCCGGAATCTGCCCCCGCTGAGCACGGTCCGCCCACCCGGCGACGATCCGGTCCAGATGACGCAGGCCTGCGTACATCCCAGGCAGGGCTGCCTGCTCTCCACGGCGGTGCGGGTGTGGCCGGAGCCGGACTCCCCGATCGTCTACACGGCCCAGCGTGTCGCCAGACCCGTCGTCGTCGGCATCCTCGACCTCCTGATCGTGCTGCAGGCGGTCGCACTCGTGGTGCTGTCCGTCTGGACGGTCCGCAAGGTCGTCACCCGCACGCTTCGTCCGGTACGGGAGATCTGCACGGCTCTGGAGCGGATCAACCGCGGCGGCGGCGACGGCCGGATCGAGGAGCCCCGGGGACGGGGCGAGATCGCCCAGCTCGCCGGATGCATCAACAAGACGCTCGACCAGGTCAAGCAGGTGCGGAAGTTCGCCTCCGATGTCTCCCACGAACTGCGCACACCCCTCACCGCCCTGCGTCTCCACATAGAGGAACTGCAGCTCAGCCGGGAGCCCGGCGACCTGGATGAGCTGCTGCGCCAGGAACTGCGCGACGTCGAGCGGCTGGAAGAGATCATCAGTGACCTGCTGCTGCTCTCCCGCCTGCGGGAGGGGACGGGGGCCATGCGGCCCACCCCGATGGACCTCGGAGGCCTGGCCGAGGAGGAGGTCACCCAGCGCAAGGGGCGCATCCCAGTCCAGCTCAAAATCGAAAGCGATGTCTGGGTGCTGGGGATGCGGACCCAGATCCGGCGGGTGCTACGTAACCTGCTGGACAACGCGCAGCGGCATGCCATCAGCACGATCAGGGTCACGGTCAGTCGAAACGGCGCGTCGGCGGAGTTGGCCGTGGCGGACGACGGACATGGTGTCCCACTCCAGGACAGGGACCGCATCTTCGAGCGCTTCACCCGGCTGGAGGAGTCACGCAAACTCGACCCGAGCGGCACCGGGCTCGGACTGGCCATCTCCCGCGAGATCGCCAGGGCGCACGGCGGCAGCATCGGCGTCGAGGACTCCGGGAGCGGCGGGGCCTGCTTCGTGCTCCGGCTGCCCCTGCTCGGCGCACGCGAGAACGAGCAGCCTCCGGCGCCGCGCGTGGAGCGGACGGGGCAGGATGAGCGTGCGAAACCGGAGTCGGGGGTGCACATCCGTTGGATCCATCTGGCCAACGGACAGCCGGAGCAATGACCGGAGCGATGAGTCGCCGCCCCCGCGTCTCAACGGGCGTTCCCGGCCGCTCGCTTCAGGGCCGAGAAGCCGACTCCTGACGGGAGTCGCCTGGCCGGTCCTGCGGTCGGTTCCGCGGTGGAGGCTCGAACCCCACCTCGAACCCCACCTCGAACCCCACCTCGGATCCCGCCTCGGCCGACTGGACCGCCGAGGCTCCGGGCCCGGTGGCCGGGAGCGGCGGTGTGTGGGCGGACGCGCGCGGGCCGGCCAGCCGGAGGACCTGCCGGATCCACGCCTCGAGACCTGAGGGATCGGGTGGGGTGAGCGGCATCTGCTCAGTCATCCGGGTGCTCCTTCTCTGCCGCACGATATGCACGAACTGGCGGAAGGGGGGCGATCCGCACGGAAGACGCCGCGTTGTCGCAGCCGGCCGACGCTGCTGGACGGCGTTCGAGGGTCAGCATGGCATCGCCTCCGCCGCCGCGGCGGGCAGGCTCCCTTGATCGCGGTTGCGTGTCGGCCGCCGGTCTCTCGCGCGCCGGTTGTGCCGGCTCCAGCCGTACGGGCTGGGCGTCCCGTACACAATTTCCGGAAAACTGCTCATTCATCCGCTTCTTTGGGGAATGGGAGCGGGGTGGAGTACAAGGAGTTCGTCCGGTTGGTAGAGGAACGCTCTGGATTATCGCGCGAGGAGGCCGCGGACCTGTCCCGCGCGACGGTCGAGACGCTGGGGGATCGGCTCAGCGCGGGGGAGGCCCGTCATCTGGCGGCCGAACTCCCGGCGTCGCTGCGGGAGTCGCTTCACATCAGCGAGAGGATCGAGCGGTTCGGCCTGCGTGATCTGGTGCGCCGCGTGAGCCGCCGTACCGGGCTGACGGTGGCGGAAACCCGCGGCGGAGTGAGTGCCGTCCTGGTGACACTGCGCGAGGCGGTGGCGGGTGAGGCCTTCGACCACGCGATGGCACAGCTTCCCTCCGAATTCGAGCGGGCGGCGTTCGAGCGCGCGGCGTCCGAGCGGGTGACGCTCGAGCAGGCGGCGTCCTGGCAGACGGTGACCTGACGCGCCCAGATCAGGCGACTTTCAGTAGACGGTAAAGGGATGCCCCAGATCTTCGTGTCTTGGCGGCACGCCCCATGCCGACGCGTGTCTCCTGGGACCCGTGCTCAGAAACTTCCCAGGAGGCCGAAGATGAGGAAACTGCTGTACGCCGGCGTGATCACCGTTGGCTTGCTGGCGTCAGGATGTGGCAGCGCCGAGGAGCACGACAACGCCGCCCAGCCTGCCGCCAATGAGCACTACACCGAGCCGAGCGAGACCCCCTACGAGTCCGGATCGGCGACGCCCGAATCCGGTGCCCCCGCGTCGCCGACCTCGCCGGTCATGGCGACACCGACGGGCCCGGCGAAGATCGACGTCGCGCAGACCAGCCTCGGCAAGATCCTCGTCGGGATAGAGGGCCGCACCCTCTACCTGTTCACAGAGGACAAGAAGGACAAGTCGGCCTGCTCGGCGGCGTGCGCGGCGGCCTGGCCGCCCGCGCTCACGCTCGGACAGCCCCAGGCCGGAACCGGCATCAACGGGAGCCTGCTCGGCACGATCAAGCGCGAGGACGGCGGCACCCAGATCACCTACAACAAGCATCCGCTGTACTACTACGCCAAGGACCAGAAGGCCGGCGACACAGCCGGCCAGAACGTCAAGGACTTCGGCGGCGAATGGTACGCGGTGACCCCGGAGGGCAAGAAGGCGAAGCACTGAGGCCGCCCGACCAGGGACGACCTGGGCCGCCCCGGAGTGCCGGACGCTCCGGGGCGGCCCCATACCGTGGACGATAGGCTGACCGCGATGTATCGACTCGTCTTCACGCAGGTCCTGAGCCGGTTCGACGCGGAGGCCGTGCACCATCTCACGGTCAGGCTGCTCCGCCTGCTCTCGGTGCTGCCGGTGGTAAAACGGCTGCTGTACGGATGGCTCGCGCCGCGCGACGAGTCGCTGCGCGTCCAGGCGTTCGGCGTGCACTTCCCGGCGCCCTTCGGGCTCGCCGCCGGCTTCGACAAGGACGCGGGGTGCTTCGAGGCGCTCGCGGCCCTGGGCTTCGGCCACGTCGAGGTCGGCACGATCACGGCACGGGCCCAGCCCGGCAACCCACGCCCCCGCCTGTTCCGGCTCCCGGAGAGCCGGGCGATCATCAACCGGATGGGCTTCAACAACGCGGGAGCCCACGCGGCGGCCAGGCGGCTGCGCCGGTCCCGGAGCCTTCCGGTCGTGGTCGGCGTCAACATCGGCAAGACCAAGGTGGTGCCGGAGAACGAGGCCGTGGCCGACTACGTGTCGAGTGCTCGGCTGCTGGCTCCGCTCGCCGACTACCTTGTGGTCAACGTGAGCTCGCCCAACACGCCGGGGCTGCGCGACCTTCAGGCGGTGGAACTGCTGCGTCCGCTGCTGACGGCCGTACGGGAGACCGCGGGCCGGACACCGCTACTCGTCAAGATCGCCCCAGACCTGGCGGACGAGGACGTCGACGCCGTCGCGGATCTCGCCGCCGACCTGGGGCTCGCCGGGATCATCGCCACGAACACCACGATCAGCCGTGCGGGGGTCTCCAGCGCCGAGACCGGAGGGTTGTCGGGGCGTCCGCTGAAGTCCAGGTCGCTCGAGGTGCTGCGCAGGCTGCACCGGAGGGTCGGCGGCCGTCTCGCGATCGTCTCGGTCGGCGGTGTCGAGGACGCCGGCGACGTGTGGGAGCGGCTGCTCGCCGGGGCCACCCTCGTCCAGGGATACACCGGAATGATCTACGGTGGCCCGCTGTGGGCCTGGCGGATCCACCGCGGGCTGTCCCGCCGCCTGCGCCGCCACGGCCACACCTCGGTCCGCGAGATCATCGGCCGGAGCGCCGTCGGCGAGACCGCCTGACCGACGTGAAGACGACCATTGAGGAGAGCGACATGAGCGTGAAGACCTACACGGTGCAGGGTATGACCTGCGGTCACTGCGTGGCCTCGGTCACCGAGGAGGTCGGCGAGGTCCCGGGCGTGACCGGTGTGGACGTGGACCTCGCCACGGGCCGGCTCGACGTCACCGGCGAAGGCGTGACCGACGAGGCCGTACGCCAGGCCGTCGAAGAGGCCGGCTACATGGTCACCCCATAACCCATGCATACATGCATGCCCACCCCCTCCCCCGTGATCTTTCAGTTTCTCGCAGACCGCACCCCTGACCTGGTGCGGTGCCATTCATGATCTCGCAGTGCTGCCGCCCCGGCCCGAGAGCCGGGGCGGAAGGGGCGTCACGAACTCGTGCTGGGGCGGGTGGAGTCGGCCGATTGGGTCAACTCGTGCAGGTGCCTCATCATCTCCTGCACGTCCACGACGCCCGGACGATGGCGCCGCCACCCGTTGCCGCCCCGCTGCCACGGCCGCGGTCCCGCCGGCGGGCGATATTCCACGCCGAAGGCGTCCAGCCGTACGAGATGGGCGTCGAGCCGACCGGTGAAGCAGTCCGAGACGGGTGCGCCGCTCCAGGCGATCTCAGCCGCCGCACAGCCACGCGGCCAGGCCCGGTAGTCGAGCGTCCGTCCATCGGGGATCCGCTCGCTCCAGAGCTGGAACTGCACGCCGACCACCCGGTCCCGCTCCTCGACCGTCCACTCTGACGGCACAGGCGCGAAGGCCGCCACGTCGGCCAGCGTGACCGTGTCGCCGATGGCCAACGGCTCCTCCGCCGAGGCCGCCTCGGCGTAGTCGAAGTACATCGGGAACACCGGCGTCGCGACCACCTCGTGGCCCGCCGCCGCGGCCCGTCGCCCGACCTGCGGGCCGCGCCACGGCATGACCACCGTGTCCTGCCTGAGCATTCCGCTGACGAACGCCTCGTCCCACACGACGGCACGGCTCCGGCGCTCGGCGAGCACGTCGGCCAGCCGTCGCAGGAACCAGGCGTGCAGGTCGGCCGGGGTCGACAGGCCCAGCTTCTCCTGGTAAGCGGAGATGTCGGCGGAGGCCGCCCAGTCATCCAGCACGCACTCGTCGCCGCCGATGTGGAAGTACGGCACGGCGCCCAGCGCACCGATGATCTCGTCGAAGACCGTGGTGAGGAAGTCGACCGTGGCCGGCAACGGGGAGAGGATCGCCGGTGAGATGCCCCACCGGTCCAGCACCCGATATGTGTCTGCCGGCCGCGCCGCGAACTCGGGGTACGCCGCCAGGATCGCCGATGCGTGCCCGGGGACGTCGATCTCCGGTACGACGGTGACCGCCCGGGCCGTCGCATAGGCGGAGATCTCCGCCAGATCCGTCAGGGTGTAGTACCCGCCATGGGGGACGCCGTCGAAGGCCGGGTCCTCATGGTAGTAACTGGTGGTCGTCTGATCCCGGTGCGAGCCGATCTCATGGAGCAGCGGATAGGCCCGGCTCTCCACGCGCCACCCCTGGTCGTCCACCAGGTGCAGGTGGAGCCGGTTGAGCTTGTGGAGGGCCAGCAGGTCGATCATCCGCAGGACCTCCCGCTTGGGCAGGAAGTTGCGGGCGACGTCGAGGTGGGCCCCGCGCCAGGAGAGTGCGGGCGCGTCCGCGAGCCGTCCGCACGGCACGGACCAGGCCGTGCCGGGGAGGGTCGCCGCCCGGTACGCCTCGGCCGGCAGGAGCTGCCGCAGCGTCTGCCCGGCGTAGAACGCGCCGGCCCGGTCTCCCGCAGTGATCCGCACCGCCTCGGCCGTGATCTCGATCTCGTACGACTCCGGGCCGAGACCGGCGTCTTCGATCACCTGCACCGCCGCCGCGTCGGCTCCCGCCATAGCGGGCCGGAGGTCGAGCAGGGCGAGCGCGAGCCGTACGGCATCGACGAGGGCGGCCGGTCCGGAAACCGTCGAGTTGGCAACAAACGCGAACACACCGGGCATGCTCTCGGCCAGGCGGGGCCGGGGAAGGAGGTGATCCATGCCCCAGATCATGCCAAACTTCCGGGCTGTCCGGCTTGGCGTGGTCAGGTCAGAGGTAGGTCTGGAAGCCCTGTGCCAGGGCGTCGGCCATGCGCTGCCGGAACCGCTCGTCCTTGAGCTTGGCCGCGTCCTCCGCGTTCCGCATGTTCCCGCATTCGAGCAGGACCTTTGGAACCTTCGACAGGTTCAGCCCACCGAGGTCGCTGCGGCGGTCGAGCGCGTCCTTGCCGAGATAGTTCGAGTACGGCAGGCCGGTGCCGCGGCGGAAGGCGTCCCGGATCGTACGGCCCAGCCGCCTGGAGTCGTCGACGACGGGGTCGACCGGTCCGTTGATCTTCTTGGGGATGATGATGTGGAAGCCGCGGCCGTTCGGCGGCGCGCCGTCCGCATGGATGGAGATCGCCGCGTCCGCCCTGGCCCGGTTTCCGATCTCCGCGCGCTCGGTGATGCAGGGGCCCCAGGGCCTGTCGGCGGTGCGGGTGAGCCTGACTGTGGCACCCAGTTCCTTCAGCCGCTTGGCGAGCTTCTTCGAGACGTCCCAGGCGAACGCGGCCTCGCTGTAGCCGTCGTTGGTCGACGTACCGGTGGTGTCGCAGGCCTTCCGCTTGGTGAGGACGTCGACCTGCTTGTTGATCTCCCGGATGTGCTGCCGGTTACCGGGATTGTGCCCGGGATCGATGACGACGACCTTCCCGGCCAGCGGCTTGACCTGAGCGTCACGCTGCGACGTGTCCTCTTGAGATTTGTCCTGGGAGGTGATCTGCGCGGTGGCGTGCGTCCTGGCAGGCGAGTTGGCATCGGCTCGCGGCGGGTTCGCCGTACTGGTGGCGGCGGCCGGGCTCGTCGCGTCGGGCGCCTCGGAACCGCCCCAGACCTCCAGAGAGCCGCAGGCCACGAGAGTGCTGAGCCCGCACAGGCCCACGACCGCGGCGGCAAGAGGTCGACTGATCACGCTCGAATCCCTTCGCGACACTTCGGTCGTGTCTGACAAACCATGCCCTGATAGGCGGGGCCGGGCAGCATTTGCCAGACACTTCCCTGGGAACCAACCTACGTGCAGAGCGCACGTGACCATGCCGTCACACCGGAAATATGACCTAGGCTCCCGGCCCCACGGAGAGCCCGAGCCTGGGCGAAGGAGGCCGCAGAGGCGGGCCGTCCTGCCCGTGCAGGAGGGCGGCCAGTTCGCGAGCGTCCGCGGCGTCGAGTCCCAGCACCACCCGGGGGCGTCCCCACGGATGCTCGATCGAGTGGGCGACGTAGCTCGCCACGGTCTCGGCGAGGTCGCCGGCGTCGTCGTCACCGGCGGTCAGCCCCCGGGCCTCCCGCCAGCGCACCCAGGCCCGTTCGAGCTCGTCGGCCGCCCGCTGTGCGCAGGAGACCAGCTCCGGATCACGCATGAATCCCCCCGATTCTCGCGAAATGCGGTCGCCGCCCCGGCGGGTCCCCCCGATGCCGCTGACGCGCCGGGGCGGCGTCACGGCACGAGTTAACACCGCCGCGAGACGACACGTCGGAGGTTGACCTAGCTTTTGGACTCGCTTGGCGCAGGCCCGGTGCTCCGCCGGACGGCCAGTTGGGGGGTCACCTGGCGCAGCCTGGCGGCCTTGCCCGGCTCCGAGATGCGGTCGCTGAGCAGGGCGGCGGCCGACCGCCCCATCGCCCGCCGGGGCTGGTCCACGCTGGTCAGCGAGATCTGGTTCACCGCCGCGAGATGCGTGTTGTCGTACCCGACCACGGACAGGTCCTGAGGCACGCGCAGGCCCAGTTCGCTCGCGGCCGTGAGCACGCCCATCGCGACGATGTCGTTGGCCGCGAAGACCGCGGTCGGCCGAGGCGTACGGCGCAGCAGGGTCAGCGCGGCCTGCCGGCCGCCCTCCTCGGTGAAGTCTCCGTGTTCGACCATGATGTGCGGCGCGAGCGTGTGGCGGCGCATGGCCATCAGATAGCCCTCGCAGCGGCAGCGGGCGGCCGATGACGGGGTTCCTTCGATATGGGCGATCCGCCGGTGACCGAGCTCCACGAGGTGGTCGACGGCCAGGCGGGCTCCGAGTTGGTCATCGTCCACGACGATGTCGACGCCCTCGAGGTTCACGTCGCGCTCACCCACGACGACGGTGGGGGTGTAGGCGGCGGCCTCGGCGAGCGTGTCGCTGGACGGCGCGACACCCAGCATCACCAGGCCGTCCACACGCAACTCCAGGAAGGCCTCCACGGCCTCGTCCTCGAACGCCGGATCCCACCGGCCGCTTCCTATCAGCAGTCGCAGACCGTCGCCGTGCAGGCTCTCCTGCAGACCGTCCAGGAACTCCGCGTAGAAGGGGTTGTGCAGATCCGACACCAGGGCGCCCACCAGATGGGTGCGGCCCTCCACGAGGCTGCGGGCCACCGCGTTCGGGCGGTAGCCGAGCTCCCTGGCCGCCTGGAGGACGGCCTCCCTGCGATGCTCGCTCACATGAGGTGATCCCCTGAGTACGAGGGACACCAGCGACTTGGACACGCCGGCGCGCTCGGCCACGTTGCGAATCGTGGGCCGCGGCCGCGGGCTGAATCCATCGGGCAGCCCGCTGTCGGGCAGCGATATGCCGACGCTGTTCCGGGCAGTGGTCTGAATGGACGGTCCTGACATGGCTCTCCCCACGATGCGTGGACGTGCATCTGACACACCAAACGATCGAGTTGCCCAGAGGGTACGGGTAAAGGCCGTAATGCTGATACTTGCCCGTTCCTCCGGGCGTTGGGGATGCCCGATAGCGGCTGGGCGCCGTTGGGGGGCCAGGTTGCTCGCCGTAGGGCGAGTTGGTGGTTCCGGGGAGGCCGTTGCCGGTCGGGGTTGATGGTTTTGCCCGTTCCTCCGGGCGTTGGGGATGCCCGATAGCGGCGCCTACCGTCATGGGGGGAGGAAGTCCGCGAATCCACCCGATAGTGTTCAAGGTGTGGGTGCCACACGCCAGGTGGAGGAGAGCACACGGCGGGTCCGACGGAGGCTGAGCGTGGACCGGCGGCGCGAGGAGTTGCTAGCCGCCGCGCTGGACCTGCTCAAGCATGACGCCGAGGACGTCTCGATCGACGACGTCGCCGTGTCCGCGGGCGCGTCACGGGCCGCTCGTCTACCACTACTTCGGCGGCAAGCGGGAACTCTATGTGGCGGCTCTGCGCAGTGCCACCGGGGAACTGGACGCCAGAGGACTCGACTGGCTGGAGCACCGTGATGTGGACCGGGCCGGACTCGAGCGGATGCTGGTGGACCAGATGGTCGCGATGCTGATGGTGGCGGCCGAGCATGATCAGGAGGTGGGCCGGCTGCTGACGCATGTGCAACCGGACCGACGGAAAACGGCCGGGTAGCGGGGAGGCGCCGGGCGGGCGGCGCCGGCCCCCCATACGACCCGCGTCGGCCACGGGCCCGTGCTGACGCACCCGCATTTCCCGACGCGAGCGCGCTCGTTCTCTCCTCGCGGGGACCGCCCCGTACTACTCGGAGCGCTGCTGCGGGATCCCCGCGAGCAGCGCACGGACCTCGGTCTCCCGGTAGCGCCGATGCCCTCCGAGCGTACGGATGGACGTCAGCTTGCCCGCTTTGGCCCAACGGGTGACGGTCTTGGGGTCGACGCGGAACATGGTGGCGACCTCCGCCGGGGTGAGCAGGGGCTCGGCCTCGGGTGTACGAGCTGTCATTTCTGCGGCCTCTCCTCCGTTTGGACCGCGTCAGCGATGTCTTGGCTGGCGCTTGTCCTATTTGGCGCTTGTCTGGTCTGACGCTTGCCAGGGATGTCCGTAAACGAGCCACACGTGCGGGTTTTTCGGGATCATTTACAGCATCACCCCACGTGACCATACAACCACGTAGTGCGATTGGCGAGCCCTCCGGGCACAACGACTCGACCACGGGTTGATGTCACGCTCGGTGATTCTAGCGACACGGTTCGTGGTATCGCAGTGAAAACGGCAAACTGCTCAGTTCGTAGATGTGAGATCGAACGTTCCGTGACCAGTTCGTGCAGGTCACGGTGCTTTCATTACGATCAGTTTGCCCTTTCGAGGGCCTTGATGGACCTCCAGCGGAGGATGACCCGCTGATACATCGCGAAAGCAAGCTCTTCCTGTCCGTTGTCCAAACTCGTGAGAGCGGTGGCCACCTCGGCCACGGACTGGTCGCCCTGGAGCGTGCTGTCGTCCATCAGGTGGACGAGGCCGCCGTAGTCGAGTTCGACGAGAGAGTGAGGGTGGAACTCCTCCAGCCAGCGGCCCACGTCCTCGACATCCGTGAGCGCCGCCACCTGGCCGACGTGCCGCCGGATCGTCACGAGCGCCCGTGCCACCCGGCGTCGCGCCTGGGCCATCGAGGTGACGTAGAGCATGTTCCTGGGTGGCGCGGTCGTGGTCGGGGCGGCGGCCTCGCCGCTCACCTCGGATCCCAGGACCAGCCACCGCTCGGCCGAGTCGAACGGGACGAACCACGAGGTCGGGACGTGCCAGGTGCTGGTCCTTATGTGCGTGCGCAGCGAGTGCTCGTAGCGCTTGAACCGGTCGAAGTCGTCCGCCGTCCGCTCGGCGACCTTGTCGGGCACGAACCGGTCGGCCAGCCTGATCGGCAGGCTGCCGCGGAACGAGGCGAACGCCAGCCATGACCGGAGCCTGCTCTGCCACGGGCAGACGTACAGCATCTCCTCGACCCGGCGCAGATACGCGTTCGGGCTCTCCTCCTCGGGGGCGGGCGCCGGAGGCACGCATATCAGCCGGCGGAGGGACTCGCCGTGCTCGACCTCGAGCGCGCCCGCCCTGCGCGGCCGGTTCCTGGACTCGGCATAGCGGGCCCATCTGACCTGATCCTGCGGAGCGAAGGCGGTCAGTGGCTCGTACACACGGAGATAGGCAGCGTAGGGGAGCACACCAGAATCGTGCCACGACGCTGCGAACATGTGCAGTACTGTCCCGGCTTTGCATGATCGTTTCCCGTGGACCTCGGTAAGATTGAGGAGATTTCGCCGCACGGAGGCGGCGAACAGAGGCGATCAGGAGTCACCATCGTGACCGACGTCTTCGGGCTCTCCCACAAGGACGCCAGCCCTGCCAAGGACGCGACCCCCATCCAGCCGGTGAAGCACGAACAGGTCGTTTTCTGCTCAGACGAGCGCAGCGGCCTGAACGCGATCATCGCGATCTACAGCACCGCCCTCGGGCCGGGACTCGGCGGCACCCGGTTCTACCCCTACGAGAGCGAGCAGGCCGCGCTCGCCGACGTGCTCAACCTCTCCCGTGCCATGGCGTACAAGAACGCGCTGGCCGGACTCGACCTCGGCGGCGCGAAGGCCGTCATCATCGGCGATCCGGCGGCCTGCAAGAGCGAGGCCCTGCTGCGGGCCTACGGCAGGTTCATCCAGTCGCTCGGCGGCCGCTACTACACCGCCTGCGATGTCGGCACCTATGCCGAGGACATGGACATCGTCGCCCGCGAATCCTCCTACGTCGTGGGGCGGACCCCCGAGCACGGCGGAGCCGGAGATTCCTCCATCCTCACCTCCTTCGGGGTCTTCCAGGGCATGCGGGCCGCGACCGAGCACGTGTACGGAACCTCTTCGCTGAACGGACGCCGGGTCGGCGTCGAGGGGCTCGGCAAGGTCGGGCACCGCCTCGTCGACCACCTGGTCGAGGACGGCGCCGAGGTGGTCGTCTGCGACGTGTCCGAGCAGGCGGTCGAGCGGGTGCGGCAGCGCCACCCGTCGGTCGAGGTCGTCGCCGACACCGCCGCGCTGACCGCCGCCGACATCGACGTCTACGCGCCGTGCGCCCTCGGCGGGTCGCTCGACGACGCGACCGTCCCCCAACTCAAGGCCAAGATCGTGTGCGGCGCGGCCAACAACCAACTCGCCCACCCCGACGTGGAGAAGCAGCTCGCCGAGCGGGGCATTCTCTACGCCCCCGACTACCTCGTGAACTCCGGCGGCGTCATCCAGGTGGCCGACGAGATCGAGGGCTTCGACATGGCCAGGGCCCGCGCCCGGGCCGCCCGGATCTTCGACACCACACTCAAGATCTTCGAGATGGCCGACGTGGAAGGCGTCCCTCCGGGTGCCGCAGCGGATAGGCTGGCAGAGCGAAGAATGTCGGAAGTAGGTCGGCTGAGGGGCATTTGGCTCGGACGTTGACCAGCGCCACTCGTACGACGTACCGAGCGGCGCACAAACCAGGTACGGTAATAGGCGAGTGAGAGACTGGCGCCTGAAGTCAGTGCGTCAGTGCGCGGTGCGTTAGTGACGAGGGGTCGGGCACGGCCCCGCATGAGGGGGTCGAGCCAATGGGGCGCGGCCGAGCAAAGGCCAAGCAGGTCAAGGTCGCCCGTCAGCTGAAGTACAACAGCGGCGGAACGGATCTTGAGCGCCTGCGCGCGGAGCTCGGAGTCGTGGACGAGGACGATTCCGGCCGCAACAAGGAGCATGACCCTTACGAAGAGCTGGCCAGTCGGTATGCCGACTACGCCGTCGACGATGACGACGAGGGCGAGGGCGACACCAGCGAGCGTCGTGGGCGCCGTTGATCCGTTTGTGAGTGCCAAGTGAGCCGTCCGGCGGGGGGAACCCCGCCGGACGGCTCACTTGCCTGCACTGACAGTCAGTGATCCCGCCGCGTACCAGGGGTGCCAGGGGTGTCTGGAGTTCCAGGGCGCGCGTCAGGCGGGATGCCGCGTGAGACGGGGTGCGCGTCAGAGGCGCGAGCCGGACACGCTTCGGGGCATGCCCACGCAGGGAACGGTTCCGTACGGAACTGTTCCCCTGCGGGGACATCAGCGGAACCTGGCCTGCCCGGTGCCGGCGACGATCTCGCCGAGCATCCAGGTGGGCACGCCTCTCCCGGTCAGCAGCGCCATCGCCTCGTCGGCCCGCCCGGCGGGGACGATCGCGCACATCCCCACGCCCAGGTTGAACGTCCGGTCCATCTCCACCTGCGGGACCTTGCCATGTCCGGCCAGCACCTCAAAGATCGCCGGAGGCGTCCACGAGCCCCGGTCCAGGAGGGCGTCGGCGGTGCCGGGCAGGGACCTGGCCAGGTTGGCGGCGAGCCCGCCGCCGGTGACGTGGGCCAGGGCGTGCACCTCGGTCTCCCGGATCAGGGCGAGGCAGTCCAGGGAGTAGACGCGGGTCGGCTCGAGCAGTTCCGCACCCAGCGTCCTGCCCAGCTCGGGCAGCTCCTGCTCCAGATCGAGCCCGGCCGTCGATATGACATGCCTCACAAGGGAGTACCCGTTCGAGTGGACCCCGGTGGAGGCCAGGCCCAGCACGACGTCGCCCGGCACGACCCGGTGGGGGCCGAGCAGCTCGTCGGCCTCGACCACTCCGGTGCCCGCGCCGGCCAGGTCGTACTCGTCCGGGCCCATCGCGCCGGGGTGCTCGGCCGTCTCACCGCCGACCAGCGCGCAGCCGGCCAGGCGGCAGCCCTCCGCCACGCCGCCGACGATGTCGGCGATGCGCTCGGGCACGACCTTGCCGCACGCGATGTAGTCGGTCATGAAGAGCGGCTCGGCCCCGCACACCACGAGGTCGTCCACGACCATGCCGACGAGGTCGATGCCGATCGTGTCGTGCTTGCCGAGCCGCTGCGCCAGCAGCACCTTGGTGCCGACACCGTCGGTGGAGGTTGCCAGCAGCGGCCGCCGGTAGCGCAGGAACGCCGAGGCGTCGAAGAGCCCGGCGAAGCCGCTGGCGTCGTCGACGACCTCCGGCCGGCGGGAGCGGGCGACCCGCGACTTCATCAACTCGACGGCGCGGTCACCGGCCTCGATGTTGACGCCGGCCGCGGCGTAGCTGGTCATCGCTGGGCCTCCAGTACGAACTTGCCCACTCTGTCGTCCTCGATCGGAATGGGATACTCACCGGTGAAGCAGGCCCGGCACAGCCGGTCGGCGGGCAGCGTGGTCGCCCGCGTCAGCCCCTCGAGCGAGATGTAGCCGAGCGAGTCGGCGCCGAGGGAGTGCCTGATCTCCTCCACCGTAAGCGATCCGGCGATCAGCTCTGCCCGGGTCGCGAAGTCGATGCCGTAGAAGCAGGGCCAGCTCACCGGCGGCGAGGAGATCCGTACGTGGACCTCGGTGGCGCCCGCCTCGCGCAGCATCTTGACGATGGCGCGCTGGGTGTTGCCGCGGACGATCGAGTCGTCCACCACGACCAGGCGCTTGCCCTGGATCACCTCGCGCAGCGGGTTCAGCTTCAGCCGGATGCCGAGCTGCCGGATGGTCTGCGACGGCTGGATGAACGTACGGCCGACGTAGGAGTTCTTCACCAGGCCCTGGCCGTACGGGATGCCGCTCTGCTCGGCGTAGCCGATGGCGGCCGGCGTGCCCGACTCGGGCGTGGGGATGACGAGGTCGGCGTCGACCGGGTGCTCGCGGGCGAGGATGCGGCCGACCTCCACCCGGGTGGCCTGCACGCCGCGCCCGGCGATCGTGGTGTCCGGGCGGGCGAGATAGACGTACTCGAACAGGCAGCCCTTGGGCTCGGCGGCGGCGAACCGCTGGGAGCGCACCCCGCGTTCGTCGATCGTCAGCAGCTCGCCGGGCTCGACCTCGCGAATGAACGAGGCGCCGACGATGTCGAGGGCCGCGGTCTCGGAGGCGACCACCCAGCCGCGCTCCAGCCGGCCCAGCACGAGCGGCCGGATGCCCTGCGGGTCACGGGCGGCGAACAGCGTGGTCTCGGTCATCCAGACCAGCGAGTAGGCGCCCTTCACCTCCGGCAGCAGCTCGGCCGCCACGTCCTCGACCGGACGCGAGCCGTGCTTGGCGAGGAGGGCGGTCAGGACCTCGGTGTCGGTGCTGGCCCTGATGGAGCCCGGCGCGACGCCTTCGGCGAGCTGCGCCGTGTTGATGAGGTTGCCGTTGTGCGCCAGGGCCAGCCCGCCGTCGTCGGTGGAGTTCAGCGTGGGCTGCGCGTTCTCCCAGACGCTCGATCCGGTGGTGGAGTAACGGCAGTGCCCGATGGCGAGGTGACCGCGGAGCGTGCCGAGGATGGATTCGTCGAAGACCTGGGCCACCAGCCCCATGTCCTTGTAGACGAGGATTCGGTTGCCCTCGCTCACTGCGATGCCCGCGGACTCCTGCCCGCGGTGCTGCAGCGCGTAGAGGCCGTAGTAGGTGAGTTTGGAGACGTCCTCCCCGGGAGCCCAGACACCGAAGACGCCACAGGCGTCCTTTGGTGCGTGGTCCTGGGGGTCGAGGTCATGGCCCAACCGGCCGTCGCCCTTCAACACGTACTTGAGTGTATTTGGACAATGACGCTGCTCGGACCCGGGGCTGGTCGAATTTCACCGAAACACTCGACCCTCCTTTGCCGTGTCGCCGCAGGCCCGGCCGTGGTTTTCGGGAGAGCCTGGCCGTTGCGGCAGGCCCCAAAATCACTCACGGAAGGGATCACCGTGTCAACATCCGACGACCCCGACCGCCGTCGACAGCCCGATTCGCAGCCTCCTGAAGGCCCACCGCGAGGGCCGTACGGCCAGCCGATCCAGGGTCCGCCCCAGGGGCCGTACGGGCCGCCGCCTCAGGGGCCGTACGCGCAGGGGCCGTTCGGGGGGTCGCTGCCCCCGCCGCCCTCGGGACCGATGGGACCGGGGGACGGCTGGCCGCCACCGCCGCCGACCGGCGGCGGACTGGGCACGGCCGCCCTGGTGCTCGGCATCGCCGGTCTCGTCCTGCTGCCCGTGTGCGGGATCGGCGCGCTGGTCGCGGTCCCCGGCCTCATCGTCGGGATCGTGGCGACCGTCAAGCGTTCCAACCGGCGACGGGCCGTCATCGGTCTCGCGTTGAGCATCGCGACCCTGGTCCTCGCGGTGCTCTTCGCTGTGCTGTTCAGCAACTGGCTCCGGGACACGGGCCTGCGCGAATGCTTCGATCCCGTGCTTTATCCGGACCAGGAGTCCATGCAGCACTGCGTCGAAAGCAGGCTCGGCGGCGCGAAGGACTAAGGAGCTACCGCAGCGGCAGGTGGTCGGACAGGTCGGCCCTGGCGCCGCTGGCGGAGATCCGCCCGGCGGCCGCCGCCTCGGCCCATGAGAGCCTGCCCGTGGCCATCTCCAGCCACGTCCGAGGGTCGGTCTCGATGACATTGGGCGGGGTGCCCCGGGTGTGCCGCGGCCCCGCCACGCACTGCACGGCCGCGTACGGCGGCACCCGCACCTCCACCGACCTCCCGGGAGACCGGGCGGCCAGTTCGGCCAGCAGGTGCCGTACGGCGAAGCGTGCGGCGTCCCTGACCGGCGTCAGGCCGGCGTCGTAGGCGGCGAGCACCGCACGGGCGCACGCGCCCGGCACGCCGCCGGCCGGGCCGTCGAACGGCGGCTCGCCCAGCTCGGCGAGTTGGGCGTCGAGCGCTACACGAACCTTCTCCGGATCCAGTCTCCGCGGCGGCATCCGCCCATTCTCCCGGATGCCCGGCGCAGAGGGCCTTCTCCTCGTCGCCACGCGCATCTCCGCGCCGGCTCTACGGTTCAGGCTCTTCGAAGGGTAAGGGCTCTGGCCACACGACCTCGGGTCTGATGACCTCCATGCCGTCTACCGCCATCCCGATCGGGAAACCTTCGTCGTGGGTCATGAAGTAACGGCACTTGGCGCGCAACGCCGCCGCGAGATGGAGGGCGTCAGCGGACTTGAACGGCTTGGAGCCCTGATGGAAACGGCCGTACTCCTCCCGCAGCCTGAGCGCCTCCCGGACCAGAAATCGGTCGATGTCCACCCAGAGAGTTTGCGGGGAGGTGAACCAGGTGCCGAGCATTTCCGCCACCCGTGGCGAACGAGCGCTGCGCTCACGGGTCGATCCGTTGATGAGGACTTCTGCCTCGATCAAAGGTGACACGGCCATTCGCGCGTACCCGACTTCGATGCCTTCGAAGACCGCTTTGGCGGACAGCCAGCGGGGTTGCCCTGTCTTCTTGTGAAGAGCTTCGTTGCGCGTGATCAGATCGAGGTACATATCAGAGTCGGGGTAGATCAGCGGGCAGTCACGCACGTCGTGCCTCCCGCAGATAGTCATCCACGCTTTGCCCGCCCAGCCACTCCGGGTCACTCTCCAGAACGTGCGATACGGGTGCTCTGCTGGAATCATCCTCAGGCAGGCCCTCCAGATGCTCGATCTGGATCCGGACGACCTGTCCGCGTTCGTTCCGAGTCACCATGCCACGGGCCAGGACGCGGTGCCGCCAGAATTTCTCCACCGTCTCCTGCATATCGGTGGACAGATGGCCGGTCACAGCCCGCCGAGTCAACGGGTCGAACAGGCCGACAACGATCAGGCCTTTGGCTGCCCGGCGCGCGCTCATCGCATCCAGCCAACCGGCCACCGATCCGAGTGACCTCTGCGTCCCCGTCACGGCCGACCTGGCATGTTGCCGCACCATCTCCGATACCGGATAGTGCGGGCCGACCTTGCCGTTCACGGTCGCCACCGACACCTCTTGAAGCCCTCGCCCGGGCTCGCCGATCTTCAGTAGGCGTTCGACGGTCCCTTCCGTGTAGTACTGGGGAACTTCGGCCACATCCTGGAGTCTCTGAACTCCGGTGACCAGGGCATTAACCGGGATGAGCAGAGACGGCCACTCGCGTCGACGCGATTCACGCGCTGTTATCTGGATGACCAACTCTCCGCGGCGCTGGGCCATGGATTGAACGACCCACTCGGGGCGGGCACTCCTCTTCCACTGATACACCCGGTCGATCTCGTCGAGAGCATTCTTGACCTGTGCAAGCGTGTCAGTGAGCCGTAGGACGTCCACACGTTCGGCACCTTCGCGCAGTCGGACTTCCAACGCGTTCATACCCATGGGTTCACCGTAGCCGTGCCGGAGTGGGACAGCCATGAGCCGAGGCCGTCCCGTGGTTTGCGTCATTTGCTATCACCAGCGTTCGGATCGGTCCTGGGACGACGCCCAGGGATGACCCCAATTGACGCTGCTACGGCCCACGTCTTTCCACAGATTTGACCTAACCTTTAGATGGTGTTCGATAACCGAAGGTGACCATTGCGCCAGCGGTGCCTACCTCTCTGCCGAGGCTCAGGCGACTGGTTCGGCGACGGCGGCGGGTTCGGGGGTCTCGAGGCTGGAGGTACGGGCCCGGCGGAGGGAGTAGAGGCTGACCGGGACGCCGACCAGCACGATCACGGCCGCGATGAGCAGCGTGAACTGGTACGCATCGAGGAAGCGGTGCATCGGCGTCCCGGTGACGGCGCTCTGGCGGCTGCTCATGATGGCGCCCAGGATCGTGATGCCGAGCAGGCCGAAGACCTCGCGGGAGACGTTCAGCACGCCGGAGGCCACGCCCGCCCGGGCCGCGGGCATCGCGCCGAGCACGACGTTGGTCAGCGGGACGAGCAGCCCGCCGCCCGCGCCGTACAGCAGGAACCAGGGGAGCAGGTCGAGGTAGCCGCCGCCCTCGCCGACGGTCGACACCATGGCTACGGCGCCCGCCATCACGGCGAGACCGATCGCGACCGTGCGGGCGTCGCCCAGCCGCTCGGCGATCCGCGGCGCCAGCACGGCGCCGACCGCCATGAGCAGTGCCATCGGGACGAAGCCCGCGCCCGCCTCGGTCGGGGAGAAGCCGAGCGCGCTCTGCAGATAGATCGCGGTGAAGAAGTAGACGCCGAACACGCCGAACGCCCACAGGCCCATCGAGAGCAGGCCCCCGCTGAAGATCCGCTCACGGAACAGGCTGAGGTCGATCATGGGCCGTGCCGTACGGGACTCGACGACTCCGAACGCGATGGCGGCGATCGCGGCGACCGCGAACGAGCCGAGGATCGGGGTGGAGGTCCAGCCGCGCGACCCGCCCTCGATCAGCGCGTAGGTGAGCGCGAACAGCGCGACCGCCGAGGTCCCCAGGCCCGGCAGGTCGAGCCCAGCGAGGCCGGTGTGGGGGGTGTCCGTCGCGCGGGCGACCCGGATCGAGCGCAGCCCGACCAGGGCGGTGACCGCGCCGATCGGCACGTTGATCAGGAAGATCCAGCCCCAGTGTGCGCTCTCGCTGAGCAGGCCGCCGGTGAGCGGGCCGACCGCGAGGGCCAGTGCGCCGACGGCGCTCCAGATGCCGATGGCCATCCCGCGCCCGCGCGGGTCCGGGAAGAGCTTCGGCAGCAGGGCCAGGGCCGCGGGCGTCACCAGGGCCGCGCCCACCCCCTGCAGGGCGCGGGCCGCGATCAACGTCTCCTGTCCGCCCGCCAGGCCGGCCGCGACCGACGCGAGCGTGAAGAGCGCGAGGCCGGCGAAGAACGTGGTGCGGGCGCCGAGGACGTCGGCCAGTCGCCCGCCGACGAGCAGCAGTACGGCGAACACCAGGATGTACGCGCTGACGATCCACTCCAGCCCCGAGATCGTCAGCCCGAGGTCGCGTTGGATCGTCGGCAGCGCGACGTTGACCACATTGTTGGAGATAGGCGCTGGAGACAACGTCAGCATACCTGGCACCATGCGGCACGTGAACAGCCCATCGATCATCGCGCGCTTGACCCAAGGTCAGGGGGCTCTCACGCCCCTAGATCAGGCCGTCTACCTCCGAGAGCTTCACGTCTCGATACGGCAGGCATACGAGGAACTAGGGGCCTCTCTTCAAGCTGCCCTTGCCGTTGCGGTAGATACCGACCTTGAAGGGGCGGCCAAAGCGTTCGGGGTACCCCCGGCGATGCTCGTACAAATGGCTGAGACTCCGGATTTCCCGGACGTCGTTCTCTTGATCGAAGGTATTCAAGCCGCTAGGCGTTTGCGTGATCTCCCCATCGATGCAATCTGTGATGTCCGGGACGCACTAGACATCACCGGGGCCTCTAAGGCCGACGCGGTAGAGATAGCCCGTCTACTGTCCCGGGTAGCCGATCAAGCGCCCATGGACAGCGACATATGGAGCGAGGCGACGCCGCGAGAGCGCATGACGTTCCATCGAGCCGTGACCTACGCCCGTTCGCTGACTGGCGACTCCTAACCCCCGGAACCCCTACGCTTAGACCTAGCCTCTCGGTTGTCTTGCCGACACTTTGAGGTTGTGAGGCCCCCGCTTCGGTGGGGGCTTCACTTGTCTTCGGGATCGATGACCTCAGGAGGCCCGCCCGTGGCGGGATCACTTACGAACGTCCCCTTGCCTCTCACGGTGTATATCTCGTTGGCTGCCCGAAGTTCATCGATGACCCGTTCGGCGGTTCGCTTGGCGATCCCGAACTCTTCGGCCAACCGTGGAGCACCGGGCATGGGGTAGCCGGGGCGATACTCACCCTCTCGGATGCGTCGCCGTATCTCGGCTAGAACCTGCTCCCACTTGAGTTGATCAGGCCGGAAGTGGATCACGATAGGCAACCGTATGTAGCCCCTCCCTAGACCAACTTCCCCCGGGTAACCCGGGATAAGACTAGGCATGAGTAGGTAAGTGCCTCTACTCTCGGTTCTGCCGGCAAGACACACAGGAAGGCAAGGAAATGATCAAGGCCACGGCAGACAGGCGAGAGGGCATCCTGATCACTCTTCGGGATCTTCTCAGGTCGGAAAGGATCAACGTCCGATTCATCCGGCACATCACCTTGCACATGGAAGGGTGGCCGATCTCGGAGGCCGGTAGCGCTGAGTTGGAGGTGTACGGCCAAGGCCGGGAGACGGCAGTAGTCACTCTCAGCCGTGAGGGCACCCGCCTTCACTTCGTGATCAAGCTGCCCAAGTCCGGTGCGACCATCTCACTCTCCGACACGAAGCACCCGCAGACCGCTAGGGAGTGGATCAAGGGATGGGTGAACGGGGGCCAGTCGTGACCCCATGGAGGAAAGCGAAGGAATCAAACTCAACGGGCAATTGCGTTGAATGGGCCATCGCTCCCGATGGCGTGAAGGTTCGGGATTCCAAGCAAGGGAAGCATTCCCCCGTCCTCATGTTCACCTTCTCCGAGTGGACCGTCTTCGTCCGGGCCGTCAAGGCTGGTGAGGCCGACCTGATCCCGTCCTACGATCCCAACCCCGAAGAGGAATGGGTTAGCCTGTTGGGCTGAGGAATCAAATCAATCCCGTCCATGTGCCCCCGGTGTTCACGCACCGGGGGTTTCTTTGTTGGCTCGCATGAGCGCCTTAAGGGTGTCGGTCACCTTCTCCACCATCTTGAGAACGTCGGTTCGCCTCTCCTGTTTGAGCCAGGGCCAGGTGACCCATACGGGAAGACTCAGGATGACGATCACGAGCAAGGGCAGGGTGAGAAGGGCAACGATGATGGCCCGCTGTACGCGATGGGGCTCAGGGATGACTTGCGGGGTGAGAAGCATGGGGACTCACGCATCCTGTGTCGGTCGGAGGGATACGCGGCCCATTATGAGTCTCAGCGGCTGACATAAGGATGCCCGCACGCTCCCAACGAACTACCCCTTTGAGCTACCCCGTTACGCTGTCTGACCAGGTCGAACGCACGTTTTCCACATCCCAAACCAAGTGGTTTCCACAGCTAAACCACACGGGTTCCCCAACCAATCCCCGAAGCTTCCACGGATGGTCCACAGGCCATCCACAGCAACGAGTGATACTTGACATCACGGTAGTAAGCGTGCTTGGACCCTATGAAGATCTCCCCCCGGCATGACACCGGGGGGAGGGGAGGCCGCCCTTAGGCGGCTGACATCGCGGGGGCCATGAAGGTAACCGCCGGAATGACCTTGGTACCGGCCTGCCCAACCTTCGGGAGAGTGGCGACGGCCTGAGCCGTCGCGGGGGCCTTGGAAGCCTTGGGGGCCTTCTCAACCTTCACGGCCTGAGGAGCGCCAGCCGGTGATCGCGCGGTAGCCCGTCATCCCGGCCACGGTCGCCGCCGCGGCCAGGGCGAGCACCGCCGTCACCGGATGGTCCCGTCCTTGATCAGAGCGCCCATCGGTCACTTTCTTGA